>JAGVJN010000038.1 GCA_020051095.1 Pseudomonadota bacterium | reverse complement strand
GCGAGCAAGATTTTACCCCTGGTTAAAATTCTAGCGCGGGCGAGGGGGTTCTCTTTGGTTTTGCCAATTTTTTCTTATTGAACAAAAATATATCAGGATTCCTCAGAGCGAAGCTGCATGCGGCTACGATTATCATGA
Organism: Pseudomonadota bacterium; assembly: GCA_020051095.1. GTDB lineage: Bacteria > Pseudomonadota > Gammaproteobacteria > Legionellales > Legionellaceae > JAFIFT01. The sequence continues at coordinate 37,617 of JAGVJN010000038.1, read as the reverse complement.
TTTTTCCTTAGCTTGACGGCTATGGGCTCGGGCACCGGCACGTTTTAGATATGAGTTTTTGACCGATACACTAAAAAGAAATTATCGCTTGATCTGTTAATATTTTGTTAATCCAATTAAGCTATAATTCCATCCATATAAAAGCCTTATTTTTATTCAATTTGAAAAGAAGATATTAACATGACAAAAGCGCAAGATATTTTTACCACCCGAGATCAAGAAGATAGTCGAAAGTTTGAAACTTGGTATCATAATGATGATGTGCAATGGTTGGTTTGGCAACATTATCAACAACTCCCTGAGTCTATCGATGAAGTGATGCTTCCTCCTTATGTATTTTTTGATGGGGAATTTAGCCATAAGCTTGAAGATTTAATGTGGGAATGTAGTAATCAATTGCTAAACTCAGAGGCAACCTTTTTTCCAATCATTTTTAAACCAGAATTGGGTTCTGCCCATTACATGTCGGCAATTTTGCGGAAAAATCCCGATAATGATGAGACGTGCACAATGTTTTTATTCAATCCGACTGGTTTTTCCAATGAAAAACTAACACCGGAAGACTATGCGAAAGCAAGATTAGGCTTAGAGGAAAAAAATAAGATAGGTGGAATGGACTTGGTTATTTGTCATCAAGTTGCTCAGAAAGAAAAATTTGAGAAAGAAACGGCCTCAGGACACACATTAGTCTCTTGTGGCCCGATGAGTGTGGCATTCATTCAATATGCCATGAGTCACCCTGAATGGGTCGAAAAATTAGATACGAAGAATTTTGTGCTACCTCCGGAACTAGAAGCCTTTGCCAAACTAGACGATAAAGAGCAATACCGACAGGCAGTGGCGAAATTACGTGCTAAGCATTATGGTCAACTTTCTGATATCAATGATGATGATTATACCGAAGAAGAAGCAGCTAATTTTTTTGCACCGATTACTGCCGGACTTCTTGAAGTGATGGGCACTCAAGACCAATCTCACGTTGAAACACATTCGCTTGATTTCGATGAATATCTTGAACAGCAAGACGAACAGAAAGGCACAACGCCCGTGATAACGGAAGAAGATAGTCATGGTTCTTCCCAAAAAAGCAATTTAGGTAGCACAAGCTTGACACAAGAGCCTCAAAAAGACACGCAAAGTTCGACACCCGTGCCACAAAGCGATATCCCATCTTCAAATCAACAGGTTGGCGAAGAAGCAAAAAGTCCTTTAAAATCGGATGAGTCAGATCAAGAAGAACAATCAAAAGCTTATCGATTAGCGTTAGTTGCTTTTGAAACGCATCTTAAAGAACTCCAAAAAGTCACTGATTCACTGAAGAAAAAAGGAGCAGTTAGCGAGGCTGCTTATAATCCGGCTTATATGAATGTTGCTGAAAAGGTCAAGCAGTTTCATCAAAAGCTTGAACAAGCTAAAACGACCTTTGAAAAGAATTTGACCCAAGATGGTTTACAACAATTTAAGCAAGAATGTACCGATGCAATCACTGGGGCTCGGGATGAATTCGCCAAACACCGTGGCGTTTGGCATAATCTTCATCCGATCATCAAAGGCATTATCGGCGTTTTAGCCACCATCACCGTGATTCCTGCAGTGTTAGTAGCGATTTCAAAACAAGGCTATGTCGATACTTTCTTCCGCACGCCTAAAACAAAATCGGCGGAAGCATTGGATACTTTCGAAGAAAATCTGGATAATACTGTTTATCCGAAAAAGTAATTGATGGGTGGGTCCTTAAGGATAGACGATTTATTTAATTAATAGGCTAATCTGCAAACGCCTGCGCACAGAAGGATGTCCCGGAACGTTCCTGAGTTTTGAGATATCATCGAAAATTAGTCGTTGCGAGCATTTATACAGGTCCTGAAAAACGTCCCGAACTAACTTCGCCGTCGCTGCGAGCAGCGCGAAGCAGTCTAGAAGACCGATGCGTTAAAATTAGAGTGATGTGGTCAAATAGATCTTACCACGTCAGAGATCGATCTGGATTGCTTCGCTTATGCTCGCAACGACGGCACCTTTGTCCTGTAAAAAATCTCAGATGCGCTCAGGGACAACTTCGGTACGTCAGTGCTTAAGAGCTGCCCTCGCCTCGACAATTCACTATGATTATTCTTCCTCCGTGTGTATAATAAGCCCATGTTGATTTAAACGTTTCAATAGTGGCCATATTATTAATCATCTTAGCCATGCTTATTTTCAATGGTTTAGCTATTTTCATGATGCTAAACTACCATCGGCAAGCCAAATCTACTGGCCTTTCTTGGTCTGAGTTAAAAAAACTAACCGTTAGCGGCATTATTGCTTTCTTTGCCGATACCATCGGCATGGGTAGTTTTGCCGTGAATATCTTTTTAGCCAAAACGCTCAATACGTTTGAAGATGCTGAGTTTCCAGCCATGACAAACCTAGCGCAAGTCATCCCCGGTTTGATTGAGGCCTTATTTTTTCTAACGTTGTTCCAAGTTGATATGCTGACCTTACTCACCTTGGTTTTAGCAACGTGCATTGGTGGAGTTCTTGGCGGTTTGACAATGACCCGATTAAATAAACAACCTTTGTGCATTGCCATGATGGCCGCTTTTATGGTGATAATCGTTTTGCTGTTGCTAGCTCAATTTGATTGCTTACCCATGGATGGCTCGTTAACCACATTGCGAGGTTTGAAATTATTTTTTGGGTTTGTTGGCTTAGTCATAGCGGGCTCGTTAACGGCTGCCGGGGTCGGTTTATTCGTGATGGTGCAAGCGGTGTTATTTATGCTAAATATGTCACCCATCGTTGCTTTTCCAATTATGACCATAGCCGGCGCTATGCAGCAGCCGCTAACTGCGATGATATTCCTTAAACAACCCAATTTACCCATGGCAAAAATAGGCTGGCTAAGCCTCGTTGGTTGCTTGGGCGTATTTTTGGGATTAGGGGTTGTAAGCCATTTAAATACGGCATGGCTTCGTTGGTTATTGTTGATAATTGTTAGTTATAATTTTGTCGCTGTTAGCCGAACAGTATTCGACCGGCGAAAATTTAATGCCAATAGCGTGACACAAATGAGTGAGGCGTGACTTGCCTTTTAATCATCATGAAAACTTTACATATCAATGATAATGCATTAGGGTTATTCACGCTAAACACATTGACTCCTATCATGGCGTTTTCTGATTTTAAGAGATTACCAAGGTGTTGTTATGGGATTAGATTTAAGAAAGTCACCATTTAAGCGCAATCGTAACCGCGAAAAAAATGTCGGGGATATATTTAATAAGGCGTCTACCAGCCTAAATTCGGTGATGTCGTTTGCCGTCACCCTCTTTTTTACCCCAGCATTAATGGCCTCGAGTTTATTTTCTCATGAAATTATCCTGATGTTGGCAAACATATCCTTGTGTTTGGGTAACATAACAAATTTCGGATATCGCATTTATCAGAACGACGTTGGCAAGGTCGAAATAATCGTTACCTTATTATTTTTGGCGGCCTTTATTGCAGGGTCCTATTTCTTATTTCCCACCATTATTTCGACATCAACTCTGCTCGGGGCTTTGGCATTAACGAATCAACTTTCAGTGGGTGTGAACTTATTTTTCCTATTAAGAAACAAAATCATTCCACCAATTTTAGGCGTGTTTAGAAATATCGCTAAGAACCTTGGGTTTGAAATGCGCGATCAATATTATCGATACAAGCCATTGGATTCTGAAGAAGATGAGAGTGTTGTAAATGCCTTGTTTCTAAAGCATTTTAATCATAGTTTATATGAGGGGGCTGTCGAAGATGATTTAAAAAAGCTGAACCAATTGCTGCAAATTCTCACGGAATATATCAACGACTATGATGAAAACATGTTTGGTGATATTAACTACAAAAAATCGGTCTCGGCTATCGAAGGGCACATCGCTAAACTGACATTGGAAGGAAACGCAGACTCAAGTTATGGGTTTATCCGACAGAAAATGGCGTATAAGCAAACTAAAATAAAGCGCTTAGAGAAAGCAAAATCCGAGTTAGATAAATCAGAAAATCATGATTGGCAACATTTTTCTAAGTTCTTTAAAGGCATATACCAATCAACCTATGAGCAAGAACGGGATAATTATCATCAAAAGGCGTCGCAACTATTTGATAAAGAAATCGAACGCCAACAAACTAAGATAAATCGTTTATCAAGTTGTTTACCTTAAACATTCATTTATGAATAACAAGGATAGAGTTATGGCAACACAATGCATGCGGTATCGAGTGTATGGAAAAGTGCAAGGGGTTTGGTATAGAGACTCTACTGTCAAACAGGCCATGCAAATCGGCGGTTTGACCGGGTGGGTTCGTAATCGGTCAGATGGCAGCGTTGAAGTGTTGGCGATGGGAGAAGAGCAACAGCTTGAAGCACTCTGGCAATGGCTTCATAAAGGCCCCGCATTGGCGAAGGTTGAGTCTGTCCACCAAGAAAAAGTAGAGCCCGAGCCCTTGACGGATTTTGCGATTCGTTATGACGAGGGTTGATTTCATATTATATACTTTGTACCGGATAAAACCTCATATCTAATACTTGCCCGAGCCCGAGCCCGAGCCCGTATTAGTTCCTTTTTTTTGTCCGGTACAAAGGCAATATTCAAACGATCAATTACCGCTTAAGAAAACCTTAATGTGGATTCTATAAAATACACTCCTTGATTTAAAATAAATCTATTGGTGTTGTTTTTAAAATAATCAATGCCTTTAATCTATTCACTTATCAAAGCAATGACGTCAAACCTCGTGAGAATGATATGCCCAGCAAAAAAGAGTCCCTTAAAGGAAAGCGCAAGACGAAACAGCCGAAGTGGTTAAACGATTTTCAAACCTCCGGCACGGCCGGGAAGTTATCCATATTTCAGCCTGAAAAAAAGAAAATTAAGTCTTATTCTCTCAAAGAGAAACGACAACTATTAAAAAATTTAAACATTAAAGGGATGCGTCCCGAAGATTATCTTATCTCACCATTAGACCAATCGGAGCTCGTTGAAGTAAAGCCAATTCATCTCTTGAATCAAATTGAAGGGAAAGGGCTTTTTGCCAAGCAACCCATTGAAGAGGGAACGTGTGTTGCTGAATATACGGGTGAGGAATATCCTTCAGCGAAGGAATTTAGCCAATACTTAGACAGCAGCGATGAGGCTAACAACCATTATGCGATGAGGGTTGGAATAAGGATTGTTGATGCCCAGTTTAAAGGTAACTTTACTCGATTTATCAACTATTCCGATACAAATGATAATGTGGTGTTTGTTGAAGCGACCTCCAAGGGTCGAAAAATAGTCAAAGTGATGACGACCCAGAGTATGAATGAGGGGGAACAATTTTTAGTTGATTATAATGCCTATGATGAAAGAGCTTCAAAAGAGTATTTATTTTTAAACCCAGAAGATAATGATGAGTCAATGACCCAGTTTTTACAAAATCACCAGCAGCACTATCAGTTAGCCTCAGTGCCTAAATCAAAGCCCTGCTTAGCCCTCTATCAAGGGGAAATGCTGATGATGACGCCTCTAATCCAAGCCATGTTGAGTGGTAAAACACTAGCGTTCCATTGGTTAGAGACCCAAAGCGCATTACCAGCGGTATTAGTCAATGAAATGAATCAACCCTTTGATAATCGCGAAAAAGACACGCTCATGCCTTTAATGATTGCCGCAGCGATGGGCAAAACAAAGTATATCCAACAACTATTAGATCATGGCGCGCGGGTTGATAGGCAACAGAACCATTCCGGTAAGACGGCATTATTATTTGCTTTGTTCAATAAGCGGGTGAATGCTGTGGTACAACTCATCCAAGCAGGGGCTAATTGCTTAGTCCACGACAGAAAGGATAATACAGCGTTACACCATGCCATCGATCTACTCAATGCGAAGCAGTTCAAACAAGTGTTTGATGCCTTTTTAAAACAAACTGATGATCGGGTGAGGGCTTATAATTTTATTAATCAAGACGATGAAGATATTGTTTCTTTTTGCATTCGACAGGGGAAATTTGAGCACCTTCGCATTCTTTTAGAAGCCTACCCCGATTATTTTGAAGATAGCTTGACTCGTGGAACTAAATGCGATCGAAAAAGTAACTTTGCAATCATCCAACAAGCCATCGACAACCTATCCGATCCAGATGACTTGGGAAAATTATTGGAAATCTCAGAACATTTCCAACAGTTTATCAATGATAGGTACATGTTTCAAATTCAATAACACTGGCAAGAAATACTTGAACATTGGCTTTAATTAAGATTTAATGGAGACGCACTGAAGGGAATGAACGTTCCTTGATCTGCGGTGAAAATGGATTGAGGTCTGATTTTAGGGCATGCCCTTAATCACGCAATGATGTATAAAAGGATTTCATAGGATGTTCAAATTACGCTTATTCACTTTTCTCGTTTTGCTTACCAGCTTTTTTCAATCTTATGCATGTCAGAATGCGCTACCAACCAATCATCCTGGATTTTGTGCTTCGTTCCAAATAGCAGCAAGCTGCTATTGCCAGCAAACAGGTTTACCCAAAGGCATGTGCCAGGACATGAAGCAAATACTTAATCGCATGGTGGCAGCATATGGTTCCTTACAATCGGCCTGTGCCAACCAAAGGCATACCCCTGCGCAAGATTGTGTGGATAGTTGGAATTGTTATATCAACGGTGGAAGAGATTCTAAGAATCAACTTTGCAGTGGTGATGGTCGCCGATGTGTCTGACGTTTTCTGAGTGTCAATGATGCAAAAATTAGTCTTCATTTTGCTGATATTCTTAGGGATACAAGGTCCTATCAATGCGAAGGATGCCCGCACTTCTGAAAACCATCGTTTCTATTTTGGTGTTTTAGGCGGGGCTGGCTCAACGACTTGGCGAGGTTTAGTACCCAACCTAGAAAACCAAAATATGGCACTGTCAATTTCCACACCAATAGAGGCAAAAGAAGGTGGCGCCGTCTGGGGAGGATTTGTGGATTATGAGCTATCACCTTATTTTGCCATGGAAGCAAATTATATTCGCTTCCCCAATGCCACAGTGACGTTTGATCCATGGAGTTTGTTTGCATTTAATAACCATGGACAAACCCAACTCACTACCAAAACAGACACACTATCCGTGTTAGCAAAAGTCATGATGAAAATAGCCAATTCCAATTGGCGTTTATACTCCGGTGCCGGCGTCTCCAGGCTGCATCGTCGTGATTTCGTCGTGGATAAATCGAGTTACTCACCGACATTTATCGTCGGAATGAATACACCAATCCATCCCCATTTCCTGGCTGAAATTAGCGGCCAATACACCGCTGGGTATGGGGAATCAAATCTCAATCCAAGTGATACCTATATGCCTTTTTTGTATGCAATCATGGTTAAATTGGCTTATGTGGTATAGTCATAGTTTTCCTTCACGCAAGCCTTCTTCGATTGACTGTCCACTGGCAGATAAAACTGGCTTGCCCATTGACGATAAAAGGGAATAGGGCCATCGAGTTCCGATAAGGCAGGTTCACTTAAATACGTTTTTGTTTGCCAGATGGGTAAATCTTCGGCGACATTCAATAAAAACCCTTTAAATGACTGTCTGAAAACAAGCTTATTAGCCCATCGATTAGGCATGAAACGGAGAAGCGGGTGCACTTGTTTGACGTTATCCATCGATTTCATTTGTAATTGAAACCTAAGTTCAATATGGCGGTTATCGATGGGGGTTGGTAGGACGAACCCGCAAAACCGTATGCCTAATTCAGTCACTAAAATGTGAACATTCGCATAACCTAACCCATGATGGTGTGTGAGAGTTTCGATGTTCACTAGCCCGGAGCGCCCAAACAATTTGCCATCCCGTTTAATAGCAGTCCTAACTTGTAAGTACTGGCCATTTGCTTCATATTCAAGACAAGCCCCTCGGTATTGATGTAAGGCGCTGAAATGGCGTAAATCTAGGGTGTTTTCAGTTATTTCGTGAGGACTTGATTGAAGCGTAAAAAACGCTGTTCGTGAAGGCATATACTCACTTAAATCTACCGGGTCCATTTTCCAATGTGCAAAGGTCGACTCACTGTCAAAGGCACTAAAAATAATGCCATTTTGCTCGACTAGGGGATAGGTTTTTAAGCCAACCGCCTTGCCATGAGGTTGACTCATTTTTTTGAGGGTCGTTGAGCATTTGCCTTGACCATCAAAGGTTAAACCATGAAACGGACACTGGATTTTTTGACCAATGACTTTGCCACAATGGCCCAAGTGCGTTCCCAAATGGGGACAATACGCGTCCTGCAAATGGGCATTGCCAGCGTCATCACGCCATAATAGGAACTCTTTCCCCATTAATTTTCTTGCCCTCGCTTGCCCGGGCTGTATTTCTGAAGAAAAACAAACAGCAAACCACCCTTGAGGGTAGTGTGTATAGATATCCGCTTTGTGCATAGACAACCTCCTTCAGGACTTACGAAAAGCTCCCAATCTCTTCGTTAAATAAAGTTTATAATTCGGTCATTTAGTGAATCTAAACTCCCTCATTAAAAACTTTTTTTGCCTCGACCTTTGGGTTTTTCGTAAGTCCTGTCCTTGCGCCTATTGGACAACTGAATAACAACTTAGGGAGGATCCCTAATAATCCACATCCAATGTGAAAAAAATTAACAACTTATGGGTTCATTTTTGGGGCTGATAAAATCTCCTTTTTGGTATCGGCTTACTAGCCATTGTAATACGGATTTTGTGCCAATATCTATAAACGAATGGTTGGGTGGGCTTTGGGGTGCATGCGGGAACTTGACTAAATGTTTCGCAGCCCAACCGCTTCTCAATTCGGGCGTATGATGAATAGGGATGATTTTTTTTGGGTTTAACAATTGCAAGATACTTAACGTGTCTTGGGGTAAGGGGATATTAATTCCTTTTTGCGGCATTATCCAAGAAAGACGACCGAATGGGGCAAGCAGGGTTGGAGTAATGCCAATACAAAGTGTTGTGATGGATGGACAGTCCAGCGACAATTCAAATTGTTGGCAGATCCAGACGTGATTTGCTTTTAACCATGGCAGATCAATACTATGTGGGGCAATACAGAGTGTGTGTTTGCTAGGTATGTCTTGGAGTAAAAAAGGAGTACACCCGCCATAGCCGGATAATTGCAGGGCACGAAGATGTTGGTTGATAAGAAACAGCTGCCCAACCCGACTGGTATAAATCACCTCAAAGCCAATGTGGCGTAATTTATACGCCAAGGAAGCAGGCGCCCAAATAGGCAATAATGGATTTTTTTGATATATCGCCTGGAGCGTTTTCGGATCGGAATGATCGTTTTGTCGGCTAGAAAGCAAGAGACCATCTAAGGCGGGTAGGCAAGATAAATTAAGCCAAGCAGGGGTAGTCCGCTTACCTGAGTAAAATGCCGGGTGCAAAGCGACATATTGAGGCGAGAGCCAGCAGTCAAACAAGTAGCGATGCTGGCGATGAGATATCAGAATACTACTGCTTCCGTCATCGCTAACAAGCAGTTGAAAGGGGGATGCTGCTTTTGTCTCATGCACCGCCATGATGTGAAACTCCTACTTCATTTTCAATGAGTTTTTTTGTTCTCGGATGAGCTTCCCAACCTTGTCTGTGGATGTCGTCTCGAATTCGTTTGGCTTGTTGCCAGGAATAGTTCATGTGCGCATTTTCGAGCCGTTGTTGCAAACCAACATAAATCCAAGTATTCACCAAACGAAAAGGAAGTCCTGCGGCAAATTCAGAGAAAATGCCAAGTAGGGTCGCGTTTAGCAAACGGATATGAAATCCCGCTTGCTTGAGTGAGACAAAGCTTACGTTGTTAATTAGTCCAGGTGGGATAGGCTCAACCCAATGGCCGGAAAACCGCCAAAATCCTAGGGACAGTAATAAAAGGATGCTCCAATGGTAGCAGAACTCGGCAGATAGAAGATAGGTTGCTAGCACCACCACGATACCCACGGCAAGCCACCAACTCGCCATCACTTGAGTGAAAAAACGTTCTTTAACGCTAACAGCTTGAAATAGCCACACCAATGAAAATGCGGTTAAAGCAATGAACGCCAGGGTCTGATTATAGGCTAGCGCTAAATGACTATATAAAACCAGCTGCCAAAGAAAAGCTTCTATTGGAAAGGCTGTGTGCGTGATATGGTTATACCAATGGGTATGATAACAAGCATAGGTCAGTATTTGAGTTTCCCTGCCATCTGGGCCCCAATTGTTATTTAAATTAAACGTGTAGGGCATCGATTGAAGCTTACGAATGGTGGTGGGAATGATGGCACAGGCGACATAAAATAGGAGGGTTATGAAGAGGGTGAATTGCCAAATGGTTCTCAACCATTGATCGGTTAGTAATGACATAACGCTGATTAATCCGGCCAGTGGGATCAGTGCAAATAGCCAACGAGCAACCGTTTGAGGTTTGATAATTGCCATCATGTCGCCAACCCTTATGCCGTGTTAGTTATTTTTACACTATACTGTGATCCGCCTGGCGCTGGCAACGGAGTATATCTTGAGCATGATTAATCAACGATGCATTTTTCCACGACTGCATACTAAAATCCCAAAGCTGTTGAGCTAAGTTATCAGACTGGGCTGAAGCGGATGGGTCAATTTTTTGCTTATCTTTATAGAATAAACCACTACAACCTTCAACATCTGGGGAGAGAGCTAAGTATAAGGGGGTTTCTGCCCCTTTGGGAATGGAGCGATAAAACTGACGAAACACGGCGGACACAATTTGTTCTAGTTTGCCATTATTACAACCAATTCGGGTGGCCACAGCGCCCGGATCGGCGGAATTTATGGTCACGGTTGATGGTAATTGTTTGGCAATTTGCCTCATGAATAACAGATTAGCAAGTTTGGATTGACCATACACTTTCAGACTACGGAATTTTTTTTGCCAACCAATATTGTCAAATTGGATGCGGTCCACAAAAGTATGAGCATGTGAGCCAAGCATCACTATTCGCCCTGACCCAGATGCTGCTAAACGATCTAACAACAGTTGAGTGAGAATAAAATGGCTCATGTGATTGACGGCAAAAGTTAATTCAATACCATCCTCCGATAGTTTATGCGAGGTCATAAAGATACCGGCGTTATTAATCAAGCCATGTATTTGCTCACAATGGTAGCGTAGTTGTGAGGCGGCTGATTCAACTTGCTGCTGGCTGGCTAGGTCGGCAATGATGTAGGATAGTTGGCAGTGAGGAAAATCTCGTTTGAATTCGGCGATGCGCCTGTCGGCTAAATCGGGGTTCCTGACAATCATAATGACGTTTTTATTGGCTTGCAAAAGTCCTCGCGTGATTTCTAAACCAATACCTGAGGTGGCGCCTGTGATAACAAAAGTTTGCAGCGACTGATCCATGATATCCTTCCCAAAATCTCAATCCATTTTAGTAGCATATCACAGCTGCAAAAAGAGTGCTTTTGTTTTTGTCTTGTAGGTACCAAACTAAAAAATCACTCTACTAGGACTTACGTGCCCGTGCCCGGTTTTTTTAATGGTCATTACGAACTAGCTTAATGCTGAACGGCCTCCTAAGGATTAGCCTTAAAGCCCATTGATCAAAATAGTCTACACTCTAAGAAAGTATACCCGTGATCATTTAAAAAGGGAGATTTTATGTGTCGATTTGTGGCTTATATTGGACATGATGCATTGATTGAAGATATTTTGGTAAAGCCAGTTAATTCCTTGATCAGTCAAAGTCTTCATGCTCGAGAAACGGATATGCCGACCAATGGGGATGGCTTTGGCTTAGGCTGGTATGTACCGCAATTATCCACTGAACCGGCTTTGTTTAAATCGATTCAACCGGCCTGGAATGACTCAAATTTATTGCATCTTTCTGCGAAAATTAAATCGCCTTGTTTTCTATCCCATGTCAGAGCGGCCTCTCATGGTGGTGTTTCGCATGATAACTGTCACCCGTTTATGTATCAGGACTACCTGTTTATGCATAATGGCGGTATTTATAATTTCGCTAAAATTAAGCGTCATTTAAGGCATCTATTGGAAGATGATATCTATGAGTCCATTCAAGGTGAAACCGACTCTGAGCATGCGTTTCATTTATTTTTACAATTAGCCAAAGGTCGAGATTTATCCAATATTGAGGTGGTTGCTATCACCCTGGAAGAAACCATTGCCCAAATAGAACGCTTAGTTTCCACGCACGGTGGTCCGGGTGATTCAAATTTAAATTTTGTGCTGACCGATGGCAAGCAACTGGTTGCATGTCGTTATCACAGCGAAGAAAAACAAACCCCACGAACACTTCATTTCTCCGTTGGTGATGCGTTTGTGAAAAAAGGGGATCGCTATCATATGATTGAAGGCAAAGGAAACCCGCATTGCGTGCTGGTTACCTCTGAAAGGCTCACTGATTTTAACTGTGAATGGCAAGATGTTCCTGTGAATCATCTTGTGTGTGTTTCTCAAGGCATAGGCGATGAAAAAATCGTGAAACTGCGAAAGATGGCTGTGTAGCCGCGCGGCTATCCCTGTGTTGTTAACTTGGGTATAATGCATCTTTCGTCAATCAAGGATGTTTTATGTATTTTCATCGTGCTATTGTGCGAACTCCCTCACAATCGATTGCAAAAGGACTGACCAGCTCTGCTGAATTAGGCGTTGTTGATTACAGCAATGCATGCCAACAACATCACAACTATGTGGATGCTTTGAAGTGTTGTGGGCTAGAGGTCACGACCTTAGGGGCACTCGATGATTTTCCTGATGCGTGTTTTGTTGAAGACCCCGCCGTGTTAACGCCGGAATTTGCTCTGTGCACCCGACCCGGGGCGCCCTCTCGTATGGATGAAGTGGCATTCATTGAGCCTCTGTTGGCTGAATTGTATCCTCAGAATTTACATCACATCCAATCACCTGGCTTCTTGGATGGTGGTGATGTGTTACAGATTGAAAGGCATTTTTATATTGGTTTATCAGCCCGAACCAATCTAGCGGGTGCCGAGCAATTAATAGCTATATTGAAGCAATACGACTACCAAGCCTCCATCGTTTCTTTTGAAAACATGCTTCACCTTAAAACAGGGGTATCTTATATTGCCAATCAAACCTTATTGATCCAGCACCATTTGGTTGATTGTCCGACGTTTAATGAGTTTCATAAAATTATTGTAGAGCCCGAAGAATCCTATGCTGCAAACTCAATCATGATCAATGACAAAATGCTCATGCCAGCGGGATTTCCTCGAACAATCAAAGCGGTTGAACAAGCAGGGTATGCTGTGATACCGGTTGATTTGAGTGAGTTCCGAAAAATTGACGGTGGGTTGAGCTGCTTATCGTTACGATTTTAATCATGCGCCCTTTATCAACCTGGAGTTTGGCATTAATAACCATCGGTTCAGTGGATAGCATTCGTAACTTACCTGCTGCTGCGTTGGCTGGGCGTGCCTTGCCAGGCTATTTTCTGCTAGCATTTTTATTATTTCTTCTCCCTTGTGCCATTGTTTGTGGTTGGTTTTCCTATCAATCCCCTCATGGCATCTTGGGGTGGGTTCGAAAAGGATTAGGACAGCGCATGGGGATTGCATCCCTTTGGTTGCAATTTATGCAAAATATTTTGATTTACCCCACTTTTTTCGCGCTTATTGCCGGGTCCCTTTTATTTTGCATTAACCCAGCATCTGCCAATCATATCTTCGAGATCTTTATCCTAATTAATGGGTTAATCTGGTTGCTAACCATTATCAATTTCAAAGGCATTCAGCTATCGAGTCGAGTCAATACCTTGTGCACCACCATTGGGCTGCTTTTACCCTTTGCTATTTTACTTCTCATCGGCGTATATACCTTATGGAATGATCCGCACAGTCTCTCAACATTACCCAAACCTCAGGAAGATGGCTATACCAGTTTGACCGCCATCATGTTATCGTTTTGTGGCTTGGAATTGGCTGCTGTCCATAGTCATGGCACAAGTAAACATGCCTTTAGAAATGCCGTTGTGGTGGCGGTGATTGTCATTTTTATCACCTTGCTAATGGGAGCGGTGACTTTGGCCATGATTATTCCACTTAAAAAACTGAACTTTGTCAGCGATATTCCTCATTAATCACAATCCTCCTTTTGCCTGCATGGTTTATCCAGCCTTATCAACGCATTGGTAATTCAGTCACGACTTGTTAAAATTCCTACCAATTCTCAAAGTTAACTATTAGATAACTATCTGCTAAACCGTTCACATTTAATTGGAAATTAGTGCATAGTCTTGAGTTTAGCGCAAAAACTGTATAAATTTGCATTTTTATGATTATAAATAAATCAATATGATTTATGTAAGTGTATTTAAGGAGTGGTAGACGTGATATTAACCTTTAATGGCATCCAGTACAAACATAAAGCGATACTGTGGGATTATAATCCCGGCAGTGACAGTGCTTTATGCCAGCTGTCCGTGTTGGAACCTGAGCCCGATATTATCTATTCCCCCGATAGTATAAAAAACAAATTAAAAACGAAAGGATATGAATTTATCAATTTTGAATCGGGAGCTGTGGTCATTGCGAATGTCTCTTCGATGCTTAATCACTTTCCCATGCACCCTGTTCCCGAATTAAACAAAGCCGAATCGCCAAAGTTATCCAGGGTACGAAAGGAGAAAACTCGTTCTCTGAGCGGGGGGTCACCTTCCTCATTAACCCGAAAATTACAGCGCACAGCGAGTAGTCTGTCTCTTTTTTCAGGATTATCGCGAAGCGGTAGCGAAACGCATTCTGACTCCTCACCGGAAACGAAGCGGAAAACTCGAAAAGAATTAGTGCCAGAAACAGAATCAGATAAAGCGAAAGTTCCTGTATTGGAAAGTAAAAACCTTCAAGCACAAGCTTTGTATTATAAACTAGTCAATCACAAGGAACGACAGGATGCTAAACGGCAAAACTATACCTCGATTCTGATAGGACAGCTAATTTTGCCAGATTTGGATGAAGCAATTTGGCGACAGACATTGGCTTGCAAAGAGAAGTTTATTGAAGTAACGGAACGAGAAAAAGCACAATCAATTGATTGGTTGAGAACCGCAACTTTGGTCAGTAGAAAGCTTCAGTTGCAGCAAAATGAGCTACTTTATCCGATAAAAACTGAATTGGTTGATACCCTTGAGAGAATATTGATTGCTTTCAACAAACTATTTAATCAGAAACATTTAGAGCTCGGTATTCGGCATCGTGAAGTGCTCTATTTCTATTTACGAGACGCAGTGAGTGAGGCTATGTCTCATTCTCAGTTTTTTGAATTTCCAACGGAGGTTGAAACCTGGCCAGAAGATAAACGTCTCGAGGTATTTAAAGGGAATAAATTTGGGTTTGAAGCGCATAATATGCGCTACAAAAGGTTACGCGCGGAAGCCGCGATGATCAAAATATTAGCTTTAATGAACCCAAAGATCAGTCTTTCGGAAGTGAGCAAGCCGATATCTGAAAGAAACCATCGTTTTTTAATAAATCTTTACCTGCAGATTAAGCCAAGCTATACAACCCTGACCTCAATGGCAAAGTTGAAAGAGGCCGATCAACAACACTTTATCAGCATCATTCAATTTATTCATGGAATTGAAGAGTTGAGTGCTGAAGATGCTGTTTTTGCGAAGACATTACAAAATGAAGAAGCGGAGATGGTTGACATAAATAGGATTTCGTTAAAAAAACTATTTGATTCTGAAATGCAGGATTGCGTAGCTGAAGGTAAAAAGCTATTAGAACGATACTTTCATTTTCTCGCTTTACAAAAATTTAAGGAGGCAATCCTTAATGAGAATAACGCGAAGTTATGGAGTGATACTGAGCAAGCGATAACCTTGATTATTGGCTATGATAAAGCCTTGAAAGAATCCCTGGCTAAAAGTAGGAAAGCAAATCGTGCCTATGTTGATAAGCAAACGGTAATTGACGGTTTTCGCTCTTTCCAAAGGTTAGTCACACACTACCTGCAAGTCACGCTAAAGGATGAAGAGGGTATGCTTTCTGAGAAAATTGGCAATAAAGCAACAGAAGCTGCGATCGACTTGTTGAATAAGCAATGGACAGACCTACAAATTCCAGACGCAAAGACTCCCATCCCGAAATCGGGCTATGATCATGATTTTTATGTTTGCCAACAGTGGGTTGAAGCCATAAACCAAAAATTGTCTGAAATCGATTTGGCGTCATTGATAAAACATCCAAACCGAGAAAGATATCACAATCAATTTTGTGAAAAGGTTGCGAACGCACTATTAGAAATCTACAGGGATGCAATCAATAACTACCAACCTCAAGGGGGATTAACCCTATAAGGTTTCAGGTTGATAGTAAGAAGTTAACATCGTGACAGTTTCACAGGCGATGATTTGTTTAGACAAACGGCGGACATTTGATTGCATATTGGAAATGTAGAATATATAATGAGCACCTAATACACAATTATAGGCAGTATGTATGAATAATCTCACTGATAATCAATTAGCGCAATTATTCCTAGAATTTCAGAGTGACTTTCGCAAAAAGCAAAAAGAAGGGAGCGGAGCGGTAGAGATTACCCAAAACCTTGGTGAGAAACTATATTGGTCATTACAGCATGGCCACTTGCAAGAATTGCATCCAGCGGAAAAGCATAAAGCATATCAAGTGCTTGACACAGTGATTCAGTCGATGCCTGCTTATCGAAATCTACCCAAAACAGAAAGAAGGATAGAAATCCCAACTACTTATAAAGAAGTGAACCATCATCACTATCACAGAGATTATTATTGCGGTCATTCCGACCCATGGTTGAATTGGATGATTTTATCCAATCTTTCCAGACCCACTTATACGTATAACTACAACTATGGTGGTTCGTATGACAACCATCATCATGGGCGAGAAAAAGAGAAAAAAGACGGCGATCCATTAGCGCAGCTAGTGCTGTTATTAATCTTAGCTGCCTTAGCCCTATCGGCATTTGTACTCGCTTTTTATGCCTTACGCGAACTCATCGATTGCGGTGACAGAATTCTCCATAACGAAGGGATGATGAGAGCGCTTGTGTCATTATCCATGATGGCAGCAGCGGGTTTTGCCGGTGGTTTTATTGGTTCGGTCATGCTAGCCGGTCCGTTAACAGCACTTGCAATCGCTGCTGGTATCAGCCCCATTGGTGTCACCATTATCGCAACATCGGCTTTAGCAGTGATTGGTGCTGGCACGGTTGGTCTACTATTTAGTCAGTTCAAAGTTCAAGAGCTTTTCATTCGAGATAAGAATAAAGAGGCAATGGATCCCGCTGAGCCACAACGGTTTTCGTTAACAAATGAACAAGAAAATAAGTTAACCCGCATGGGCCTAGATATTATTAAAGTAAAATGTGCGATGGTGGCTATTCGTAATGAAATGGGGGCTGACCATGTGCAAGATAAATTATGGCGTATGTTTACCGATGAGGGTGAAAAACAGCAGCAATTGTTGGAAAAATTACGTCAATTAAAAGATGGGAAATTCACACGAGAAATCACGGTTGGTGATATGACAATTGATTTGCGCGCGCCGGTTAGGACAGCGGATAATCCTTACTATTACTATTATCAAGTGCCAGTTGGAGAAGTGGCTGAGCAACCAAGACCCTTTGTGATAGCACCATCCGCACCCCCGATGGAAAACCCAAATTCATTCTATAATGGTGCTAATGGTGTTACCAATGACTTACCACCGTCTCATCCAGCCTGGGAAAATAGACAAGGGCCGTTGTATCCCGATCTCGGAAATTTATACCCCGAATACCAATAAACGGTAGATACCAGCCCGGATTAGGCGAAGCCATAATCCGGGCTATTTTCTTCCTCCGCCAATTCAATCCCATTCGTTGACAAGCCAAACCCAAAAATGCCATGATTTTGGGGTGGGACATTAGGGCGTGTCCTCATTCCATTAATTGGCTGCAAATGTGCCTAATTGGCGCCAAAATAACTTTGAATTCGTTAAATAGAATAATCTATTCGCCTCATTCAAAGTCATTTTGGTGCTCAATTATTCACACTTTCGCTTCAACTAATGGAATGAGGATACGCCCTAGGGACATACCCCCGGATTTACAATTGATATTAAGGACGTATTATGATTTTCAAACAACGGCTCCTCCGCTATTCATCCTTGTCTGTTTTGCTATTGAGTGTGATTAATCCCAATATTTGTTTAGCAGCTTCTCCCTTAAAAGGAGACACTCCCAAAGAGCAATATATCCAAACCATTGATTACATCGCCCGAACAGCAAAGGATATTTACTGTTATTGGGATATTAAAAAAGAGCAACACCAGGTTGATTGGCAAACAATCATTGACAATGCGAAACGACAAATTGATGAAACGACAACCTTCGAGCAATTCCAACAAATTCTGACTCAAATAGCCGCAGGGGTTCATGATGGGCATGTTAATTATATTTATCCCGGTAAGTGGGCGTTTTATGCGCCAATAAGCGTTAAGAAACTGCCTGAAGGCTATTATATTGCGAAGGTAGAGCGCGATAAAATGGGCCCTTATTCTGTGGATGTTGAACCGGGCGATAAAGTGGTCGCGGTGAATAATAAACCCATTGATGACTATATTGAAGAACTTGGCCAAACGATTTCTGCATCCACCAATCATGCCCGCCAATCCTATGCCGCCTCGGCGTTACCCGCATTAAATAAATTCAAAGAGGCACCCGAAGATAATCTTAATTTGACTGTCGAAAAATACCTAAGCAAAGAAGTCAAAACGGTTAGTTTGCCTTGGGTTCGATATCCCAATTCCTCTGCAACCAATCCTGAGCTTGCCGACGTTGTGCAGACAAAAATTTTACCAGGCAATATTGGTGTATTAACCATTACGGCAATGTCATTTGGTGAAGAGCCACCTCCGATGATTGCTTATATTAAACAGCAACTGGCTGGACTAAAAAATACAAAAGCGCTCATTATTGATGTTCGCAATAATGGTGGAGGATGGGGCGAAATTGGTGATAGTGTCGTTGCTCATTTTATTACAGAAAAGGTGAAACGTTATAAAGCGCAATTAAAAAATTCTTACCAAGCGATCTATGACCGACCCGAATTATTGGAACGATTTGACCAAACTGATCCGTCAGTTTATGAATTTTCAGAATGGATCGATTTCGATATTCAACCATTAGCGAAGGACAAACCTTTATATGGCAAACCCGTTTATGTGTTAACCAATGAACGTTGCTTTTCTGCCTGTGATACCTTTGTGGATAGTTTTTCCTCCAATCATATTGGCAAGGTTCTGGGAGCTCAAACTGGTGGTGGAACAGGTTACCCGTTATGGTTTGAATTACCATGGCATTTTGGCAATTTCCGCTTTTCAATTTTAAGAGGCTACTCCAACCATGACCGCTATTTGGAAGGGGTGGGCACGATACCCGATATTTATACCTATCAAACACCCCGTGATTTGTATCATCAAGTCGATGGCGAAATGATAGGGGCTTATAATTATGTGATGAATGAATTAAGCGGTACCAAAGACATTCATTTTGCAGAAAAAGCCGGGGATTTAAGCGCCAACTTTGCCTTAAAGCAAGCGGAGATTGTGCCTTATTATCTCGAAGAAGCGTATTGGCAGAAAGTGCAACGATAGCCTTAATAATGGGGTCAGACTCGATTGATTTTTCTAAGAATCGAAGAATTGTAGCCCGGATTAGCGAAGCGTAATCCGGGAACATGGCCTTATTTTGGTGCTTTGATTTCGGAAGAAACCACTGGTGATTGCTCGCTATCTGTGCCTGGAGCGAATAATTTTAGTTTATCTTTATAAAACGTTTCTGTGCTTTCCTTTCTAGAAAATAAATGAAACACATCCAAGGCTTTTAAGATAGACTTAATCCAATCAAACACCCCTTTGGGGACATCACGTTGTTGGATAACGGCTTTTGCATCGGCTACATCCTGTTTAAACGTATCAGGCTTGGCCCGTTGGCAGATGGCATAGAGTTCAGCGACATGATGAGGCATGACGACTTTTTTGTCGTTGCCAATATCCACGGTGACACCCCCAAAGAGTCCAACGTCCCATGTTTTTTCTTCAATCTCTTTTTTCAGCGATGGGAAGAGCGTTTGCTCGAGGCTTGGTTCGGGTGACTTGTGGGTTGTCGTATCTGCTTTATAAACTTCTGTAATAGCCAATGAAGGTGCTAAGTGTTCGTAATTCTCAATCATAAACTGAAACACATCATTGAATTGAAATGAGGCCAAAAGATCAGTTGGATTTGCCTTAATAAAATTGGGTGCAATGACAGTTGCTAAATTAGTAGCGTTCATTTTAGATTTTGGTTGTTTAGTAATGTCCGTGCAAAGCTTAAGCAGATTATTGAGTATTAATTTATCTTCGGATGGCAAGTCGCCAATCGCGCTTTTTATTCCTTCTAATTTATCCTCATGAGATTTAACCTCATTTGCCTTTAACAACTTATCACGTATAGGATCACTAACCAGTGGCAGTTTTTCGATGTCCCGTAGATCGCGTATCAGCTGCTTAAGAACCCCGGCCTTAAGGTTTGGTTCATCCTTGTCACTTAGTGCGGCGAAGTTTTCCTTGAGTAGCTCTCTGATTTTCGCTTGCTTTTCTGATTCAGATGGCGATACTCGAAATATCCCTTCTTCTTGACAATCGTTTATATTAAACAGCGTTAATAGCTTAAGAATAGCTCGTTTACGGATGCTGCTGATTTCTAATTCCTCCACGGAGGATGGTGCGCTTGTCGATGGTTGTGAGTCAGGATTTGTCATGCTCTCTCCAGTTAAAATCGTTTCTGGTTGCTTCTGAGTGGAAGCGGCGGTTTGCAACGCTGCCGGCTTTTTAGGCGGTAGTGTTTGTGTTTTGGTGCTACCTGGGTTTTGTAACCAAGGATCGTTTGACTGCATTTGTTGCCCTTTGCGATAGGCTGCAACGAGGTTAAGTTGATTTTTTCCTAACTCTGATAAAAACGTTGCTTCCTTCTCAGTCCCTTTCACCGCCATAAATTGGGCAAGGATATTTAATTGGTTAATATAAAACTTGGCAAGCGGTTTATTGGGCGTTTTTTCAATTGCGCCCCAAAAACTGGGTTCAACAGGCTTTTCTATCATCATTTCTAATTTATCATCATACTCTGAGACAGTTGTTTCTAGTGGCGAATCAAAATATTTTTTATTTTCGTGATCTCTGACGGGTAATACCAAGTCATAACCAGCACCCACCGCCTTCCATAAATCGTCAACAGCGCCTTGTACTGTTTGTTTGATAATAGTATCTGTTGCCCATTTTCCCATGCCAGTGGTCGGTAAACTAAGAACGGGAAGGCCTTTATCGCCAAGCTCTCCAGAAAAGGCAGCTAAGCCACCGCCCCCTTTTTTTGTATAGAGATTGTGGTTTTTCCCATGATGGGAAGCATTCCCCGGAAAAAGAAATACTGCCTTATCAGGGGTCGTTCCATTTTTCTCACAGAACTTAACATAGTTTAAATAATTGGCCCAGCCGTAATAATAGAGAAGTGACATGATTTGATCTTTTGAGGTAAACTATGATTCATTATAGCACGAATGGGCCACGATATAAACATTTGTTAGTCAGAAAATAGGGTGGAATAAAGCTTTGTCTTGGACAATTTTTAAATAAGCCGTCGTTGCGAACGAAGTGAAGCAATCTAAAACCGACTTTTATTCAGAGATCGAACTGGATTGCTTCACTTCGTTCGCAACGACAGTTCTTTTAGGAAAGTGTCCAGTATGAAGGTAGGGTTATAAGGAAAGAGCTATCTCAAGAACCGATGATATCTTAGAACCCTAAACCCGTATACCAATGTCCTTTTTCTGGCACTTCGGCGCTGTGGACATCGAAGAGGTTATTATAGCCAATTTTCTTTTTATGCCATCGTTCATCATACCAATGCCGGTACTCATTCACATTGTAGCCAGCAGCATGTAGTTTTTCGAGGGCCTCTTCTTGAATTTGCTCATGCTGGTCGCTATTTGTCATCAACTCAGAATAGCGCAGGATATAAAACGGATTTTCAGGGACTAATTGGCTGGCTTTGCGATGACAGTCTATGGGGTTATGTGCCTCTTCGGTTAAGTTGAAGAACAATATAATATCCCCCAAGGTAAAATAGGCTTTCGCTAAAATTTTTTTGAGCGGTTTTTCCTTGGTTTCTTCTAATAGACGAATGACATTGCGAAGTAATTGACAGGCTGTTTGAATGTCATGCTTATGCTCTTGTTCATGCTTTTTTTGTTCATCGGGAAATTTATCATACAGATCATTTACCTGGAATTTATTGCATAGGCAGTCAATGGATAACATCAGGCCAGAGGCTAGCGCTCTAACAATCAGCTGTTTTTCGTGTTTGTCATCTTCATTGACATTCGCATGGCAATCTTGTAGAAATTTAATCGCTTTCAGAACTTGATCAACCCTGACGGATTCTATCGGTTGGTTCTGGTTGGAGCGAATGAGTACCTGGGCGTATAAACGAAGGTGCACACGGTATTCTCTACGATGATCCTCGCTTGGATCAACATCAAGGGCTTTTCGCTTGTTTAATGCGCATTTTAAATAATAGGTGCTTGCTTCTTTAAAAGCTTCCTTTTTAAGAAGGTCATACCCTTGCTGATAATATTTCTCTCCTTCTTCAGAGTAGTAATCAGCCAAGGTCTTTTTGGCGCTTGTATGATAGGCATCCATTTCAACGGGACTTTCCTTGATAATTTCATACGCCTGGTCAAAAAAGGACTTTTCAACCAAATAGCGAAACGCATGTCGCCGATGAATCGTACTGATGTTGCTAGTAAATTGGTTGGCTAGCTCGGCATTACTCGTCTTATAACTTAAGCATAAGTAATAACCTGCTAAAGCATTCCCCAACGGTGAGTCTTTGATGACGTGGTTTTGCAAATATTCCGTGGTAAAGGGCTTTTTGGTTAAATACTGGATGGCTTGTTGCGTGTCCTCAAGTTGTTGGATTAAAGCAAATGCAAGATCCAAGTCATTATGCTGGCAATAATAATCGATATAGGGTTGTAAGTTGTCAATCTTGCAATTCGGGTCCAATTGCAATGCCCGTTTTAAATGCTTGTGTACTTTATTTTCTCTGATAGAGAGCCAACTTAATAAACTATTAAATGCCCCTTTATTGACTTCACTCAATTGGACGTTGTATTCCGCTGCTTGTTTTGCATAGTGACTGCCAACGAGAAAATCATAATCTATTCCACTGTCTTCTAGCTTTTTGACCGTGGATGTGATTAATTGCCTATTGGTTGGATCGATGCTGGGTATCGCGTCATAAGCATCACATCGTGTGAGACTAAGACCAAAAATATGGGATGCTGTGAGGGGAATCCAAGCCTCTTTAGATTTTAAAAAGTACTGATTATCGACGTAGTAACCAATTAATTGGTTTTGCAACTGCGCGGAGGTGTTGCTGGTTCGAGGTAATGTGAGCTGTTTGGTATAATCAAGGGGCAAAGGGTAATGAATGGGATTTTGAAAGGGGGTGTGATAGCCGTGAAGATAGCCATAATAACCAAGCTTCATTAAACCCATCGTCACTTTTTCTGGTGCGCAATGATTGGTAAATCCAAAAAATCCCTTCACTAACTCAAAGACATAGTGAAACCAACTGACCGGTTTGACCTCAACGCCATTGGAATAAATATACCGCGCTTGTGATAAAGCTAGCCAATGGTGTTTGAATGAGTTTTTATCATGTTGATAGGGCAGAATATCGGGATAGTAGCGATAGGCATCAAATTGATATTCAGGAAGTTTTTCAAGTAACTTATAATTAATGTAATGCATCGGACTGACTAAGACAATGTTAAAATGAGCAACATATTAACATATAGATCTCTGCAAGTACAGTAAGTTAGCTAAATAAAGCGGCTTTGATGGATGAGCCAGCATTGAATGGAAGGTGAACGCAGACGGTAGCGTCAGCGTTCAAGAATCTATCAAATTATTGTCATGCGCAGTGAATCGTTACTGAGGAAACTTTAAATTTTCAAACATATAAACAGCTTTTAGCTGCTCGGAATTATCGTAGAAGACAAATTCATCCACATATTCGCCATTACCTGTTTCTCCATCATATAGTTGATAGTCTAAGTGAAAGCGGGCTGCGAGCCGATTTGTATCCGTCACACTAACGAATCGTTGGTGTAATTGCGTATGGGCGGATTGAATCAGTGGGAAAAATCCTGCAAAAAAAGACAGCGCATTTTTTTCACCTGCCGAGGTTGAAACAACGGTTGCATCTCCGCTGAATATAGCTTGCATACCTTCTAAATCCGCTTGAGCTAGATTATTGACATACTTTGCGACAACCGCTTGCCGTTTTTCATCCAGCGATTGAGGTTCGGCATAAGCTTGAGCAAGATGACTGCCTAGTAAAATAAGCGTGGCGAAAGTTGATTTGGTTAATTTATTCATGTTTAATCCTAATTAAATTATTATGAAGGAATGGGCATCCTATCGTATCTCATCGATAGGATAAATTACTAACTTGCTATAAGTGCTATAGCTAAATTTTATGGATATGCAGCAAATTTCACTTCGAATTTACTAGAATTTAGTTTACTATGAGCGGCTTAGACTTTAAAATTGGGTGTTTACATGAGATGGATTTCTGTCGTTTTCTTCCTTATTTGCCACGCCACCGCGCAATCGTCTGTCTATAGTTCGCAAGAGCAAAATCGACTAGAATCGTATTGGTCACAAAATATGTTGAAAAATGGGGCAATCGTTGCCTCGCCCTCCACGGAGCATCCGGATTATTATTATGATTGGGTGCGAGATAGTGCTATTGCTATGGGGCTAATTAGCAAACGCTACCAAAATGAACAACGCCTGACAGATAAAAAGCGCTTATTGCACTATGTGGATTGGGTGATGTTGACACAAAACCAGGTCTCACCTCATGGCGTTGATGTGTTAGGTGAGCCTAAATTTTATATCACCGGTCAAGTGTATGTGGGGGCTTGGGGGCGGCCACAAAATGATGGGCCGGCATTGCGTGCTATGGCATTGATAGGTTTTGCTAATGCGTTACTAACCCGTGGTGAAAGCGAGTATGTGGGCAAGCACCTCTATCAGAGAAGTCTTGATCCAAGCACAATGGGGGTAATCAAAAAAGATTTGGAATATACAGCCCACCATTGGCAAGAAGCGAATTTTGATCTTTGGGAAGAAGTCTACGGACAGCATTTTTTCACAGCGATGGTTCAGCATCGGGCGTTAGTAGACGGTGCAAAATTAGCAAATCGCCTCAATGATCCGGAGGCTGCTAATTTCTATTCTCAACAAGCGCAAGCAATCAAACAGCAGTTGAGTAACCATCTGAATCCATCCACTGGATTGATTGATGCGACGCTAAGTCCCCACCCAGGCCCACAAAAATTAAAAGAACTTGATAGTGCCGTATTGCTTGGGGTGTTGTTAACGCTTGGCGATGACAATGTGATTGAATTAGATAACGCATATTTGAAAAATACCATCGAATCCTTGCATGATTATTTTAAACAAGCCTTCCCAATTAACCATTCGTTACAACATGCCATTTTGTTTGGTCGTTACCCGGGGGATACTTACGATGGCTATCAAACGGATGGACAGGGAAATCCGTGGTTTATACTGACGGCAACCATGGCAGAATACTATTATGCGTATGCTTACCAAATTGCAAACCAACAGGGTGCCTGCCAGCAAGCGGAGGAAATGGCCAAACTAGGCGATTCCTACCTTCGCCTGGTCAAGCGTTTTGCACCCCAATTGCGCATGAATGAACAGATTCATTTAAGCACGGGTGTCCAACAAGGCGCTGATTCGTTGACCTGGAGTTACACCGCTGTATTGCGTGCTATTGATGCTGAAAGGAACTATGAAAACCTTATCGCATCTTCAAGTAGAAAGTTGCACTATCATAAAATGGGTGCTTTAATTGATATATGAGTTAACAAATTGTAAACAAATATATGATTAATTTTACATTAAGGCAACTTGAAATATTTTTAGCAGCAGCGACCTACTCTTCGTTTAGCTTAGCAGCAAAATACCTACACATGAGCAAACCGGCGATTACCAAGCAAATTCAAGTGCTTGAATCGCAATTAAACCTCAAATTATTTAGGAAGTATGGGCGAGGGATGCGTTTAACCCCTCAAGCCAAGGAATTACTGCCTCAGGTGAAGTTGATTCTTGAAGAAGCCAATAATATGAAGAAAAGGGTTAGTTTAGGTTTTGAGCATACTAAACCCGTATTAAAATTTTCAACTGGCCATACTTATTCGGGCATTTTATTTAAAGCGATGAAGCATTTTTCTAAATTCGAGGAAGTGGAGTATGAGGTGTTTGTTGAACCCAAAGATCGGGGTTATAAGCGAGTCGAGCAAGGCAAGGTGAATTTTTTGGTCACCGGTGTGAAAATTGATGATCCGGATTTAGTGTTTGTCCCATTTTTTAATATCCATTTCTTCTTGGTTGGGGCAAAAGCAAATGCTTCAATCCCTCAAGGCAAAATATCAGTTCAAGATATTAAACACTTACCCTTTATCCAGATTAAAGCAGAGCCGCATCAAACCGTGTTACAGACGAAAAATGATTTTGTAAAGCGTCATTTTAGTAAAATCATCCAATTAGAGTCGTATTATTCAATCAAAGAAGCGATTAAAGCAGGTTTTGGAGTAGGGGTGTTGCCTGAAACATTACTACATGATGACATGGATAAATTCCACATTCTACCCATCAATACACTCCAGTTTCAACGGCAAATATATCTCATCACTAGTAAAGAAGAATTGGCGATTAAAGATAAATTCATCAACTACATACAAACAGATTTCAAAATCGAGCATATGCTTGATTAAATCATCAATCCGTGTGCGCTCCAGATGGGGCCTGAGAGTTACACCCGATATTAAAACCCCGACGTACCGCGCTTTATATTCACTTTAACACACCAAGTTACATTCAAATTTCGTGTGTAATGCTCAGGGAGAGGGCGCTAATCACTCTTTTTTAAGCGCAAGGTTAGGGCATTGACTATGACCGATACAGAGCTCAATGACATCGCCAGTGCAGCCAACATCGGGTTGAGTAGATAACCCCAAATTGGGTATAAAATGCCCGCTGCAATGGGCACACCAATGCCGTTATAAATAAAGGCAAAAAAGAGGTTTTGGTGAATATTTCGAACCGTCATTTTCGATAAGGTATGGGCAGATAATAATTTGCTGATATCGCCCGACAAGAGCGTTACTTCAGCACTTTCAATGGCAACATCACTCCCAGAGCCCATGGCAATGCCAATATGCGCTTTTGACAGCGCGATCGCATCATTCACGCCATCACCGACCATCGCCACCTGTTCATGGTCATTTTGGAAGGATTCAATATAGTTAGCTTTCTCATCGGGTAATACCTCTGCTATCACCTTATCAATACCCAATTTATCCCCAATATCCTTGGCATTATCTTGATTATCGCCGGTGAGCATGATGCATTTCACACCACGTGCTTGAAAACAGGCAATGACAGATTTTGCAGTTTCTTTGATACGATCTGCCACAATAAATAGCGCAATTGCTTTACTGTCTTCGGCTAAATACAAGTGACTTCCCCGCTCGTTACTATTTAACTGTGTGATGTCAATTTTCAATTCATGCATCCATTTAGCACTGCCCAGGTAGATCTTGTTACCATTCATTTCGCCACTCACACCTTGCCCAGAGTGCATGGCAAATTGTTTGATTAGGAAAGGGGAAAGCGATGAGGCTTCGGCTTTGTTTAAGATGGCTTTTGCTAAGGGATGCTCGCTTTCTTGTTCTAAACCAGCTGCTAATTGCAGCGCATGCATTTCAGAAAATCCCTCAGCACAAACAATGGCCGTGATTTGTGGCTTACCTTCAGTTAATGTCCCTGTTTTATCAAAAACAAGGGTATCAATATTAGCAAACCCTTCTAATGCGGTGGCATCTTTAATGAGAATACCTTGCTTTGCACACTGACCTATACCAACCATCACCGACATGGGTGTTGCTAATCCCAACGCACAGGGGCAGGCGATGATTAACACCGACACTAAGGCAATCAATGCATAAGATAGGGAAGGCGATGGGCCCACACTATACCAGATAATGAAGGCAAGAATGGCAATAGCAATCACGGCTGGAACAAACCAGGAAGCCACTTTGTCAGCAATTCGTTGGATGGGTGCTTGGCTTCTTTGGGCATTGGCGACTTGCTGAATGATTTTTGACAACATCGTATCTGTGCCTATTTGTCGGGCATGCATGATGAAACTGCCGCTGGTATTAATGGTTCCCGCGATAACTCGATCACCCGTCTCCTTTTTAACAGGCATTGGCTCGCCTGTGATCATCGATTCATCCACATAACTGCTCCCCTCGACTAAATCGCCATCCACGGGGATTGATTCACCGGGCTTAACACGTAATCGATCGTCAATCACAACATCATCAACCGAGATGTCGATGGTTTTATCGCCATCAACGCGATGAGCAATATCAGGATTTAGCTGCATGAGGGCCCGGATGGCGTCACCTGTTTTGCTCCTTGCTTTTAGCTCCATCACTTGTCCCATTAATACCAGGGCAATAATGACAGCCGCTGCTTCAAAATAAAGCGGGACCATCCCTTGGGCGTCTCGGTAGTGATGGGGGAACCAATCAGGGAATAGTAAACCAATGAAACTATATAACCAGGCGACAGTCGTGCCTAGGATGATAAGGCTAAACATATTTAGATTGAGGGTTCTAAATGAAAGCCAGGCCCGGCGAAAAAAATCGGCACCGCAGTAAAATAGCACCAGTGTGGTTAAAATCGCTTGAATCCACCCACTGGCTCGGCCATTTTCAATCAGTTGAAAGAGATGCTCACTCATTGCTAATAAGAAAACGGGAAGTGCCAGTATCACACTCACGATGAAACGAAAGCGCATGCGACGATAGTCGTCACTTTCGCCAGAACCCGACTCAGCAAACTCAGGTTCCAATTCCATGCCGCAAAGTGGGCAAATGCCAGGACCTTGTTGACGTACTTCGGGGTGCATTGGACATATATAGGTCGCATGCTCTGCATTGGATGGGTGAGACTTCTTCGCCTCTGTGTGGTGACCTTCATGGCAATTGTTCATACCGTTCCTTGATAATTAGGCTGATTTTAACAATGGGTTTATTACTATAATTAGATTTTTTTGTTGTTTATGCAAGCGTTGCTAAGGTAACCCCATCGGTACCTACATAGAGCGCAGCGCTGAGTAATCTTGGCGTTTATTTGTTCAAGAAATGCTAGGATCACTTAGAGAATAACGGTATGCGCTAAAATCGACTGGTTATTCTAGTTTGGGAGGATCAAGTTTGTCATGAATATCCGATTGCAACTGCTCGGCGTTTTCTAGGGCTTTGGCCTTATAAGGCCTAAAAAGGCCGCTACTAAATCCAAAGGATAGAATTTGCGTTAAAACATTGACGATTTTTATAGCCAAATTTGCGGCTGCTTGCAAAAAGCTGATATCTTTTTCTAACCGAGGCTTATATTTCTCAAACTCAATACCAACTTGGGATTGGAATGAACGTAGTGAATGGACTGTCGGATTATTAAAGGCTTTTTCTTTTTCGCTGCGAAGTGCTGCAAGCAGATGGTTGGCAGCCTGTTTTGCATCACTCTCATAATCACCGATTTGTGTAATTTGATGTTCAAATGCATTTAGGAGCTCGTCAATATTTTGTGATTTTTGCCCTAATAAAGCTTCGTTTGGTAGAGTCGCTTTGGCCGATGGACTTGTGGTATTAGGCGATTGGTTTTCTTTATCGCTTTCTAAGAGTTGAGTATCCCGTTGTTGTTTGCGTTGCGCTTCTTTTTCCATTTGAATGGCGTCTTTGATGTATCTATCCATCGAATCAATTTTATTGAGTAAGCATGCAAACGGATCTTGCTTTAAATGGCCTTTTGGGCAAATAGCACCGACTAATAAAGAGGGTTTCGTTTCAGCAGTCAAATCTTTATCATCCAATGTTGCCAGCACCGATTCCCGATCGACTTTATAGTGGGCATAACTTGTTTCATAGCCCTTAAGTAAGGGTGCCGACTTTTCTGTTTTCAGTAAGTGGTAATGCCCTGCAAGGGCTTCAAGGGTCACTTCCAATTTGGGTGTATCGCTTACTATCTCATTGTCGACGATTACCCCGCCATCTTGATTATAGATGGTGAGTGGTTGCTTTAGCTGGATGATGACGGGTTGCACTTCTTTGTATGATAACTTTGTTTGCGGATTTGCTAATTCACGGCAATAGTTCTGATAGCCTTCAGCCTGCCAGTAGACTTTTAATGCCTTATCAATATCATTCTCTGCATCGGTAAAATAGCTTTCAAATCGCCGTTCTTTGTCAGATAATTTCAATTTTGGGCGTTGATAAAAATAGTCTAAAAATTCTCGGTTGGCCTGATATAAAACCCCTTCTGGCCCAGAAAGTAAGTCTTCGAAACTTGCACCGCCTTCTCTAAATTCTTTAAATTCCTTAAATGCGGTAATCGCCCCATTCGCCATGGCCGCTTTATTGCCGGCATCGGCCGCCATTTGTGTCGCAAACCACTCGCGAAACAAAAATCCTAACACCAATGTTTTTTCAACGATAAATTCGGGGGAGAAGGGTTCAACGTCAGGTGAGTGGCGTTTATGGTATTCGCCAAAGAGCGCAAGCGCGTCGTAATTTGGGAATCGCTGCATGAGCTTAGAAGCAGCACTGTCTTCACCTAAGATGGATTTAAAATTAAATAATCCATTAGGCAGTGGCAGCTTATTTGCTAGTAAATGAGCGGCATAGGTGTGAAAAAAGCAGTTATCAAAAGCGCCTGAGACGTCAACGGCTTCTTTTATTCGCGCATCGAGTTTCTGATTCATGGCTAATTAATTAAATGGGCTAATAGTAATTATAGTTTATCAATCGATACTTAAGGAAATATGATATTGATATGAAAAATTGGTCCTGTGCCCATTAAAACCGGGCACGGGCACGGACACGGACACGCTTACGGGCACGAATTCGTTCAGTGTTTTTATCTGGCACAAAGTGAATTTTCAACTGGGCGCAATACGTTGTAGAATATCGCCAAACTAGTTAATTAATGGTCTAACTATGACGAACAGAAATTTGAGTTACCTTTCTTTGATGATGGCCCAAATGATGGTAGGGATTAATATTGTTGGATCGAAATACCTTGTTCAAGATATGCCTGTCTTAATGATTTTATTTATCCGATTCTCCATTGCCTCCGCCTTTTTATACTTAATCCATTGCTGTGTTGCGGATCAAAAATCATTGAAACTCGCAACACTCAACCGACGAGATTGGCAATATATTTTTGCCCAAGCCCTGTGTGCAGGTGTTTTGTTTAATTTCTTTTTATTACTGGGACTCCATTATACGGAAGCAAGTGTTGCAGGCATTATCACCAGTGTCTTGCCTGCCATTATTGCGGTGCTTTCAGTCATATTTTTAAAAGAACGGCTCAACTTGTTCAGTGTGTTATGTATTATGTTTGCTATCTCGGGGCTTCTGATCATCAATGCCCCTAATTTTGCCATGGCCAAATTGGATGGTCTGTTGGGGGATGCGATTATTTTACTGTCACTGCTTCCAGAAGCGGCTTACTACGTTCTTGCCAAGATTTATGACAATAAACTGCCCTTATTTTTTGCCGCAACTTTGATGAATGCCATTAATTTGCCTTTCCTGCTAATCGCACTCCTGATTGGTGGCCATTGGCAAGTTCAGTTTACACTGGTTAATAGTTCCATCTTGTTGATTGCGGGTATTAGTTCTGGCTTATTTTATGTGTTTTGGTTTTGGGGATGCAAACAAGTTAAAGGCAGTGTGGCAGGTCTTTTCACAGCATTTATGCCAGTTGCTACCTTAATTGTTGCATGGATAGGACTTGGCGAAAGAATTACTTTACTGCAGACGATTGGAATGATTCTGGTGATGACCTCCGTTATCTTCAATGCGAAAAGGGATAACTAATCCATTCAATTGTCTTTGGGCAGTGATTGCAAAAATTGCGCTATTAACTGGTTGACTGCATCCGGCTCTTCAATCATAGCGCAATGGCCAACCTTTTCAAAAAGGGTTAAGGACGAATGGGCAATTTTCTCATGCATCAATTGGGAATTTTGGGGAGAAAGGGCGATATCTTCTTTGCCGCCAATGATGAGGGTTGGACAACTAATATTGGCCAATTCGGATTCCACACTGGCTCGATTCAGAACGGGATCAGCCGCTTGGATGATGGTTTTCGGCAAACTTGAAAAATGGTTTAACCAAAATCGACTGACTGCTTCTCGTTTCGGATTATGATGGAATTTTTTGCTAAAATTCAATTTGTGAACGGAGTTTGCTACGAATTTAACCCCCAACGCTTGCGTGATGAATCTTAATAACCTGTATCGCCACATATGCGCTTCTGCTTCCGCTGACGTATTAAGCAAAACAAGCGATTTCACTAAGTCAGGCCGACGAGCAGCGAGGCGAAGACCAATGAAGCCTCCCATGGAGTGACCGACATAATGAATTTTGCCGATATTTAAGAACTCTATCAAAGCGCTGATATCGTTTGTCAGGCTATCCAGTTCATAACCATTGTCTGTCGTTTGCGTTTTTCCGTGCCCACGGTGATCGAAAATAACCGTTCGATAGGTTGACTTAAAATAGTCAATTTGCTCTCGAAATGCCTCATGAGTCATCAACAACCCATGAGAAAACAAAATCGTCTCAGGGCTATCACCTTGACTCTCATAAAAGTATTCACATCCGTTAATCGTCGTTTTAGTCATCGTATATGCCTGCCGTAGCGTCGTAATAAAAAGATATTATATAAAACCATCCGTTTGTTGGGTCCAGAGTTCTACACGAAATTTGAATATAACCTGATGTTTTTAAAGGACTATACCATAAGTCCCGACGTGCTGCGACTCGTTCGCGGCATCCAGGAGATGCTTATTAGGGAACTGATGGTTCTAGTTAAAACGGATTGCCATGCTGGATACCGCGCATAAAGCGCGGTACGGCGGGGGTTTTAATTTCGTGTGGATCTCTCAGGGCCTGCCCCCCAGGAATCAAAGGATTAATCTTCCCTTAATTATTGGTTACCTTGTTGTTGCATATCATCCACGTTTTCTTTTGCTTTGTTTAGCATTTGTTCCGTTTTGGATTTCAAATTTTCTAACTTTTGTTTCGATGCGTCTTTCATGTCACTAGCGGCTGCTTTTGCATCTTCAACAGCAGCGTCGATGTGTTGTTTGGCATCTTCCATTTTTGTTTTAGCTTTATCATTGCCACAGGCACTCATCAATAAAGCGGCAAGCAGCATGACATGCACTGGTTTAATCGTCATGACGATTGATTCCTTTTGTTTTATCTTTGTTAGTTAACCTAAATCTGTCAAAATAGACGCAACGGATTAAAGTTTAGTAAATTCAACTTGGCCAGTTTTAATATTATGCATGGCGACCACGATAGCCAGATCACCTTTATCGACAAGCGATTTCAAAATAGGACTTTGTTTGGTTATTTGCTTAGCAACCGCGGCGGCATTGGCTTTGGCAATGGCATCCACCAAGGTCATATCTGCACAAGATTTATTAGGCATTAATTTTTTAACCGCAGGAATGACTGGCTTAATTTTATCCAATACATGATCCAAATTGCCTAGTTTCACATTATTACAAGCACCAGCGACTGCACCACACGCTGTATGACCCATGACCACAATGAGTTTGGCTCCGGCGGCTTTCGCGCCAAATTCCATCGAGCCAACAATGTCCTCATTGAGAATATTGCCTGCTACTCGTAATGTGAAAATATCGGCAATACCTTGATCAAAAATCATTTCGGGGACACTTCTTGAGTCCATGCAGTTAAGCACGATGGCAAAAGGAAATTGTCCATAAGACGATTGTTTCGCTTGGGCCAGGTAATTGCGTTGTATGCCTTGATCGGAGACGAACCGTCGATTGCCGGCTATCAATTTATTCAATGCTTCATCAGGGGTTATCTTTTCTTGTTTCGCTTGAGATATTGTCTTACCCAATAAAGGAATGTCATCGTTCGCAGCAAAAGTTGAAGGTAGAATAGCCACACACAACAGGATGGTAATTAATAAACGGTTCATCGTTACTCCCTTAACGTTAGTTTAATATGGTCAGCCGGTTCATGGTCTGACGTAAGCAAATTTTTACTCTACCGTGTTAATCTCAAATTAGCAATCCTGAGATGAAAGTGTCCCTATCGCGTTTGATTTATTGTTATAAAAAAAGTCAAAGTGATAAAAATGACTTGTTGCTAATGAACACCCATGACATAATGCACAAAAATTCAACATAGGTGTCATGTATGAAAACAGTCTTTAATTCACAACTATCAATCGGTGCGAACTATCCCACCAAAACAGGTCGTTTAAAGCAAGTGGGTGAGATAGGTGAGCAAACACCCATCCGAGTTGCATTAGTCGGCGATTCAACGTTGGATAATGGTTTTTGGGTCCAGCAAGGTTTACCCTATTCGCAAAAAACAGCAACGGTTACGCATCAAGCAGCGATGGCACTAGCAAAAGCTGAAACTAATCATCCTTATTTAGTCGCAAATTTTGCTGTGGATGGTGCAACGACTGCTGATTTGGGGCGTGATTGCTGGCTTAATAAAGTGTTACCAGCTGATGCGGATCATCCATGGTTATCGGTGAATCAGTTACGCCAAGTTGAAGATTGGCAACCCAATGTGGTGGTGATGAGTGTGGCTGGCAATAATTATCGAGAAGCATTGCAAGGTGCGTTGATTGAGTCGTTAGGTTATCAAAACATACTTAGCAGGACGACACCGGATGATGCTAAGCACTATATTGCAACGACTTTTGCACAAGTGAAAAAAAATCTCCTAGCAGAATATAAAGCGATTATTGATGATCTTATCGAACACAACCCATCAATGAGTCGCTTAGTTTTGATGTCTCAGTATTACCCCGAGTTAACTCAATTCACAGGGTATATGATTTATACTGGTTTTTCTCATGTGGCACGGTCGGAAGGCCAAACGCGCTCGGCTTTTGAAGCCATGGAAAATACCATGAATGAGCTTTATCGAGAAATTCAAACGTATGTTAGCAGCAAAGATAAGCAAGTGGTGTTTGTGGATGTGACTTCTTCCTTAAATCCCCTTGGCGGAAACCATACGATGCAAATCGAGCCAAATCATAACGGGGCGAAAGAATTAGGCAAGTTAATTGCTGAAGCGGTTTCTATGCCCGAAAGAGACCATCAATGGGTGTTAACAAACGTTGGAGATACCATTGAGAAAAAGAGGCTCACTGACGATTTAGTTAACAATTACACCGTAAAACGTGTCGAGCAATTTATCCAAGAAAGTCGTTATCGACATGTGGGCTTATTTTTTGCGCCAAGTTCAAGTATGTCCCAGCGTTTTGAAAGTGCTTATCATCTGTTGGTAGGCAAGCAATTTGATGCACAATACACCGGTCTTTTTGCGTTTGGGTTACTCGATGCGAGTGTGGTCACGGTTTTAGCGCAGTATTTATGGCGTGCTGCACTCAATGATGACAATTCAAAAGCGGCAAGAATTACAGCCGCCGTGGTCGCTGCACCCATTTTGATCATTGAACACATTGTGGCATTGGCCCTGTTATTGGCTCTAAGTCTACCAATTGTTGGCATGCACTATCTTGCCAAACAATTTGAGCATCAAGATCCAGCACCCACTTTAGCCCCAGCGACGAATGCCTAGAACTGATATTTTGGATTAGAAAACTGGGTCTATTTATGAAATCTTGTATGTTATGAAACCATTGAAATAATCTATGACCGTCGCCCTCCGCTTTATGCGGAGGAAGACGGAATAACCGTTGTATTTATCACGGTGTTGGTTTTGTATTTTGGATATCTTCTTGCAAATCGGCTGCCGCCTGACCCTCGTCGGTGTGTTTTAGTTTGAATAGCGTTCCATCGAATCCCGCTAGTTGGGCGGGTATACGGCAAACAGCGTTGACGAGTTGCTTTAACATATTTAGCAAAAAGGAACCCCAGCCTAGTTTTTTATCCAGCGTAGGGATCGATTTTTCTATTTCTGCTTTACATCCGATGACAAAGTCGTTACGGGCTTTGTCTGGATCACGACTTTTTGCTTGTGCATATGTATCTTTTAACTTGATTAATTCTATGTGCAAACGATTGACTTCTGCAATGGCATCGCTATCCGAGTTGTTGCTGTCTAATTTTTTGATTTTCGATTGAAAATTGTCGAGAATTTCTTTAATCCGAATTAAGTCATTCTCGTCAGTTTCTAGGCTAGTTGTTTCGATGGGTGATTTTTTCTTGTCGCTCGTGTCACTGCTTGTTGGTGTCGATGTTTTCTCAGGGGGTAAGCTTTCAGCCGGTTTGACAAAGGGTTTTAAAGCCGCTCGATTAGCTAAGTCCATGGCGACCAAATTTAAGCGTATGGTAAATTGTTCTCTGGCTTCTTGAGGATAGTTTTCAGGGTGATCCTGGAGCTTCTTGACCATGCATTCTAAGAGGTCTTTGAAAGTATGTTCCTTGCCCCCGATGGCTATCTTTTTGTCTTGTTCGAGAGCTGCTTCGATATGTGCGCGATCATAAAATAGATGGACAACGCGGCCGTCGAGTAGCGCATCGGGCGATTTTAAAAATTTATCTGCGAAGCTGTCTAAGGTTTCGTTTGCAAGGTCTTGTGATCCAATGATTGGCAAAATGGCGTTAAATCCCCATTCGACCTGGTTTCGCATATCTTGAGCTGAGTAACCGGGCACTTGCAGTAACACGTTACTGCCTTGGTTTTGCTTAATCACGGCGATTCGATTAACAATCGATGTGAATTTTTTATGTAAGTCCTCGGTTAAGCCGATTGGTTTTTCGCTGTGTTTTTGTCCACAAGCTTGCTCAATATTCTTTACAATTATTAAGGTGTTTTGTTCAAAGTTGTCTTTTTGTTGGCGATGCAGTTGATAATTATAATTCGATTCATTATTAGGCATGATGTCTTATGACATCGAGCCCATCATGAAATCCATAGTAGATGGCATCGCGCAAATTAATAGCACCACCTGAGTTACGATATATTTTTTCGCCGCTCGTTGGTTCATGGGTAAACAAATAAGTAAGTACCTCTGGGGTCAACAATTTGGCGATATCTGGGTCCAGCAGCATTTGTCGATTGAGTGCAGCGTTTCCATAAAAGGACTGATTTGAATAGCGAGCGTAGCATATTGCTTTTATTTGTTGGATATTTCCGTGAATCGCTTCCGATGGTTCATTCGGTTGGTGAATTTTTAATGAATTAAGAAGTTCCGTGATTGTCATGAGATTGCCCTTGCTATTAGGATATCTATAGTTTAGTAGAAAATTATCAACAAAATATTAGGTTGGTGGTCTTTTTCTTTGTGCCGGCTTTGTACCGGACAAAAAACAAAGAACTAATACGAGCCCGTGAGCGTGCCCGTGCCCGTGCCCGATTTTGAAGAATTAAAAGATAAACTTTGATCTTG
>JAGVJN010000032.1 GCA_020051095.1 Pseudomonadota bacterium | reverse complement strand
TTGAATGGCGTGATGCGCTGGCCCCCAATTTAATTGCTCTAAATGTTGGCAGTGATTATCGACTGCTTGTTGCAAGAGCAAGTGCACGACGGAGCCAACGACAGACGCATAATTATCCAACCGATCCTTGGCTTGAAATGACGACTGGAATATCACGGTTTTTGGTCGGTAGTTTTCGACTAATGTATCGTCAATTCGATAAAGCGTTAACGGCGGTGTTTGGTGTTGTCTATTTTCTTGGTTTTCGCATGGCTCAAAATCGATATGTTTCAGCAAGGACTGAAAACTTGAGTTTGCCACCTTTTTAATGCCGGATAAACATAAACGCTTTTTCGAACGGGTTATAGCCACGTACAATAATCGCTGCTTTTCAAAGTGTTCTTTCTCTTGATCCAGGTTGGAAAGAAAATCATACAGTGGGCAGCGCTCCTGATCGGAGGCTTTGATTGGGGCCAATAAAAATAAAGGGGCTTGCTGTTCACGCGGCAATTTCAGCCATCTTAGTAATGGACGGTCATGGTTGGCATTGGTGGCACTGAGTTGCGGTAAAATAACCGTATCAAACTCTAATCCTTTGGACTTATGGATAGTCATCACTTGCAACGGGCAGGCTTGGCTTTGTTGGGCATATAGGGCATCCAGTTGCTTGCGAAAATAATTGACATCATCAATGGTACCGGCTTTATCGTGCTTGGTTAACAATTGCCAATATTGTTCCAAATCTGCAATTTCGTTGGCTTGGAAAAGCGACGGTCCTTGAAATGCGTGAAAAGTTTCCCAGATCCATAAGGATAAGGGTTTATGATAACGCTGCCGGAGTGCTTGGCTCATGATTTGGAAAAAATAACGAGCGCGCTTAACCCCGTCTTCGGTCAAGATTTCGTTTAAATCCTCTAAATTGGCAAGCACCTCATAAATAGGGCGATGCCGCGATGCTTTGCCGATTTGTAATAAATCATCGAGTTTAATCCCACAAAACGGTCCGCGCATCAATGCAAACCAACTGAGCCGATTCGCGGGATTGAGCAAAGCGGTCGTTAGGCTCCAAACATCTTGGATGTGGGGTAGGGTGGTCAATAAGTCCATATCGACGCCTTGAAAAGGGATGCGTTGCTCTCTTAATAACGCCAATATGGGGCGAAGATGGTTGCGTGAACGTGCCAATAAGGCAATGGTATCTTGGGGATAGGTCTTAAGTAACAGCTCGATATTTTTAACGATTGCTTCGGCCTCCTGCACTTTGTCATCATAGGAAGCGGCTTGAATGAAGCTATCTTCTATGGCAGGCAAGGCGGGCTCTGAATTGGAAAAACTAATCGCGCCTAATTCAATGTCTTCTTGGGCAGGAAAAATGGGGGTAAATGCTTGGTTAAACCAGCTGACAATTTGTTCGCAGGAGCGAAAATTCATTTTTAATTGTAAATAGTCCAATTTCACCGGACCTATGCCATGATAGCGAGCTCTTAAAAATAAACCGACTTCGGCTTGGCGAAAGCGATAAATCGATTGCATGGGATCGCCCACACAAAATAATGTCTTGCCATCGTTCTGCTGCCATCCCGCCACCAATTTTTCGATTAGCTGGTATTGTTGAATGGAGGTATCTTGGAATTCGTCAATGAGTAAGTGATGAATGGAATTGTCCCAATAAAGGGCGAGATCGGTTGGTGTTTGCTCATCGCCTAAGGCGCTAATGGCTTGTTGGGAGACTGCCGTAAAATCAAGGACTTCATCTTCTTCAAACAACACTTGCAAGTGGGCGGCTAAAAGCGGTAACAGTTGCAATAAATACGCTAAAATGGTCCATTGATTATCATCGTATTGACTGGGTGGTAAATTTTTCACTCGAATCAATGCATCAACAAAATCGGGGTTTTCAGCCAATGTTTCTAGCAAACTCATCGAGTCTTCTTTGATTTGTTGGTACAGACTTTCATTATGGCAACTTGTTTTGCTCACCCCCACATGGTGGTCAAATTGCTTGCGAAGTTCGTCTTTTCCGGTAAGCAATAAGGAAGCGAGGCCATGTAATATGGTCTTGTCTAAATGGCTAAACTCAGACCAGAATCTTAACGGCTCGCGGGGCGAATTGATTTTATCATCCACGCATGCCGCTTGTTGGGCTAATTGTTGTAGTCGGCTTCGGATTTCGACAGGTGTCACATCGATAAAGCGATCAATGGTGTGCCGTTCAATTAAGGCTAACGCTTCCTCAAAGGCTTCTTTGGGAGCGGATTGAGCGCTTAAAACCAAATGCATCCATTGTTCACGCTGCATGAGCATATCAGCAAATAAGTCAATGAGCTTATCCACGCGGTTATCCAGATGCAATAATAACCCCGACATGGGTGTTTGCCAGTGTGACTCCTTCAACGCATATTCAATGCATTGCCGGGCGGCCTGTCGGCAATACCAGTCGGCATTTTCGGTGATGTTAGCAAACGGTATGGCTTTTTCTTGGATGGGCATGGCTTGGCAAATGGATTGGCATAAGGCATCCAAGGTCATGATTTTTAAGCGAGCGGGTTGATTGAGTATTTGCCATTGACAACGCGCATCTTGGGCAAGGACTGCTTTTGCAAAATCATGGGTTTGTTGTTGGTGAGACGATTGCGGCTCTTGTCCAGCAGCAACCCGTTTGAGGGCAAGGATAATCCGTTCGCGCATCTCACTGGCGGCTTTTCGGGTAAAGGTGAGGGCAATGATTTGCTCAGGGGCGTTCACCGTTGATAATAGGCGCAAAAACCGTTGGGAGAGCATTTCTGTTTTGCCGGAGCCTGCAGGCGCTTGCACCAAAAAGGATCGGGTCGGATCGGTGGCGTCTTGGCGTTGCTTGGCATCCAGGATGGTCATAACGTTAACTCATGAGCTGGTGGGCGCAAATTGTAGTGTGAACCCATGCAATATCCATAAGCGCCAGTGTTGGCAATGAGGATAACATCGCCTTCTTCGGTGGTGGGCATTCCCCGATCATACCCTAACGTATCGCCCGATTCACAAATCGGTCCAACGATATTTGCCATCAAGGCAATCGGTTTATCTAACTTCGTTAAATTGAAAATCGGGTGATACGCCCCATACAAAGCAGGACGTATCAGCGAATTCATCCCAGTTTCAATGCCGATAAAGCGAACATCGCCTTTTTGTTTGAGTTGGGTCACTTTGGCAAGAATCACTCCACTTTCCGCGACAAAGTAGCGACCGGGTTCTAGCCAAAACTGCAAGTGAGGGTACTGGGCTTTGATGGCTAATAACGCCTCATTTAAGGCAACTAAATCAAGCGGTGTTTGCCCGGGTTTTTCCACAATTCCTAAACCGCCACCGCAATTAATCACGCTGACATCGGGCAATTGCTGAGCGATTTCTGCTAGCATCAAAGCAGTTTTTTGCCAGAGTTCGGGGGTTAATATGCCACTGCCAGAATGAACGTGTAAGCCTTTAATGGTGATGTGGTGTTGTTGGCAATGGTCTTTGAGTTGGGTCAATTGGTCTTGGACAATGCCAAATTTCGATTCATTGCCACCGGTACAAACATATTTATGGTGGCCAGCCCCACTGCCTGGGTCGATGCGAAGGAGGATGGCTTTCTGGCTAAATAGATCCGGCCATTGGAGGAGGGGGTAGGCATTATCAATGGTGACATGGCACCCCAAATTTAAGGCATAGTCATATTCTTGCTTTGCTGCAAAATTGGGGGTAAAAAGGATGTGGTCAGCGGCTAATTTGGGCAATGTCTTACGCACATGGTCAATCTCAGCTTTTGATACACACTCAAAGCGGACCCCTTGGCTGGCTAATTGCTTCAAGATTGCCGGATTGGGATTGGCTTTGATGGCATAATATAGCGTATCAATGGCAGTCAGTTGTTTTAGTTTGCTCGCTTGTTGAGCGATTGTTTCTAAATCATACACATATGCCGGGGATTGGGTTTTCGCCAGTTTTAACAAAGCAGCTTTTTTTTCCTCCCACCAGGGCGTTGGCAAGGATTCCACCTCACCAAATTCTTCTCGCCAACTTTTCGAGTAGTAATAACTTTGCGGGTTGTTTTCGATGAGTAACGCATGCAATTTTTGACATAACTTCGTCGCTTGTGATTCATCCACCACAAAGGTTAAATTCAAATCATTGGAAGCGAGCGACATCATATAAATTTGTTGGGCATCAAAAAGGGCTAATGTTGGCCCCAATTGGGGCAAAACCGTGCGGATGCGATGGCCTACTAAACTCACCGCTGAGCAGGGTTCAATGATGCGCACATGACCAAATTGTTTTAACGCATTCACCAATTGTTTTAATGCGCGTGGGTCTTGCAATTTGGCGCTGTTATCCAACGACACGGTGACATTAAATTCAGACGAAGAGAGCAGATCGACCGAAAACCCGTAGGTTTTGAAGGCTTGGAATACATCGGCTAAAAATCCAACTTGTTGCCACATGGTTAAGGTATCAATGGACAGGAGCATAACGTTGTTTTTCAATTGAATCGATTTAATCGGCGGGGCATATTCATCCGTTTCAAGGCCAATTTTGGTTCCAGGATGCTCCGGTAGTCGGGTATATTTCACCGATAACGGGATGTTGGCAGCACGCACGGGGGGAATGCAATTAGGATGCAACACTTTAGCCCCCATGGTGGCAATTTCTTGGGCTTCATCATAATTTAATTGCTTCAATAGACGTGCGTTAGGCAACTCATACGGGTTGGCCGTATAAATCCCCGGCACATCCGTCCATATTTCACAGGCTTTTGCTTCGACTGTTGCA
Organism: Pseudomonadota bacterium; assembly: GCA_020051095.1. Lineage (GTDB taxonomy): Bacteria > Pseudomonadota > Gammaproteobacteria > Legionellales > Legionellaceae > JAFIFT01. Next base: position 17,810 of record JAGVJN010000032.1, on the reverse strand, counting down.
GCGATTAGGCCACCGGAAGTATCGGAGCCACCTCGCCCTAAGAGCACCGTTTCGCCTTCTTCATTATGGGCAATAAACCCTTGGGTGACATACACTTGCTTGCCGTCATCTGTTAATTTTTTGATGAGCGTTGGATTGGGTTCGGCCTGGCAACGAGCTGCCAAGTAGTTGATCGCATGACCACCAGGCTGATGACGTGTGGTTAATAGCTGGCGAGCATCCAACCAGTCAGAGTCTAAGCCTTGTTTGCTAAGAAAGGCTTGTCCTAATTGTGACATCATCAGCTCACCCAGAGCGAGAATGTTGGCATGGGTTTTGGGTGAGGCTTCTCCTAAGAGGGCAATGCCTTGCAGCCATTTTTCCAACTGCTCATACCAAGTGGAAAGAAGGGATGACTCTAAGGATAAGTCCGCGAGTAGCGATTGATATTTTTGTTTGATGTCCTCAACAATCGACTGATATTGGTTTACAAGGGCTGCTTCAATGGCTTTTTCCAGCAAGTTGGAGACCTGGCTATATGCCGAGCAGACAACGATCACTTGGTGATTTTGACCATGATGTTGGCGGCAAATCGTGGCAATATTGTGCCAATTTTCAGCTGTTGACACGGAGGTGCCGCCAAATTTACAAACAATAAAAGGCATGGATGACTCGCTAACCTCAAAAGGGTTAAAAATACCATGTTTGCTGTGGCCAGCTCAATAGAAGAATGCCAGGTAGGGGGGGGGATGGTATATCTGGCTCAAAATAATCCATGGTGGCTTTGGATGTATCTTAGTGAAAAATAAATGCCTATGTAATTAGAAAATAAAGGTATTTTTATTATTTTTCATTTGAATTCCTATTAAATTATTTTATGATGGATTAGTTCGTCTTAAACACGTCAGACATAATTTTTAACAGGAGTTTAGTGTGAAACACATGTATAAACCCATTCGTACACTAGTCAGTTCAGCGGTCCTTGCTGTAATTGCGAGCACAACCGCCCAAGCGGGTGGATTTTCATTGTACACCGAAAGCAATGGCTACTCCGTCGGAAACTTCGGCGCCGGTGTGGCAGCAGAAGCCCGAGACGCCTCAACGGCTTGGTTCAACCCAGCTGGTTTGGCCTTGATCCACGATCAGCAGGCGGTGTTTGGTGGGGTGGGTGTGTTTCCTACGTCGAAAGTGTCGGGTAGGACGGTTTATACGACTCCAAATCCTGCAGTTCCAGGCACCGTCCTCACCTATCGTCAGACATTCAATAATATTGATGGCGCTGAGAATGCTTTTGTTCCATCCTTCCATTATGCGCGTCCTTTAACCGACACAGTGACCTTTGGTCTAAGCTTGGTTTCCCCCTTTGGTTTATCTACCTTATGGGATTCAACCACTCCCGTTCGCTATGCCGCGGAAAAGAGCGAGTTGCTAGTCGTGAATCTATCACCTTCAATTGGTGGTAAACTGACGGAGCATTTCTTTTTAGGCGCAGGGATCGATTTGCAATATGCGAAAGTTAAATTTAATCAATATCTTGGTTCACCAGCGTTGGCCAGTTTCATTTCTACGTTACAAACTGGCATCAATAACCCTACAGGCTTAGATTCTTTGAGTTATAATAAAGGCCATTCCACAGGGGTTGGCTTTCATGCGGGTGGTATGCTTGTCTTTAATGATAATCACACCAGAGTGGGTTTAAACTATGAATCAAAGGTCAAACACAAATTTAATGGGTATAGTGAATTAAGAGGTCCTTTGGCAAATACCGCAACGAATGTTCTTGCTGCTGCAACCTGGGCAAATGGTACTTTCAGAGTCAATAACTTGCAAAGTAATCGGATTGAATTTCCAGAAGTTGTGACTTTGAGTGCTTATCAAGATGTTAATGAGCGTGTTGCTTTACTAGGCTCAGTTGTGTTCACCGGATGGAATGTCCTACGAACAATCCAACTTAAAAATGTGGCCGCATCGGGTGTTTCAACTGCTCCAGCAGGGCAAGTGTTTAATGTAGTCGCTAACTCCAGCTCGAGCGAAAACTATCGCAATGCATGGCGGGGCGCACTGGGTGCTAACGTCAAAGTCAATGAGAAGTTGATGGTAACCTTTGGTGGTGGCTATGACCAAACGCCAACAAGGGATGCGTTCAGAACAGTCCGCTTGCCTGATGACGATCGTTGGGCTCTTTCTGTGGGCGGTCATTATCAAGCACGTCCTGATATTGGTGTTGACGTGGGTTATACCTACCTATGGGCAGCTAATAAGCCACCTATCAACAAGACGCAGTTTATTGGAACGAGTACGTTCAATGTTAATGGTCGAGCAGATGCCCATGCCCACTTACTCGGCGGCCAAATCGTTTGGAAAATGGATGGCGTTGATGAAAAGCCAGCCATGAAGAAGTAATTCAAGCTGTTGTTTAAAAAAAGCCGCTTTTGCGGCTTTTTTTTCAATTTAAATGTGGGTTTTTACCTGCGTCCAAATTTGTACAGACAATTTTTTAGAAGCTCCGTCTTTGCGAGCAAAGCGAAGCAATCTATACCAATCAACGTTCTTGATGAGTTCACGTGCATATCGATTACTAAATTCGTGAACGTTAGCGTTACCGTCTGCGTTACCGTAAAAGTAAAAATTATCTTTCCTATGCAGACACTGGTACCGCAAATATACGCTATTGACAGTCCGATGGATATTCCCAATAATGGCCAAGTTTTTTTAACTAAAGGAGTATTAAAATGGGTAGTTCATTAAGTTCTATGTTTTCAACACAACCAACTCAGCCACCTGCGGCAGTTAGCAAACAATCGTTTTTTGCCAGTGGGGCACAAGTTGATCATGGCAATCATGTCCATGTTTTTAATCCGCATGATGATCACTTTCATGTTGTCACAGTAGCGTTTGTCAGTTCTCAAAGCACGATGGGTATGTTGATGCAAAGTGATCTTTGCACTCCTGAAGTGGCTTATACATTATACCTATCAATGGTCAATGATGCGGTTGGAAACAGTCCAGAGAGTATGCAAACATCAGAATTTTCCGGTGAAGAGCAACAAGATGTTCTACCTATGGATGCTACGCCAACCGAATTAGAAACATCATCTCAAAGCAACGAGTCGGGTGATGAAGAAGCGGAAGATGAGCAGCATTCTAGTCCCTCTCAATCTATGTGATGATATAAGATTGGTACCCGCATTACGCTTTGCTAATGCGGGTTACTATTTTTGTGTGGTCTAATTTATTGCGTCTCATAATATCTTAGCCCGTATTAGGCGAAGCCGTAATACGGGGAACTAAGCAATCGACTGACTTAGTCCTTTGTCAATGTCACTTCACCAGGACCATTAACAGTCAAACGATATCCATTTGCTGCCACAACGGCTGGGGTGATAACACCGGATCGAAGATCCATCGTAAGCCTGCCTAGCGTCACAGGGTGAGCTGTGTTTGTTTCCATTTTAACATCCGCTGAACATGTCCCATTGACAATAATCGGCGCGCAAGCTAGTTGAACAAGCCCCCAAACCACTTGTTTGGTTGAATTTGGTTTGGTTGGGTAGGGGGATGGTTGACCATTGACCCAAGCATTTGATTCGACACTGGTATTGTTGTGGGTGGTTAGATACATAGGGGTAAAAGCAAAAGCCGATGAGGATAATGCTAATGTGGCGCCTGCGGCTAAGCCTATCAATTTATTCATAGAGTTACTCCCGAAGAAATAAGTTAATAACTGATCCAATATACCCAATTTATCAGCGAATAACAATGAATTGGCTTTTATGCGGTCGTTATAAGTCCAAATTGTTCTTCTTAAATACCCTGTCAGCCCGGTAACTTGAACGCACGAGTGGGCCGGATGCTACCTCAAAAAATCCCATAGCAAGGCCAATTTCTCGGAATTGCTTGAATTGTTCGGGGGTGACATAGCGAACAACGGGTAGGTGGTTGCGGGTGGGTTGAAGGTATTGGCCTAATGTTAGGATATCGATATCATTGGCGCGAAGATCGTGCATGCAAGCCACAATTTCTTCATCGGTTTCACCAAGCCCCAGCATCAAACTGGTTTTGGTCAGTACATCGGGGCGATAGCGTTTGGCATAGGCTAACACATTGATGGTTTGCCAGTAGCCAGCACGGTTGTCGCGAACGGGGTGGGTTAATCGCTCCACGGTTTCAACGTTTTGGGCAAACACATCCACACCACTATCGAGCAGGGTGGCAACCGCTTTTTCGTCCCCTTGAAAATCGGGGGTTAAGGCTTCCACCTTGGTTTTGGGGCAGCGATTTTTAATCGCTCGGATGGCGTCGGCATAATGTTGGGCACCGCCATCGGGAAGATCGTCTCGATTCACCGACGTTAGCACCACATAATCTAAATTCATCACCTCAACAGAATGCGCTGCTTTTTCAGGCTCATCTTTATCAAGCCATCCACGCGGATTGCCGGTATCCACGGAGCAAAATCGGCACGCTCGGGTACAAACAGCCCCCATTAACATGATTGTAGCGGTTCCATGCGACCAACATTCACCGATGTTAGGACATTTGGCTTCCTCGCACACGGTGGCTAATCGATGTTTGTCGACTTCCGCTTTGACCATTTTATATTTTTCACTGGTATGACCTATCACCCTCAGCCATTTGGGTTTAGGTAAGCGTTCATGGGCTTGGTGGGAAGTTTTTACCCCATCTTTGATCGCAGAAAACCCCTGCTCGGTTTGGTATTTTCTGCCACTTTCAATAACAACAGGGATATCGATGAGCTTGGTCATTTCACTACAGCCTTTGTGAGAGAACACCAGGGTTTCTCATGGTTATGAAACCAATGATTATACAGCCCCGGGGTTGAAAAGTAAAAATCCCAGGATTTACGCAAAACGCCAATCTCTTCGTTATAAATAGTTTCCAATTCGGTCATTTAGTGTATCTAAACTCCCTCATTAAAAACTTTTTATGCCTCGACCTTGGCTTTTTTGCGTAAATCCTAAATCTGTTAGGATGATTTGTTAACGTCCTTTTCAAGCCAGTTTTCTAATGAATCCTGTGCATTGATTAAAGATAATAGTTGTTCACTTAGTTGCCGGTAAAGCATTAGGATATCCGGATGAGAAGCAAGGGTCTCTAGGTGTGATTGGACGGTGTGCTTATCTCCTCGAACAATAGGACCCGTTAATGCATCGAGCAAATGGTTATTGTGATGACAGTTGTTTAAACTCGCTGACATCAAGGATAAGGTTAAATGATTGGCTAAGCGATTGTCGATTCGACAGGTTTGAAATAGCTTATTGGCTGCATGGGCTAAGCCAACAAGGCCATTGCTTGCGAGGGTGCATGCACTGTGATAAAGCATTTTATGATATTTATCGATGACAAAAGGCTGTGCCCCCAAATTTTGTAAAAGGGGGATGAGTTGATTAATCGCTAAGGGATCCCCTTCAAGGCTCACAGGACAGCGGTGGAACGCGTTGGCATCGATTTGTCGGGTAAACGCTCTTAATGGATGAACACTGGCAACCAGTGCGCCAAGATTGGCTAATGGCGATAATATATCGCTGCTTAAGCTGCCCGCGCAATGAACAAAAATGGATTGATGGGGGATTTTTGAGTGGCGTGCTAGGGCCTCAATGGCGGAAGCAATCTCGTCATCTGCCACGCAAAGAAAGGTGATATCTGCCGATTTTAGCTTATCAATCGAATCAACCACCGGCCAATTGCTTTCCGATGCAGCCAGGTGACGACTGACAACTTGTTGAATATGGATGTCGTCTTGGGAAGAAAGCGCAGCCAGCCAGTGCTGCCCCAAGCGACCAGCGCCGATTACATTGATTTGGTAGGTCATGGTTTTAGAACACTAAAAATTTTATTATATAGGAGTATAGATTATCATTTGTTCTCCCCACTCCCGACTTGCCATCACTTGTTTCTCAGCAATCTAAGCGAAATTTAAACCCCCGACGTACCGCGCTTTATGCGCGGTATCCAGGACGATGTACCGTTTTACCAGAACCATTGGTGTCCTAGTATGCATTTCTGGATGCCGCGAACGAGTCGCGGCACGTCGGGAGAGGAGGGACCGTCGACAATAATACCATCAAGTTGCTATTAATTTAACTTTATATTCACACCTATTTTAGTTCTTTTAATAAGGAAATAAAGAGCAATCTACTCGTGAACGTTTGCGTTACCGTCTTCGTTATCGAAAAATACTCAAATTTTTCAGAGTGTTGGTTGACCTGGTTAGGTTCGGTAACGGTTACGGTAACGCAAACGTTTACGTAAGGATAATTTGGGCCTTGAAGTTCTTGGGGGTGTAATTGACATCCCATCTCGAAGCTCTTACAATCTCGGCAAAATCACCAGGGGTGCTTTGCGCATGCGAAGCTGAGAAAAACCCTTAGAACCTGCACTGGGTAATGCCTGCGGAGGGAGCGTGAGTTTAGTGATGTGGCTTTAAGCCCTATTGCTAAACTTTCTCCTTCTTCAAAAGGAGAAAGACCATGATAGACTCACTAGCGCTATGCTTAGTCACTAACTACCAACACGACTCCCTGCCGGCCTACCTCGATTTTCTTGGCCAAGTTATTGAAGGGGGTGTGACCGCTGTTCAGTATCGTGATAAGACCAATCCATTGCCTGTCATTCGCAAAACAGCGATCGCCATCAAACAGTTCCTTTCGCCTTATTCCGTTCCTTTGATCATCAATGATTATGTGGCATTAGCGGCAGAAATCGATGCGGATGGGGTACATATTGGCCAATCGGATTGCAGTCCGGCACGGGCACGCGCGTTACTTGGATCAGATAAATTAATTGGCTATTCCATTGAATCGTTGGCACAACTAATCGTTGCCAATCAATTGGAAGCGCTTGATTATGTGGCTGCCAGTGCCGTTTTTCCCAGTCAAACAAAAACTGATTGTCAAACCATTTGGGGTTTAGCGGGGTTAAAAGAAGTCGTGCAAAAAAGCCACCATCCCGTGGTCGCTATTGGGGGTATTACCCATGACAATGCCTGCGAGGTCATAAAACAAGGCGCTGCCGGCATTGCTGTAGTCAGCGCGCTTCATGACCATCCGAGCCCTTCGCGAGCGGCTAGCCAATTGATTCAACAAATACGAAAAGGAAAAGACCATGTATAAGCAAATAGCTACCCTGGTGGAAGCAATCAAACAACAACGGCCTTTGGTTTTAAACCTGACCAATTATGTCACCATGGATTTTATAGCCAATGGCCTACTAAGTGTGGGCGCATCTCCCATCATGACGCATGCAATGGAGGAGGTGCGCGACTTGGTCCGGATAGCACAGTGTGTGGTGATAAACCTCGGGACGTTAGATGAACCCTTTATTCGGTTATGTGAAGCCGCCTGTACGGCGGCTAATGAGATGAATAAACCCCTGATTTTTGATCCCGTGGGAGCGGGGGCCAGTCAGTATCGAACGACAACGTGCTTAAGTTTGTTGGAACAATATCAATTTGCCACTATTCGCGGTAACGCCAGTGAGATATTAGCCTTATGCGGGAAGATGCAAACCACCAAAGGGGTGGATTCCACTCTAAACGGCAGTGATGTCATTGATTCAGCTCACGGGTTGTCAACGAAATTACAAGCAACGGTGGCTATCACTGGCAAAACCGATGTGATTGTTACAAACGATAAGGTTAACCGATGTGAACGCGGGGTACTGCTCATGCCCTTCATCACCGGCTCAGGGTGTTTATTGACCGCAGTCATCGCGGCATTTCATGGGGTGGAAAGCGATCCCCATGTTGCCGCTCGTGCTGCTATCAATTTTTATGGTGTCTGTGGTGAATTAGCGGCGAAACATGCCATGGGACCTGGTTCCTTTAAAATGCATTTTGTTGATGCATTATCACAATTTCCAAAGCGAGAAGATTATGAAGCAATCTAATTTAGCTTGTGTCTTAAGCATTGCCGGGACAGACCCTTCAGGCGGGGCTGGGATTCATGCCGATATCAAAGCCATTTCTGCCACAGGAGGCTATGCGGCGGCCGTGGTGACAGCACTCGTTGCTCAGAACACCCAAGGGGTACAAGCCATTGAAGCGGTAAGCGCGGATTTTGTCCAACAACAACTCGAATCGGTGTTTACCGATGTGACTATCAATGCGGTTAAAATTGGCATGCTCCATGATCAGCGGATTATCAAGGTGATTTGTAAGACGCTAGCCAGTTTTAAGCCAAATCCGGTGGTGTTTGATCCCGTGATGGTAGCCAAGGATGGGTCGTTGTTATTGCACATGGAGACGATGACAATGCTAAAAGAGGATTTATTCCCCTTAGTGCATTTAATAACCCCCAATCTCTTTGAAGCAGAACAATTGTTACAATGCGAAATTACCGATAAAGCGGTAATGCAAGCTGCTGCAGTTGAACTCGGCAAAGCCTATGACATCCATGTTCTCATCAAAGGAGGCCATCTTAATGCATCCGTTGCCCCCGATGTGCTTTATGACGTTAAAGCCAATCAATGTCATTGGTTTGAAGAGAAACGGGTGGAAACAAAAAATACCCATGGGACAGGATGCAGCTTGTCTTCTGCCATTGCCTCTTATTTAGCACAAGGCCTAACTTTGATAGATGCGGTTAAGACCGCTAAACACTATATTAGTCGAGCGATTGAATCGGGAAAAGATTATTCTCTTGGCAAAGGCAATGGCCCCATTGATCACTTTTATTTTTTAGGAAATCGATGTCATGATCATTAACCAAATGCTTCAAGCAACCCAGCCCATTTTAGAAGCAATTTACTGCCATCCATTTAATCTTGAACTAAAAGCTGGCACATTATCGCAACAGACATTTATGGTGTATATCATCCAAGATGCGCTCTATTTAGGTGACTATTCGCGGGCGCTCTCCATGGCTGCTGCAAGGCTCCAACATCACCCTCATGTGACCCAGTTTATTCAATTTGCCCTGGGCGCTATCCAGGCTGAGCGCGACCTTCACGTTGGCTATATCAACCATTATCAGGGGCTAAATAGTAACCTTTTATCGAGGAAAAATCCCAGTCCAGCGTGCTTTATGTATACCAATTACCTCCTGCGCATGGCGAGCATATCGTCCATTGAGGAAGCGGTCGCAGGCCTTTTGCCCTGTTTTTATATCTACCATGAAGTAGGCAAGCAAATGCTAGCAGCACTTCACCCCAATCACCCTTATGCGGATTGGATCCAGTTATATTCGGGCGAGGCATTCGAAGAATCCGTCCAATGTGCGGTTAATATTGCTAATGAGCTGGGAGCAGAGGCGTCCGATAAAACAGCTAAGCAAATGGTTGAGGCGTTTATTAAATCAAGCCAATTAGAGTGGCTTTTTTGGGAAAGTGCGTATCATGAAACCGATTGGCCGATATAATCCTTGATGCCAGGGCCAAAAATGTAATATTCGTGAACGTTTGCGTAACCGTAACCGTTACCGCAATACGCCCAAGTGACTTCAAAGTTTCGGCTGACCTGCTTCAGTTCGGTAACGGTTATGGTAACGCAAACGTTCACGTAAGAGATAATTAGACTTTTTCATGGTGATGAGGTAGGAATTATCCGCTGAAGGATTGATTTTTTTGCGAGCAGATTCTATCCTACCCATCTTAATTACTCGGACTGGCTTAGGCTCATGACACGAAAGAAAATCACGTCATTTCAAGATATCGTTTTAACGCTGCAACAATTTTGGGCTGATCAAGGCTGTGTTGTGCTCCAACCGCTTGATATGGAAGTAGGGGCCGGGACATTTCATCCGGCGACGTTTTTGAAAGCGATTGGTCCGGAGCCTTGGTATTCGGTTTATGTGCAACCCTCGCGCAGGCCGACAGATGGTCGCTATGGTGAAAACCCTAATCGTTTGCAACACTACTACCAATTGCAAGTGGTGATGAAACCCTCTCCCATTGATATTCAACAGCGTTATTTGAATTCTTTGATAGCCTTAGGCACCGATCCCTTAACCGATGATATTCGTTTTGTCGAAGATAACTGGGAATCGCCGACGTTGGGCGCTTGGGGCTTGGGCTGGGAAGTGTGGCAAAACGGCATGGAGATTAGCCAATTCACCTATTTTCAACAAGCAGGGGGGTTGACCTGTAAGCCGATTATGGGTGAGTTAACCTATGGGCTTGAGCGGATTGCCATGTATGTGTTGAATGTGGATAATATCTTTGATTTACCTTGGTGTGAAACCGAGCAGGGTGTGATTACTTACGGTGATGTGTTTCATCAAAACGAAGTGGAAATGTCCACATATAATTTTGAACACGCAAACGTTGATGAACTGTTCAAGCAGTTTGATTTTTACGAGCAGGAAGTCAACCGTCTGATTGAGGTCAAATTGCCATTGCCTGCCTATGAAATGGTGATGAAAGCCTCCCATACATTCAACCTATTAGATGCACGGCACGCGATTTCAGTAACGGAAAGGCAACGATTTATTTTACGCGTTCGGCAGTTATCCCGAGCAGTGGCCCAAGCCTATTATGAGTCCCGAGAGGCGTTAGGATTTCCCCTAATTCGCACAAAAGAGGAACAATGATGCAAGATTTTTTATTTGAACTCGGGTGCGAAGAGTTGCCCTCAGCGGCGGTTAAATCACTTTCGGATGCCTTGCAAGCGGCCATTTCAGGGCTATTGCAAAAGCATCAATTAGTACACCAAGCGGTCTTAGCCTATGCATCACCCAGACGGCTGGCGATATACATTAAGCAGCTTGCGGCGGAGCAACCAGAGCAAACCAACCAACGACGCGGACCAGCGTTGGCGGCGGCTTATGATGAATCGGGCCATCCCAGTAAAGCATTAATCGGGTTTGCGCAATCATGCGGTGTTAGCCCCTCTGACCTTGAAACGTTGGAGACGGATAAGGGTAGTTGGTTGGTATTTAACCAAACGATCAAAGGCAAACCCGTCCAGGAAGTGATGCCGGCTTTATTTGAGGAAGCACTCAGTCAACTACCGATTGCCAAGCCCATGCGCTGGGGAGCAGGGGATGACTCGTTTGTTCGGCCCGTTCATTGGTTACTGATGATGTATGGAGGCCGCGTTATTCCTTGCCAATTATTTGGTGTGAACGCGGATAAGTTTAGCCATGGCCATCGTTTCCATGCGCCGCAAGCCATTGAAATTCAATCACCTGAAACCTATGAAGCCCAGTTACATCAAGCGTTTGTGGTGGTTGATTTTGCTAAACGTCAACACATGATTCATGAACAAATTCACGCGTTAGCTAAGAAGCACCATGCCAATGCGGTGATGCCTCAATCCTTGCTCGACGAAGTGACATCCATTGTGGAGTGGCCGGTTGCCTTATGTGCTAATTTCGATCTGCGTTTTCTCGAGGTGCCAGCCGAGGCATTAATTGCATCGATGCAATCTCATCAAAAAAGTTTTGCGCTCAAAAAAGAATCCGGTGAGCTTATCAATCAATTTATCTTTATCAGTAATATTGAAAGCCAGGATCCAAAGCGGGTGATAGAAGGCAACGAAAAAGTCATGCGTGCTCGCTTAAGCGATGCGGCATTCTTTTTTGAACAAGATCAAAAGCATCGTTTGCAAGACCATATTACCATGACGGGCCATGTTGTTTTTCAACAACAAATGGGCACCTTGAAGGATAAGGCCGAGCGCATTGCGAAAGTGATGTCAATTTATGCGCCCCGATTGGGGCTATCAGCCGAACAGGTTATGCGCGCTGCCGCATTAAGCAAATGCGATCTCATGACAGGTATGGTTGGTGAATTTCCAGAGTTGCAAGGCTTGATGGGGTATTATTATGCAAAGCATGATGGGGAAGAAGAAGCGGTTGCTTTAGCATTGCATGAACAATACTTCCCTCGTTTTGCTGCCGATGATTTACCGCAGTCTTCCTTAGGATGGTTGCTATCACTGGCGGATAGAATAGATACCTTGGTGGGTATCTTTTTGCAAGGCAAAAAACCAACCGGGATGAAAGATCCCTTTAAATGCCGCCGTCATGCCTTAGCCATTGTACGCATGCTGTTGGCACAACCCATTCATTTCTCGCTCAATGAACTGATAAGCGACGCCAAAGCATCCTTTGAAAACACAATCGATAGCAAAGAATCTCAGCTGGACCAACTCAAACCCTTTATCCTCGACAGATTGCAATCCCATTTGGTCGCACAGCATGTAACACCCCATCAAGTGGATGCGGTCTTGGCCGTTTCCAATGATGATGTTTATGACGTTGGCCAACGAATGGCCGCACTCGTAACCTTTGTTCAATCACCGGCCTGTGAATCATTGGCAAGTGCTAGTAAGCGGGTTGGCAATATTCTCAAACAGGCGAGCGTGAATCAGGAAAATATCAATGAAAAGCAACTCGTCGAGCCGGCTGAAAAACAGCTATGGCAACAATTACAAGTGACCCAATTGGAATGCCAGAAAGCCAATCGTGACAAAGATTATGAGACGGCTTTGTCTCATCTAGCTGCCTTAAAAGAACCGGTGGATACGTTTTTTGATCAGGTGATGGTCATGGTCGACGAAGAAGCCGTTAAGCAAAACCGTTTGGCTTTATTAAGACAGTTGCAGCTTAATTTACAGCAAGTTGCTGATATTAGTTTGTTGCCTTAAGTGAAACTTTGAAGATGAGGGATGAGATTGCCATTGCCTGCATTGATGAATCCCACCAAAGTCAGGCCGTCTCTCTCGCTCGGCAATTAAAGCTCAATATCGATAATAAAGCCAACAATCAACTGCAAGTCACCGCTCAGGGGTTATGGCTAAAATTAGCATCATTTAAGCCCATGCAAGTTGATTTTAGTTGGAAAACCTGGCGCAAACGAACAGCGCAAGGTAAGCGCCAAGACATCATCAAAGCCTGTAAAATAAAGCCTGGGATGACAGTCATCGACGCCACTGCTGGTTGGGGCCGTGATGCGGCATTATTAGCCAGTTTTGGTGCAAAGGTCATCTTATTTGAACGAAATCCCGTTATGCAGGCATTGCTTTTAGATGGTATTTCACGACAGTCCCTGGAAGATAAGCAACACTTGTCAGTGGAGTTAATTCCGGGTGAAGCGAAAGATCTTTTGAAAGATGTGGCTCAAAACATTGACCTCATCTATATTGATCCGATGCATCCGCAACGGCAGAAATCAGCGTTGGTGAAAAAAGATTTGCAGGCTTTGCAAACGATGATTGGTCCGGATGCTGATGCCAGAGAGTTGATTGAGTGTGCTTTAAGTATTCCTTGTCCTCGTGTGGTGGTTAAATGGCCAGTTCATCTACCCCCTTTATTGCCTCCGACTTGTTCATGGTCAGGGAAAACAGTGCGTTATGATCTATTTAATCCTTTCATAGAGAATACGTGAACGTTTGCGTTTCCGTCTCCGTTTCCGAACTAGTTTATTCCTACAATAAGACCCCTATTATAGAGTTGGAAATCGCACGGACACTTGGAGCAAACTATCACTTTTTATTATTATTTTTAACCACTAATTTTTGATTGCCATGGATCTGTTCGGTAACGCATACGGTCACGCAAACGTTCACGTAAAAGCCAAGTATTATTCGTGTATTCGCTTTATGGATTTTCTCAAATCCCTTGACATCAGTGCGCTTCCTCAGTAAACTTGCACTCGCTTTAGGGGGTTATAGCTCAGCTGGGAGAGCGCTTGCATGGCATGCAAGAGGTCGGCGGTTCGATCCCGCCTAGCTCCACCAGAGTTACCCTATTGTGAGTTGTTTATCTAGGTCCCCATCGTCTAGAGGCCTAGGACATCGCCCTTTCACGGCGGTAACAGGGGTTCGAATCCCCTTGGGGACGCCATTTTGGGTGGACAATTCGCAAGAAAATTTTATCTAGGTCCCCATCGTCTAGAGGCCTAGGACATCGCCCTTTCACGGCGGTAACAGGGGTTCGAATCCCCTTGGGGACGCCATTTCTTATAATCTTTCAAAAATCGTTCGTGTATTAAAGCCAAATAGTCGTTCATGCATGCGATAGGCATATTCGTCTGTCATATTGGCGATATAATCACAAACGGTGCGCATGGCAGCCGCTTCATCGATTTCCGCATTTTGTTTAAAGATAACACGGTTTTTTTGATCGAGCAGGCTGGTTGGGTTAGAAGCAATCGCTTCAAACAAGCGTAAAATAACGGTTTGACCACCGTATTCAAAGGTTCTCGCTTCCTGGGAATCGATCACATGTTTGTAAATAAAATCGATTAAGTTATCCAGCAACACCCTTGCTTGAGGTTCGAGCTTGGCTTGGTGCCGTAACATGGGTTGTTTAAACGTTTCATCGGTAATTTTTATTTGGCTGGCTGTGATAAAATAGTTAACCATCTCACCAATGGCTTGCTTGCGTTCAAAGGCTTCTTGGCTAAATAAATGATCTAAAAGGGCATAATCAGGATGGGCTAAGCTTGTTTCAGCGAGTGCATCCATTAATGGATCGTCTTCAAATTGCTCACGACTGATTAATCGTAAATAAATAGCATCTTCTAGATCGTGGACACCATAAGCAATATCATCGGCAATATCCATTACCGAACAATCAAAATTACGAAAGGCTGCTTTACCATGTTGGTGCTCGCTTGGGGCAATTGACAGTGATTGAAACAGTGTTTTTTCCTCGTCGGATAAAGGGTCCAGAATCCAGTCAACCACCGCTTGTTCACAATCGAAATACCCTTTGGGCGGTAGCCAGTCATTGATACGAATGCTCTTATGGAAGTTAGCTATTTTGGGCGGCAATTGTTTTGCCACAACCTGGCTTAATGGAACAGGGTATTTGAGAATGCCTAGCAATGCTCGGCGTGTCAGGTCTAAGCCAAATTTGCCATAACTGGTTTCTATTTTTGATAACAGCCGCAAGGTTTGACCGTTGCCTTCAAAGCCACCAAAATCACTCATCATGTAATTGAGTGCGACTTCGCCGCCATGGCCAAAGGGCGGATGACCGATATCATGGAGTAAGCAAATCACGCTGATGATGTCATCACAGGGAAGCCAATTATTATGTTCAGCAGGGTGGATATGCTTTAAGTGGCGCACCACACTTCGGCCAATGGACGCGACTTCTAACGAATGGGTAAGCCGAGTGCGATGAAAATCGCCTTCATCAGTCCCTAAAATTTGCGTTTTACGTTGTAAACGACGAAAAGCCGGACAATGTATTACGCGCGTCCTATCCCGCTCAAAAGGGGTTCGATGGTCATGTTGACCTCGTTGATAGAGTTGGCCGGAGCGTCGGGCTGTCCACATAGCATGATTCTCGTCTAAAGTTATCACTTTACTGCAAACCGGTCAGCCGCTCAAGGGGCGTTAAATGATCTTAGTGGCAAAAATGGTTGTTTGGTATCTATACTTAAATTAAATAAGGGTGAAATGGAAATAATCAATTGTTGGGCCAAGGCCCAACCTACGGGAATGAGCGGTTTTTGGGGAAACATAAAAATTGTAGGTTGGGCCTTGGCCCAACACCTAGCTTTCAGGAAAGATAATAATAATTAAGGAGATAGTCATGAAATATCTCATACCCTTTTTGTTAGTATTGCTTTGCTCTTGTTCGACAACGTCTTATTACCGTTCTACCAGTTATATTCCCTACCAAGAATATACCTATGACGAGTATGATAGTTATTACGGCTCGGATGGTGGCAATTATTATGACGGTCAGCAAGGTTATTATCAAAGGGATTATGGCGATAATCAGGGGCAATCAATTAGTGTCCCGAATTCGTATCACGTCGGCAGGTACCGCTCACCCCAATCACCGCAATCCCGAGACGAGCAATGGGTCAATCGTCAGCAGTCCGGCGGCTATACCATTGAAATTTCCCGGGGAAGCAAAGCCTCGCAAGTGGCAAAAGAGCTGATGCATGCGCCCAAAAATAACCGGACAGCCGCGGTGCGTTCAGGCGAGGGCTATGTGGGAGTTTATGGTAGCTATCCCAATTATGAAGATGCCCGGCGTGCCTATGATAATCTCCCAACGGATTTACGTGGCAAAGCCAGGATAAAAAGTTGGGGAAGCGTTCGCTAATAATTATGTGAACATTCAAAAAGCTGGTTTGACGCAGTCCTTGCTGACGCTGTGCTGAATTTTAAAATACACACAGGCGAGGCCGTAAAAGGATAAAAATAGCCAATTGTTTTGCGGATTTAACTATCTGGGTTATTAATTGACAATTAGTTGCCAAGCAGATACTATCTTGATTTCAAATTAATCGCCCTGTATTAGGTCGAAAGCAATAGCCTGTTAGGCCCATTGCTTTTGATAATCTATCTCTATCATGGGTTTAAAATAGAGGAAGTTGGATTATGGCATTAACCGTTGAGCGCAGCAACCGATCGATTTGTAATGATTTATCTACCAACTCGCTTCCTTTCCATAAAAAAAAATATCCCTTCATTACCGGATTGGGTTTTTTTGATCCATCGGCACAGCTTGCGAATACAGCGACCTTTCCTAGTGGACAACCCATTGCAAATCAAACGCAAAAAAATAAGGATAAAACCCATGATCCGTTGTCCTATTTTATAGTTATGGGATTTGTAATAGTCTCTAGCACAGTAGCTGTTCCATATTTTCATGTTGGCCTATTCATGGGTGTCGCTAGTTTTTTCATCAAGATTCCGATTGCTCAAGTTTTGCAAAAGTCTATCCCTATTAATACCCATGTTAACAAAGCGAATCCTCAAACATTCGATTTTGACCCTTTGTATGTGTCTTTATTTGCCCCGATTTTGGAGGAATTGGTGTTTCGTGGCTTTATGCAACCGACATTGTTGGTTTTGATTCCACTTCTGATTCCTTCAACTGCAACGGTATTGATTGCCTCTGGATTAAGCGCTGCTGCTTTAATTTCGGTTCTAATCACATCGGTCGCGTTTGGGCTCGCTCATATTGGCAATAATCACAGTGGCTCTTATGTGCAAGGTGTGCTATGTACGCTGTCTGGACTAACTTTAGGATTATTAGCCCTTTATTTTGGACTACCGGCGGCTATTGCTGCACATATTGCCAACAATACCTTGGCAGTTACTATCTCAATGTTGTTGGATGGAAAAACCGCACCAGAATCACAAAACACCAAAGACGACGCTTATGCATCGCCTATGATGACCAGTTCATGATTTGGCGTTTTTCGGATTAATCACCTCTGAAATGGCTTGTTCGGCTTTTTCGGAGGCGATCACCCCAGCCGATAGGTCTGGTGTGAAAAATCCAGATCGCTTACCAAAAAACCACATCACCGCATTGATCAATTGTTTTAAAATATTTTTGGTATACGTCCAAAGACTCACATCGCGCTGCAATTCTTTTGCATGGGTGTTCACAGCGGTTTGGCAATTTTTGATGAATGTTTCAGCTGATTCTTTGCGATGTTCATTGAAATACGTCTTAGCATTTTGTCTGAACTTCTTGAGCACTTCACCCGCCGCATTTTTTGCATCCGGTACAAATTTACCAACATCATCGCGGATCGCATTTTCAAACTGATTGAGAATGTCTTCTATTCTTTCTTTTTCCAGGTTAAGTTTCTGTTCAATCTGCTTACGCTGTTGCTCTTCTTGTTGTTTACGCTGTTGCTCTTCTTGTTTACGCTGTTGCTCTTCTTGCTTACGCTGTTGCTCTTCTTGCTTACGCTGTTGCTCTTCTTGTTGTTTACGCTGTTGCTCTTGTTGCTTACGCTGTTGCTCTTGTTGCTTACGCTGTTGCTCTTCTTGTTGCTTACGCTGTTGCTCTTGTTGCTTACGCTGTTGCTCTTCTTGTTGCTTACGCTGTTGCTCTTCTTGTTGCTTACGCTGTTGCTCTTCTTGTTGCTTACGCTGTTGCTCTTCT
>JAGVJN010000034.1 GCA_020051095.1 Pseudomonadota bacterium | reverse complement strand
TATAGGTTGATTATAACCCAAATTAATTGGTTAAACAATGCTCATAATGTCGTTGCATTACCAGCATTGTGCGACCGTACCCGTCGGTGCCCCAGCGGGTCCGTTTGTAATCCCTTTTTGTCCTAAGTTATTATAAGTCAAACTTTGACAGCGTGTATCTCGGTTTGCTTGTTCCAACCGCGGGGTTGCTTGAACGGTAAACGTTCCTGCACCTTGGGCAGTGATTGATAAAGTATACCAGCCATCAGGCGAGATATTTGTACCAAGCACATCGGTTGCCCCGTTGCCCGCTGCAACAGTGGCAGTTGCATAGGTGTTGTTTTCTGAATAATACCGCTCCATTCGAGTAGCCAAGTCCAATAACGCAGACTGACCATCAGCGCGGTGAGCACGCGTGGTATATTCATTATAACTGGGATAAGCAATGGCTGCTAGTATTCCAATTATTCCCAATACAATCATTAGTTCAACTAAAGAAAATCCATTTTTCATATCTTCACCTAGCCTTTCAAGATAGTAACGCGTCCTCATTTTTCCAAATTATCTCCTTATTGATCTGGAAAAATGAGAAGTTGACCAACTTATTTAGCGAGTTGGCGTAAGACATAATTTAATATGCCCCCATTATTATAATAGGCCAGCTCGTCGGCTGTATCAATTCGACAGAGGACAGATACGTGATCTTTTGTTCCATTTTCACGTTCAATGGTCATGGTCAGCCTATCAGCGGGCTTGAGCTTATCATTGACTTCAATCGAGATAAACTCATTCCCTGTCAGATGCAAGGTTTTTCGAGTACTGCCCTGATCAAATTGAAGCGGGAGAACGCCCATGCCGATTAGATTGGAACGATGTATTCGTTCAAAGCTCTCGGCGATGACTGCTTTGACGCCGAGCAGCAATGTGCCCTTAGCCGCCCAATCCCGTGAGGAACCCGTCCCATATTCTTTCCCCGCAATGACCACTAAGTCACAGCCATCTTTTTGATATTTCATCGATGCATCAAAAATAGAAAGGGTTTCACCCGTTGGAATATATTTGGTAAATCCACCCTCAACATCCGGGGTCATCTCGTTACGAATACGGATATTGGCAAATGTTCCGCGCATCATCACTTCATGGTTACCTCTGCGGGAACCATAGGAGTTAAAGTCGACTTCATGAACGCCTTTGCTTTTTAAGTATATTCCAGCAGGTGAGTTTGCTTTGATTGATCCAGCAGGGGAGATATGATCGGTGGTGATCGAATCACCTAATAATGCCAACACTCTAGCGCGATTGATAGGCTTTATCGGGGGTACTTTTGCGCTGATATTCTCAAAAAATGGTGGGTGTTGGATGTAAGTTGAATCCGCTTTCCAGTCATAGGTTTTGCCTGTGCCAACTTGGATGGCGCGCCATTGTTCGTCACCTTCAAATACTTCGGCATATTCTTTGCGAAACATTTGGCCCGTCACTTTTTCAACTTCCGCAGCCACTTCCGCATTGGTTGGCCAAAGATCTTTCAAAAATACCGGTTTGCCATGTTTGTCTTCACCCAGTGGCTCTTTATTTAAATCAAGCTTCGTTGAGCCTGCCAAAGCGAATGCGACAACAAGCGGTGGCGAAGCTAACCAGTTAGCTCGTACGAGGGGATGCACTCGTCCTTCAAAGTTACGGTTTCCAGATAACACGGAGCTGACAACCAACTCATGATCATTAATGGTTTTGCTCACGTGATCGGGTAATGGCCCTGAGTTACCAATACATGTTGTGCAGCCATAACCGACTAAATTGAAACCCAGTTTATCCAAATACGTTTGCAATCCCGCCGCTTTGAGGTAATCCGTCACCACTTTAGAGCCAGGTGCTAGCGAGGATTTTACCCATGGTTTACGGGTCAGACCCTTTTCGACGGCCTTTTTCGCGACCAAACCTGCTGCCATTAATACACTTGGGTTGGAGGTATTCGTACAAGAGGTGATTGCAGCAATGACAACATCGCCGTGAGTGAGTTCAAAATTTTCACCTTTAACCGGGTATCCTTTGTTTTGTTTATTCGCTGCAACAGCCTCATTAAGCATGTCATTGAATGCGTTGGGTAATGTGCTCAAGGTCACCTTGTCTTGGGGTCTTTTGGGTCCGGCAAGCGAGGGTTCAACGGAAGCCAAATCAAGTGATAGAACGGCACTAAACTCGGGTTGAGTCGATTGGGTGTCATACCAGAGGCCTTGCGCTTTGCAGTAGGCTTCCACCAGTTTGATTTGCTCTGCATCCCGGCCTGTTAATTCAAGGTATCGAAGGGTTTCTTTGTCCACCGGGAAAAAGCCGCAGGTGGCGCCATATTCTGGGGCCATATTCGAAATCGTGGCTCGGTCAGCAAGGGGTAGATCCGCTAATCCTGCGCCATAAAACTCGACGAATTTCCCAACAACTCCGTGTTTTCTCAACATTTGCGTCACGGTTAATACTAAGTCAGTCGCGGTGATGCCTTCTCTTAACCGACCGTTCAGTTCAAAGCCGACAACTTCTGGTATGAGCATGGAAATGGGCTGGCCAAGCATCGCTGCCTCGGCTTCAATGCCGCCTACGCCCCATCCAAGGACACCAAGCCCATTAATCATGGTTGTGTGTGAGTCGGTGCCGACTAATGTGTCTGGGTAAGCATACCATTTTCCTTGGTGCTCGGACGACCACACAGTTTTACCCAAATACTCAAGGTTTACTTGGTGGCAAATGCCTGTGCCGGGAGGGACAACCCGAAAATTATCGAAAGCCGTTTGTCCCCAACGCAAAAATTCATAGCGCTCGAGGTTACGCTTCATTTCGATGTCAGTGTTGAATTTCATCGCTTCCGGTGAAGCGAATTGATCGACCATCACCGAATGATCGATGACTAAATCCACCGGTGATAATGGTGAAATTTTATTTGGGTCGCCTCCCATTTTTTCAATGGCATCGCGCATGGCGGCTAAATCGACAACGGCAGGGACGCCTGTAAAATCTTGCATCAATACACGGGTTGGTCGATAAGCAATTTCATGGTGAGAGGATTTTGTGTCTAACCAATCGATCATGGCTTTAATATCTGCTTTGGTCACCGTTTCCCCGTCTTCAAAGCGTAAAAGGTTTTCTAATAAAACCTTCAGTGAATTTGGTAATCGACTAACGCCTGGATAATGTTGCTTTTCGAGCTCAGGTAAACTGTAGTAATGGTAGGTTTTACCGGCGACTTCAAGTTGTTTACAAACTGAGTGGCTGTCATTTCCAACTTTCATTCAAAACTCCAAAATTCATTAGTATTGAGTAGGCTATATAATATACCCAAGTTACGTCAAAATACAGAACTTACTATAAACCCTTGCGATGGGGAAAAATAATTCGTGTCCGGATTTTTGTTTAAAAAATCATTGCAAGCATAGCATGTTTTACTGGCATAGCATTTGCATATATTTACTTAAACGATGGTGCCCTAACAAGTGATAAATGGGTGATACACGACTAAAAGGAATGCATGATGGCAGAAGGCATACAATTTAATGCTCAAACAATTAACGGCAGGGCGACTGAGCTTTCAGGGCAGGTGAGCCAGTCTGGTGATGAGCAAAATACCTTTTTAATGCTGATGCAATTAATGTTTCCCGTGCCGGAAAAATTCATCACGAATGACCTTGAGGCAGAAGCTTCCTCCTTACCCACCTCTGATGAGAGCAATATCAATGAACCCGCCTCCGTTGCCGGAGACCAAGATGACCAAACAGCTCAATTAGCATTGGTGCTAAATTGGCTCGGTTATGCAGCTGGCTTGGGAGATGACAATCAGGAAGGCCAACTTTCAGGTGAGGCGGGCTCTGAAACTGAAATAACATTAGAAACCTTGGCTACCTTACTAGCAAAATCAGATAAAGTCGTCAGTCAAGCAGAGCTGATGGCAACAAACGCTGGAAAAACAAATTTACCAATAAAGCCTCTACAATCTGATAATTTGCCAGTCGATCCGGCAACATGGGTGAAGCAAGGTCCGGACTTAAAAATGGGTGATTCCCCGGAAATAATCAATACGGACGTTGAGATTGATTCGCCGCTTAATTTAACAACGGCAACGCAAACCTCTCCTAATAAACAGGATTTAACCAATCAGTTAATTGCGGAACTGGTTGGAAAAAAAATCCTTGCTCAAAACACAACACATGAGGGTGGAACACCTTTGAATGGGGCACAAACGACATCCCTATCGAACCAGGTTATCACTGCCAGTAACGCGCAAGTAGCCAATTTACATCCAACTCCTTCAGTAGATAGTCCAAAAACCTATCAACTGCCTACTCCAATGGCCAATCAAGATTGGGCGAACCAATTTAACCAACAGATTGTATGGCTAAGCCAACAGCAGATTAAATCAGCCATCATACGCTTAAACCCCAAAGAGATGGGTGCTTTAGAGGTGAATTTAAAAATTGATAAAAATCATGCCATTATTCAGATGACCACACATCATGATAGCGCTAGGGATGCGATTGAACAGACGTTACCAAAACTGCGCGACATGATGCACGAGCAAGGCATTCATTTAGATGATGTGAATGTGCAAACAAGACACCAGCATGACAGTAAAAATCAAAGCCAAATGAGTTCAGCGACAACACTCACCCATGAAGATGGCTTTAATGATGCACAAGAGGAAAGCCTCAACTCAGAATCTATCACGGTTTCCAAAGGCTTGATCGATTATTTTGCATGAGCCACCATCAGGGTGAATGCGGCTGATAGGAATCAAGGATTGGCATCAATGAACGCTTCACCGGTTCAGAGAAATAGGTAAATTGCATTAAACTTTGATGCACCTGATTACAGTTATCGTCTTTTGCAAAGAAGGTATCCATGCGGCTATATCGAAGTCCTTTAAATGAAATCCCTAATGGCGAGAGTGCATCAGAAACACAACATAAGTGCTTTTCTTTATCGTCAATCATCACCGCTTTTTGCCAATCAGGTTTTTTTAAGGAAATCCAGTTTTTTAATACGTTGCCTTTTGGCTTACCATCACAAAAGATAATATCATCAAAGTTTAATCCAATGGATGCAAGTTGGCGGCTTGTGGCTTCTGCAATGTCTTGACCCCGGGATGTTAGTGCAATAACGGGGTAGCCTATGGATTGCAGGCAGCGAATCAACAGAATCACTTTATCTTCCACAGCTTGCATTTTGCTTTGACGTTGAACTTCATAATAAAGCGCTACAGCAAGGTTTGTGATCTCTGATTTATCCGTTAAGGCATGTCCAAGGTATTCAAATAGGCGCATAAACCACTGATCACTGCCTAAATAAGTGCCTGGCCAACCCACCGTATTGTCTAAATCGAATATAATGACGGAAGTGTCATAGGAAATAATGGATAAAAATCCTCTTATTTCATCATTCTCTATTATATTGCTGAATCGGTTGTTGCCAGGCATGTTATTTTTCTCCTAAAACACATCAAGACATAGCGTGCTGTCTCGATGGCGTTGTTCGCAAGGGGTAACGATGTTGGGTATTAGCAAATAAACCCAGCTGACTTGACTTCGCATTGGTTGAGTTCATTTGAGCATCGGGTATATCCTTCTGCCTACCTTTTTCTTTTGACTTAGCCATATGAGTCACATCGGATGCAGACTCTTCCATGTCTTCATCGTTTGCTGCTGTAAGGGATTCCTCTGCCTGG
Organism: Pseudomonadota bacterium; assembly: GCA_020051095.1. Classification (GTDB taxonomy): domain Bacteria; phylum Pseudomonadota; class Gammaproteobacteria; order Legionellales; family Legionellaceae; genus JAFIFT01. The sequence continues at coordinate 23,838 of JAGVJN010000034.1, read as the reverse complement.
CTATCATCCGAATCTCTGGTGAGCCGAGTAGGATAGGCTGCTTGGGATTTATTGAAAGAAGCATTCCATTTATCCGCAGAACGGCCCTGTGAAATCACAGATACCACAGTCGGTTGTTTATTGGTTAATATTGCCTGCGAAACACCCGTTAATTGCGCTATATCGCTGGCGACGGGGAAAACTGGATATTTCTGTTGCAGTGGCTCTAAGTGTTGCATGAAGCGGAGAAAATGGTCTTTAAAGCCAACACGCACTTCAAAATCAAGCGTTTTAATGAGTTCTGTATCAAACAGCATTTCAAACGTTGGCTTGATGGTGACGTAACTATTAGGGCAGTGTAGAGCATACCATTTGGCAACGCGCTCAAGCACCATCATCATTGTGTTTGCCCATTTAGGACCACTGCCTAAATTATCGGGACGTTGTGGATCGATCCAGCTGGGCGTTAATGAATAGCCTTCCGCATGAAGCCATTCTGGTCGGTAGTTGCTTTGAAAGGGATTGCGGAGATCGGCCTCAATCGCCCGTTCAAAAATCTCTCTCATTTCAGGCGTTAACTTATCAGCCATTTGCTCATAGTAAAATTCATAGGCTTCTTTGGCAGAATAACCCATGACGGTGTTTTGATCGGGGTTTCGTCGAGTGACTGCTGAGCGTTCCACAACGGATTCTGGGTCGACTTTTAACTCCCTGCCGCCAATATAATATTTGTCCGAATTAACTGGTTTTTTGGTAATGGGCACTAATTTTGTGCTGCCCCAAAATGGTTCGTTCTTCCCTTTTGGTGGTGGTGCAAAGGGTAGGAACGTATATTTTTTGTTATGCTCGTCGGTGAATGTATAACTCCGCGTGGCATAAACGGTATTTCCATCGAGGGTTTGGGCTTGATAGACTTGTCTACCGAAGCGATTAATGGGGGTAATATCTTTGAGTGGCTTCCAGGTAGGGGCACCTTCAACCTTAGGCATCTCATATTGATGGGCAACGACTTTTTTTCCGTTATAGAAAACCACTGCTCCACCAATAACATCACTGTTGGGAATAAAGCGGTAGTATTCATTTTCGCAGAGATTTCCATAATCTTCTTGCGTAAACGTTAATTCCTTTCTATCGGGTACTTCAGATACTGCACTTCCAACACCAATGCGACTTAAGTCTGAACTACAAAGTGCATTGTTGGATGACTTTGATTGATTTCCCATAATAAAATCCTTTTAAAAGTCAACAACAATTATTTCCATATTTTTTTGCACTGCCCTTAAACCATAACATTGTTAATTTTTGATCACAACTCTTTTTTTTATTAAAAAAAAATTCGAAAATCATCGAGTTATGCTGGCGGTTTTGTGTGAGGAAACACAAGAGAATAGGGGGGTGTAGGCAATCTTATCTGCCCCTCATAAGGGGCGTGATTTAGGATACCCTGTGGCATATTTCTAAATTAAAAAAAGCAATGTTTTTGTTTTACTTGTGAGTCCCTTTTTTTACTTAGCTAGGCTAAAAAAATGAGGACTGTTTTCCTGATTTTTTAAATCAAGAATAATCTCATCTAGTTCGTCAATGATAGCTGTGTTCTTAGATGAGCTCGATTGTTCGAATTGACGTAATCCTTCATAAAAAGCCAATTCCTGGGCAGGATCATGAAAGAAATCCTTAATATACCGCTTTAACATCGGTGAAATTGTCATGTTATATCGCTCCTTGATAATAACCTGTCTCTTTCAAATTATCGATTTTATAAGGCCACGTCAACTAGGGCAGGTCAACTATCCCAGAAGGATTCTGAATTTTCGCAAGCCTGTGAGATGATAAGCATATTTTTGAGAAGAATGGTGAAGCGAGACGATATTCGCTTGTGGATTATATTGTGGGGTGGTTATCCCTTGTTATCATTTGATAACTTTTAAGTCATAAAATTGGTTTTCCGACAAGTCTAAAAGGATTATTGGTGTGGGATATTTTCTGAAATTGTTGAACTACGCAAAAGCGGCTGTCTGATAAGCGTTGGTTTGGTAGTCGTCATTGTTTGAGAGAGTTTCTGACAATGCGAATAACCCACAACCCATGATGAAAATCGTGGTTGATAGAATCCATCCTGCTACGATGGCGACACCCACTCCCGGAACGCCTAAATAAACGGATAGCGCGACGGCCAATGCGGAGGTGATAGGCGAGGCCATTATGAGTGGCATGGGATCATACGATCCTCTTCCAAACATAGAGCCAAGGATAATACCTGTTAGAAATTGATCATGGTGTTTTTCAGCACAGGCTAACATGACGATATCAATCGAAAGAGTGCCGACACAGGCCATCAGAAATAATGCTAGACCACCACTATAGAATAAAGCTTTACCGATAATGAGCGAAAAATCAGCGAGCCTTTGTTTTGCAGTTTCTTGAAACGACATCATGTCAAATTCAGCGGTGGAAAGCATTCGATGCTAGCATTTTCAAACGGGTTGGGCAAGCCGATGGGCCGGTTCTCAGTATGAAAAATCTCTGGTGTGAACGTTTGCAACAAACCGATATTTACAGCTTAAATCAGCGTAAGCCCTAAAGATCTTAGATTATAATAGCAATTCATTCACCGTGATGACTGACTCGACTGCCGGCGGAGCGCCTGACAACTTAGCTAAGGCTATTCCCGTCAACTGAGCAATATCGGTTGCTTGTGGTATAACAGGATTTAATTGACGCAGCGGTTCTATTCGATGAAAGAAATTCAATGAGCGGTTACCGTGGCGAAGGTGTACTTCATAGTCAATCGACTCAATCAAATCGGTCATCAACAGCATATATAAGGACGATTTGATACTGGTCGATACCGTGGGGAAATGGTAGGCAAAATATTGACACATATACTCAAAGATCATCATCTCTGAATTAGCCCAATAAGGACCACTCCCTAAGTTTTCTTTACGTTGGGGATTCATCCATTTTGGCGTTAGCGAATAAGCTTCTGCATGCAGCCACTCAGCAGAAAAATTTTTAGACATGGGATGTTGTTTGTCAGCAAAAATTGATCTTAATAACAGAATGTTCATCTCAGGGGTCAAGATGGTTTGATACTTCAGCCAAAACTCAAAATAGGATGTTACCGCAGGGCGCTCCATCACTTGCAACTGACTTTGTGATCGTTTTTCTGCTAGGCGTGCAAAGACTGATTTGGAATCAACTAATAGCTCGTTACCTCCTTTAACGATATTAGAAGGCGGCAGCCTACGTTCCTTGGATATGTCAATTAATTGAGAATTCCCCCAAAATGGTTCGGATTTGTTCGCAGGGGGAAGCGCAAAAGGTCTAATTTCAAAGTGACGATTGGTTTCATCGGTAAAGCGATAGCTTTGATTAGAATAGACAGTTGCCCCGCTTGGCGTTTTAGCTTGATAGGCTGTTTTTCCAAATCGCTGTATGGGTTGAATATCAGCAAGTGGGACCCAGTTAGGTTCCCCTTGGTTGCATGGTGGCATGGCATATTGGCTTGCGGTGACTTGTTTACCATTAAACGTTAAAACCGCATTACCAATAATGGAGCTATTTGGCATAAAGCGATTATAATGATTTTGGCTCAGTTGTTGAAACCCGCTACTTGTAAAATGCAACGTGTTGCTTTTATTAATCACTGATCCATTATGAGTTGTGGTGGAAGTGTTTGCCATCGCGTTGGATTTCACGGCATTACTCGTTGAATGGTGTTGATTTTTTTGGCGATGAGGTCGATTAAATCTTGAGAAAAAATGATTTTTATTTGCTTTGAACACAGATATTTTAGAAATAAACGATTTCATAGTGCGATGGTTGCTTAGTTAGTGGAATTGCCGCTGTACTTAATAAGAGCAATTATTGTCGGATAAGTGTATAAATTTTTCTTTTTGTTGTCTAGTTAATCTTTGTCTGATAGAATTCGCCCATTCACAAGAGGGTGGGTGTTGAAGAATGGATGTTCTCAAAGATTCCCACCTTTTTGCAAGACGAGATACTTGATAGCACAGAATTAGCTATATTGATAAAAGGTCCTTGAGTGATGAATTAATGAAAGTTGCGCTTGTTGATATTGATGGATGTGCTGTCCAGGATGGTAAATTAAACCAAACAATGGTTGATATCCTTCGGAAAGGGGGGTATGACCAGGTTTTTTTATTTACTCAGCGAAATACCTTTTTGCAAGTAGCCCAAATCACACGTGCCTATGCAATGGCCGATACAATCCCCAATATAGACCAAGTGATTACCACTGTTGATGCTGTTGAGCAATTATCAGGTGCTATTGGAAAACCGGTTGCCGTGTCAACGAGTGTCGATCAGTTTTTTGGTCAGCCCACCGCGTATTATCAAGAAACACTCGCACCCTTTGAGAAAGCTGTGAAAGAAGAGGCTTTGCGGGCACGGACAAAAAGTAAATCGATGGATGATTTTAATGCCAAACAATTTAATCCTCAAATAGAAGCTGACACAGAGCGCATGCGAAAGCAATTGGGGATTAATGATCCAAGAGTTAACATGGCTAACCTGATACCCGAAGGAAAAGTCAACCAATACCGGTTTTTAATCAATAACTTACCGATCAGCAGCAACGATGCAATTGAGGTGGATTATTTCGATGATAGCATGAGAAACTTGGATGAATTTTTAGGGGAAGATTTACCTGTTAAGCCCAATTTATACCTGGTTTCAGGTCAATACGCAGCACCATTAGCAACATTTGATAGTAAAATGGCACCTCATGGGCGAGAAGACGAGCTAGCCGTTGTGCAAACCAAAGCGAGGTATACAGACAGAGGAATTAGTCGAGAAAATGCAACGTTATTGGCAAAGTATGGTTCTGAACTGAATAAAACGATTGATGCAATTTCCCACGGTTTGCCAGAGAAAGAGGAAGAAAAGGCCCATAGGCGTATGAAGGACTTGGCTGCAGTGACCGCTTTTTTGAAAGGAAGTGAACTCGAAAAAACTGACATGGCTCGGGTACGGGCGTTTGCTTTACAAGAACAAGATACTAAGCTATTAGAAATTGCCTATACCAAAGAGTATGGGCTTGCAAAAGCTGCTTTGATTGCTCAATGCACGCTAAAGTATGACAGTGAATTGAATAAAACAACATCCGAACCGGACATGGAAGCGATTCAAGTGTTAAAACACACAATCGATGTCTTAAAAAGCAGCGAAAATCAGCCCCCACCACTGGATCACCAAGCGTTTCATAAATTAAGTGGATTACTGCCGAATGCAGATTTATCCCCGATTCAGGAAAATGTGACCCAATCCACCAAAGAGACCTGTCAGCACTACAAGAAGCGGTTCCACCAAACATTACAATCTGCGGATGCGCCTGCAGCACCAGATTCCGATATCAAGCCCTCTAACTAACATTAGGGCAAGCCATAAAAAAGGCCCTAAAAAGGGCCCGGACAGTGGAGGTAAAACAGGTTATGATTCTTCTTCATCGTCCCAATCAAGCGTACCGCCAGCCTGATATTCAATAACACGGGTTTCAAAGAAGTTCTTTTCTTTTTTCAAATCCATCATCTCGCTCATCCAAGGGAATGGGTTTTCAGCGCCTGGGTATTGTTCAGGTAAACCGATTTGGGCTAGACGACGGTTGGCAATGAAATGCAAATATTCAGCAAACATGTCCGCATTCATACCCAAAATGCCATGAGGCATGGTATCAACGGCATATTGTATTTCTAAATCAACCCCTTGTTTAATTAAATTAATCATTTCTTGCTGGAATTCTTTTGTCCATAAATGGGGGTTCTCGATTTTAATTTGGTTAATCACATCAATACCAAAATTCATGTGCATCGACTCATCACGTAATATGTATTGGAACTGTTCAGAGGTTCCAACCATTTTGTTACGACGTCCCATCGATAGAATTTGAGTGAAGCCAACATAGAAGAAAATACCTTCAAAAACGACGTAGAATGCAATCAAATCCCGTAATAATCGTTGATCATTTTCGGTTGTGCCTGTACTAAATGTTGGGTCGCCCAAGCTTTGTGTAAAGGGGAGGGCCCAAGCAGCTTTGGTAGCAACAGATGGGATTTCCCGATACATATTAAATACTTCTGCTTCATCAAGCCCAAGGCTTTCAATCACGTATTGGTAAGCGTGCGTATGCAGTGCTTCTTCGAATGCTTGGCGCAATAAATATTGGCGGCATTCTGGGTTAGTGATATGTCGATAGACAGCGAGTACCAAATTATTAGCCACGAGTGAATCAGCGGTGGAGAAAAATCCAAGATTACGTTTAATGATCAAACGCTCATCTTCCGTCAAACCATTTGGATCTTTCCATAAAGCGACATCGGCGCTCATGCTGATTTCATTTGGCATCCAGTGGTTCGCACAACCCGCTAAGTATTTATCCCAAGCCCAGGTATATTTAAAGGGCACTAATTGATTTAAATCGGCGCGGCAATTGATGATCTTTTTATCATCGACATGAATCCGAGCGGCACCCATCTCCAGGTTTTCTAAGCCAGTAACCCCGATGGCACTGGCTTTCATGATGTCTTCTTGTATGATTGACATGTATCTCTTCTCCTATTGGCATGCGTCACAGTCAGGGTCCAAAATCGAGCAGACTTTGGGTTCGTCACTTAGTTTAACTGCATTAAGTGCACCGTCGGTGACAGTTGATTTTTCTGCATTTGTTGCACCCATACTGCGCAAGTAATAGGTTGTTTTTAAGCCGCGTAACCAAGCGTGTTTATACAGGTTATCCAGTTTTTTGCCGGAAGGTTTGGCCATGTAAACATTGAGTGATTGGGCTTGATCGATCCATTTTTGTCTTCTTGAAGCAGCCTCGACTAACCAAATGGGATCAATTTCAAACGCAGTCGCAAATCGGCGCTTTAACTCATCGGGAATACGCGTGATGGGTTGAACGCTGCCATTGTAATATTTCAGGTCATTCACCATGACTTCATCCCATAGTTTGAGTGCCTTCAGCTCTTTAACTAAATAGGGGTTGATGACAGTGAACTCACCTGATAAGTTCGATTTCACATATAAGTTTTGGTAGGTTGGCTCAATGGATTGAGATACCCCACAGATGTTGGAAATGGTTGCTGTGGGCGCTATGGCCATGACATTTGAATTTCGAATGCCTTGGGTACGCACTTTCACCCGTAAACTTTCCCAGTCCATCGTTTGTGAACGATCTTGATCCAGATGGTTATCACGTGCTTGTTGTAAAAGACTAATTGAGTCGATAGGTAATATACCTTTGCTCCACAATGATCCTTCAAAGCTTTCATAGCTACCACGCTCTTTTGCAAGAGCAACCGATGCTTCAATAGCATAATAACTGATGGCTTCCATGGATTCATCAGCAAACTTAACCGCCTTTTCAGACGCATAATCAATCCCTAATTCATACAGCGCATCTTGGAAACCCATCAAACCAAGACCAATGGGGCGATGCTTTAAGTTTGAATTGCGTGCTTGTGGGACGGAATAATAGTTGATGTCGATCACATTATCCAACATCCGAATCGCTGTGTGGATGGTTCGACGTAGCTTCTCCTGGTCGAGTTTACCGTCAGCAATATGGGCAGGCAAATTGATGCTTCCTAAATTACAGACAGCAATTTCTTCAGCAGATGTGTTTAAGGTGATTTCTGTGCATAAATTTGAACTATGAATCACACCCGCATGTTGTTGAGGCGAGCGTAAATTACAGGCATCTTTGAACGTAACCCAGGGATGACCTGTTTCAAATAACATGCTTAGTATTTTGCGCCAAAGCTTCACTGCAGGAATGGTTTTGAAGTTCATGATTTTCCCACGCTTCGCTTTATCTTCATAAGCAACATAGGCTTTTTCAAACTCTTTGCCATATAGATCATGCAATTCGGGCACTTCATCCGGTGAGAATAATGTCCAATCTGCGTCTTCTTCAATACGCTTCATTAAAAGATCATTCACCCAAATGGCTGTATTCATATCGTGAGTACGACGACGATCATCGCCTGTGTTTTTGCGTAGCTCAAGGAACTCTTCAATATCTTTATGCCAGCACTCAAGATAGGCACAGACAGCGCCTTTCCGCTTTCCGCCTTGATTAACCGCTATGGCTGTGGCATCTGCCACATTCAAAAATGGTACAACACCTTGTGATTTGCCATTTGTTCCTTCAATATGTGAACCCATCGCACGCACAGGCGTCCAGTCATTGCCAAGGCCGCCAGCAAATTTAGATAATAATGCGTTGTCTCGGATAGCACTATAGATGCCATGTAAATCATCTGGAACGGTTGTTAAGTAACAGCTGGATAATTGTGGTCTCACTGTTCCGGAGTTAAATAGTGTCGGTGTGGAGGACATGTAATCGAACGAAGATAACAACCGATAAAACTCAATGGCTTTGTCATTTTTATTTTCTTCACGAATAGCCAGTCCCATCGCGACACGCATGAAAAAGGCTTGAGGCAGTTCATAGCGAATACCACGGTCGTGTAAGAAATAGCGATCATAGAGTGTTTGCATGCTTAAGAAAGTGAATTGCATGTCACGTGTCGCGAGCAATGCTTCGCCAAGCTTTTTCAGATCAAAATCGGCTAGTTTTTTATCAAGTATGCCTTGGTTAATACCATGTTGAATATACGAAGTAAAATAGGCAGGGTAAAGCTTAACCATCTCATCAAAAGTTGCTTCAGATGCAATACCCAATTTAGCTAGCGCCTCAGTGCGCAGAGCGTCAAGCAATAGTCGTGCGCTAACGTAAGTGTAGTTAGGCTCCTTTTCGACTAATGCGCGGGCAGCCATAATGAGTGCTTTATGAACGTCGGATAAGTTTGCTTTGTTATAGAGATTGCGTAATGCATCCTTGATTACGGGTTCAGCTTTTACGTTTGCTAAATCACGGCACGCTTCGCTAACAATCGTTTGGATGCGTTGTGTGTCGAGTGGTTTAAGCTCGCCATCAGGCATGGTTATCAGTGGGACTTTATTGTCTTCGGCCTGTTTGGCTAATTCTTGTTGTCGTTGTTTACGATGCTCTTCACGGTAAAGGACATAGCCGCGTGCGACTTTATAGTGACCGTCACGCATTAACGCTAATTCGACTTGGTCTTGAATATCTTCTATCCCAATTGAGCCGCCGGTGGGTAAGCGCTTGTTTAGGGTTTCTGCGACTTGCGCGGTAATTTTTTCGACCAATTCGTGAATTCGGTTAGAAATAGCCGCATTCACGCCTTCTTGAGCGTTAAAGGCTTTTGTAATAGCAACCTTTATTTTGGTGGGATCAAAGCTAACCGCTTTGCCATTGCGTTTAATCACTTTAATTGTTCCAGGTGCAGTCACAGTCAGTTCCATCTGACTGGGAAAGGGCCGGGAACTTTTTACGGTTTCGACGTTTTCCGACATTGTTTTCTCCAAGGAATCATAATCTATCAAGTACTAAATTTATGCAAAACGCCAATCGTAGTGTTAACGATAATTTTAACTAAGTTAGGGACGTTCCCTCGTTAGTCAATCTAAACTCGCTTGTCAAAATTACTTTAACATCACGTTTGCCAAGGTTTTGGCGTTTTACAGAGGTTTTACAAACACACCATGCTTCACATCAAACAAATAACTTCGAATCAACAACCGCTCATCCGCCCTTTGGGCATCTTCTCCCCTTGTTAAGAGGAGTCAAATGAAGATAGTTTTCTACAAGTTCTGAAAATTTTGTTCGCTACATAGGCTGATGAATTTTGAACAAAACCCAATATATTGTGTTATTGCTGACTACTACTAACAAGATAGTGTGTTTTTGGCGTTTAATCAAGTGGATAACTTGATTAATTCCTGTGGATAATTTGTGAGTACTTATAAACGCTTGCTATAACAAGAAAATTTGCCCTAATTTTTTTTTCTTTTTACGATAATCGCATCACTGACATTGGAAAACCCATGAACAGTCAGGTTAAAATCGTGCGTTTTGGCAATTAATTGGCTGGAGCTTCCTCCATCCAAATTGAGTGCATCCCGACAATCCAACGGTGGTGATGCCATAATTTCAGCAAGTTGCTCGGTTGTTAGTCTGTTATTGTCGGTAACTAACAAAATGACATGCTTGTCCTCCGTGATGCCGATAGCTGAGCGCTCCGCGACACCCATCTTTAATGACGGAATACGGCGATTAACCACCAATCTTGGACCGCTTTGGACAGCAAACGTGGTGTGTTTAGGAATATATTGAAAAGGGCTAGCTATATAAGGTTTGTCGTGATCGATATAGAAAACACCCCACCAACTAATACGTTTAAGGTGATTTTTTTTCTGTCCGTCACTAATACGCAAGCCTAACGGGTGAAATTGTTTATCAAAAAAACCACCATTAATTGCGAGTATTACATCCGGGTCTTGGCCGAGTCTTGGGACAGACGCATGTTCAGCATCCAGTTCGGAGGCCAATTTTAATGAAAAGTCATTCTCGGTTAAATCGATTCTAAACACATATATATGTGACCAAGGGGTGGTAATTTTGCCGCCTAAATCCTGAAATTCGATGCCAGGCGATATGGTTTGCCATTGCGCATACCCATGCGAAAACCAAAACAACAGGATAATGCTGAAAAAAAAGGGCTTAAAGTAACGCATATTATTGTATGCAGCAACCATTCTCTGTATCCTTTAATGCTTGAAGTTAGGAAACATCACCATCATGATCGCAGGGCAAAAAGTGATAAATTTAGCTTCAATATTCATTTTTTTGCACAAGCGAAATTTAAAAGACGTTCACTAGCTTTCAGGTTAATCTTAACCATTAAACCAAAACACCACCATGAATAAAAGGGTTGTCATGACGCAAATAACAAAAAAAGATAAAAATCTATTATTGAAGTCGCCTGAACAGGCCTTGGAAATATTGGATAAAGTGCTGGTTAGAGCAACGAAAGGCGGGGCAACGGATGTTGCAGTATCATTTAGTCATAGCCAAGGAATCAGTGTTGAAGTGCGTATGGGACAAGTAGATACCGTAACATTTAATGAGGATAAAGGGGTTAGTGTCACAGTGTATATTGGAAAGCAGAAAGGATCTGCGAGTAGTACAGATACCAGTGAAGCAGCCCTTGATAACATGGTCAATGCAGCATGTGATATTGCCTCCGTAAGCGCCTCAGATCCTTGTTTTGGGTTAGCGGATAAGTCGTTAATGTGCTCCAACCCGGATTCATTAGATCTGTTTCATCCCTGGGATATCCAAACCGACGAGGCGATTGAAAGAGCTTTGCAATGCGAAAAGCATGCTTTAGGGCTTGATAAACGCTTGGTGAACTCTGATGGAGTTGGGCTATCGACCGTGAGTCATTGTTCTGCTTATATGAACACGGCGGGTGCTAAGGGGGTCATTTATTCGTCCCGTCATGGCATGAGTTGTTCATTAATCGCAGAGCAAGATGGAAAAATGCAACGAGACTATGACTACACAACAGCCCGAAAACCAAAGGATTTAGTCTCGGTTAATCAATTAGGCGAAAGTGCTGCTGAAAGAACGTTAAGTCGATTAGGCGCACGAAAAATCAAAACCCAGAAGGCACCTGTGTTGTTCTCGAACCGCTTATCCTCGCGGTTAATGGGGTATTTCATCTCAGCTATCAGTGGTAGTAATTTATACCGAAAACGGTCTTTTTTACTGGATAGCCTTGGTAAGGTAATTTTTCCTCAATTTGTCCAAGTATATGAACAGCCCTTGCTCTTGGGTGGATTGGGTAGCACACCCATGGATTCGGATGGAGTCAACACCCGAGATAATCACTTTGTGGTCGATGGTAAAGTTGAGCAATACGTATTAGGCCATTATTCAGCTAATCGTCTAAAGATGAAAACAACAGGCAATGCGGATGGTGTTCATAACATGACAGTCGATGCTACCACCGGGGATGTCAACATGATTGCTAAATCGTTGAAAAAGGGGCTGTTAGTGACTGAAACAATGGGGCAGGGTGTGAATATTTTAACGGGCGATTATTCGGTCGGTGCATTTGGCTATTGGATTGAAGAGGGGGAAATTATTCACCCGGTTGAAGAGGTGACAATTGCTGGTAATTTAGGCGCTATTTTCCAAGGTATTGAAGCAATCGGCAATGATATCAATCCAAACTACTCAACGCGGTGTGGCTCTATTTTGGTGAATGAGATGACCATAGCTGGAAATTAGTGTAGGATATGGCCGAGGTCTGACATATCGACGCTCAAGAACATCAGGGGGTTAAGGAATGACACGCGTATTAATTTGTGGGGCTGGAAAAGTTGGGGTTGCAACCGCGGCGGTTTTTTCCCAATTTCCTGATTATGATGTCTATCTTGCTGACAACCAATTTGATGACCTTGACGTCAATCAGTGGTTGCAGAAACAAGCGAAAATTCGCACCATTGCCATCGATGTCAAACAAACAGAGTCGTTGATTGAATACTGTAAAAAACATGCCATCGATGTGATCGTTTCGACGCTGGTCGCAGGGATGAACAAATCCATCATTGACACAGCTATCGCTTGCCAAATTCATTATGTGGATTGCAGTCCAAAAATCGTTGACATTGATGAGCAAAAACATGGGGATATTCTAAACAGCAAGTCAGCTTTTTTGCCTAATTGTGGTCTTGCACCAGGCTGGACAGGGATCATTGCTAACGCCTTTATGCAACAGATGGAAGAAGCAATTTCTTGCCAGGTACAAGTGGGTGTTATTGCCGATGAGATGACGCATAGTCTGTCTGGATCTGCCAAGCGGTTTATCCATGAGCTCACTGAATATGCTTCTATTATTGAGCAAGGTCGGTTAATACAGCGGATGCCATTAAGCGAGGTAAGCATGCTTCAAATTGATGGCCGGACCTTTGAAACGACTCATGCAGCGAATGGGTATGGTCATTTAATGTCTTTATGGCAAAACAAAGCGTCCAACCTTGTTTATCAAACCTTGATGCCAGTGGGTATGGCAGAAAAGATTCAATTTTTAATCCAGGCATTACGCTTGCATGAACAAGCCGAAAATATGCGCCAACTGTTGGCATCAGTGTTTAATCGCCAGCCTAAGGATGCGCTTTGGGTTCGTATTAAATGCACAGGAAAGAGCCAGTCCTTACCTAAAACCTTAAGCTTTAAACAAGTCATTCAGCCAATCTCAATTGCTCACTATCAACTTTCCTCCCTGCAAATTAGTACGGCAATTGGCATTGCTTCCGTTGTTGATATGATTTGCCAAAGCCCTCACCGCTATCAAGGCTTAATCGCCCAAGAAACACTCGATTTTCAATCATGGTTATCCAATCGATTTACTCAATTACTCATAAAGCAGGATAGCTTTAATCATCAACAGGAAGATCAATCCTCCCTTTTAAACACAACCCTATAGGATAGATATATGGCACGTACTTATCAGATTGAACAAGTTGCTGTTCTAGGAGCAGGTGTAATGGGTGCGCAAATTGCTGCGCATTGTGTCAATGCTGGCTTTCCAACGAAGCTTTATGAACTGCCTGCAGAAGGTTCAAATCATAATGCAATAGTGAATGAGGCAATTAAGCGGTTAGAAAAGTTAAAGCCATCACCTTTAGGGGATAAGCATATCGCAAGTGGTATACAGCCCAGAAATTATCAAGAAAATCTGGCTGAATTACAGCAGTGTGATTTAATCATTGAGGCTATCGGCGAGCGCATGGATTGGAAGCTATCTTTATATGAAAAAATTAGTCCACACCTGCATAAAAACGCTATTTTAGTGACCAATACATCCGGGTTAAGCATTAATCATTTGGCACAAGCCGTCCCGGAAAAACATCGTCATCAATTCTGTGGGGTGCACTTTTTTAACCCGCCGCGCTATATGCATTTAGCTGAACTAATCCCTGCCAATACCACAAACGTTGAATTACTCGATTATTTGGAAACTTGGCTAACGCAGTACCTTGGAAAAGGGGTTGTTCGAGCGAAAGACACACCCAATTTCATTGCCAATCGTATCGGTGTCTTCTCGCTGTTGTCTGCGCTCCATCATGCGGTCAACTTTGATTTAGGTCTCGATGAAGTGGATGCCTTGACGGGACCATTGTTAGGACGGCCAAAGTCAGCAACCATGCGTACCATGGATGTTGTTGGCCTTGATACGATGCGTCATGTTATCCAAACGATGGCAGAACAACTACAAGATGATCCATGGCATCACTTATTTCATCTGCCAAAATGGTTAGATGCGATGATCGACGCTGGGCATCTTGGCCAAAAAACAGGGCAAGGCTTATATCGTAAACAAGGTAAAATCATCGAAGTGTATGATTACCACCAAAATGAATATCGTCCACAAACCGCGAAAGTGGACGAAGCCGTGCTCGCTATTTTAAAGGATAAAAATCAACATGGCATGTTAGATAAACTAGCCCGATGTGATAGTAAACAAGCGCGGTTTTTGAGTGCCTGTTTCGGTGATTTATATCACTACAGTGCTTACCATCTACAAACGATTGCCAATAATTGCCGAGATATCGATTTGGCGATGTGTTGGGGATTTGGCTGGAAACAAGGACCGTTTGTGAGTTGGCAAATGGCAGGTGTTAAAGAGGTTGATTCCTACTTAAGACATCAGATTGAAGCAGGGCAAACGTTAGCATCCGTTTCGCTGCCCCAATGGACAAATCAGCTCGAAAGTTTCTATCATCAAGGCATGGCGTTTTCAGCGCATCTCAACGACTATCAAGCACCTTCTAACCTACCAGTATATAAGCGCCAGTATTTCCCTGAGCATAACATCATGTCTAAGCCCCCCCAAAAGACCACGGTGTTTGAGCATGAAGGCGTTAGTGTCTGGGCAATCGATAATGTGGCTATATTAGGGTTTAATAGTAAGGCCAATAGCATTAGTAATGCGGTAATTGATGGATTTGATGAAGCATTAAATAAAATTGGTAACGATTATCAAGGGCTCGTGATTTATCAGGACAATCCCGACCTTTTCTGCGCGGGTGCTGATCTGAAAGGGGTTGCCGAAAATATCATGACGAATCAGTTTGGAAAAATTGAAAGCATGATAGAACGTTTTCAACAGTTGATGATGCGCATTAAATATTCGCCAATTCCCGTTGTGGCTGCGTTGAGAGGAAAAGCATTAGGAGGCGGCTGCGAGTTGTTATTGCACTGTGCATCCGTTGTTGCAGCTTTTGAGTCCTATATTGGTTTAGTGGAATTAGGTGTTGGTGTGATACCAGCAGGTGGTGGGTGCAAGGAGTTTGCTCTCCGCGCTAGTGAAAACCAGGTGGGCTCCGATTTAATGACCTTTCTACAGCCTTATTACCAGCAAGTGGCGATGGCCGCCGTTGCGGGAAGTGCTTTGGAGGCAAGGGAACGTCATTTTCTGCAACCAAAAGATACCGTCGTGATGCATGCCAATGAGGTGTTGAAAGTGGCTTGTGAGCAAGTCAAATTTATGCACGCAGCAAATTATCGTCCCCCATTACCGACCTCCATTCAACCAGTGGGAAGAGATGGCGTTGCTCGGTTAAAAGTAGGATTGGTCAATTGGTTGGAAGGTGGCTTTATTTCTGAATACGACTATACCTTAGCATCTCATTTAGCCGAAGCAATGTGTGGTGGTGATATTGATGCGGGACAATCTGTTAATGAATGGTGGTACTTAAATCTCGAGCGTCAATTATTCATGGACTTACTCCATAAGGAACAAACACAGGCACGGATTAAGCACTTTTTAGAAACTGGTAAGCCACTGCGTAATTAATAGGGGATTCATTTATGTTCAACAACGTTTATATAATCGATGCACTCAGAACGCCAGTTGGCAAAGCGCCACGCGGAGTATTTAAACAAGTATTGCCAGATGATTTACTTGCGCATTGTATTCGTTCAATGTGCCAACGTTATCCTCAAGTGGATTGGAATCAGCTAGGTGATGTGATCATTGGCTGTGCGATGCCTGAAGCAGAACAAGGCATGAATGTTGCTCGCATTGCCTCATTACTCGGTGGATTGCCAGATACCGTTCCGGCAATGACCATCAACCGCTTTTGTTCTTCGGGCGTTCAAACCATTGCTACCGCTGCATCCTCAATAGCCAACGGTGAAATCGATATGGCGTTTGCAGGGGGCGTTGAGAGCATGTCAAAGGTGCCCATGGGGGGCAATAAATATACCGCAAATCCAGCTATCTTTTGTGAAGAACATGTTGCGATTGCCTATGGGATGGGGATTACAGCAGAAAATGTTGCTAAACAATGGGGTATTAATCGGCAGATGCAAGATGAGTTTGCTGTTGAAAGTCATCAACGTGCGCTTAAGGCACAGAAAGCAGGTTTATTTGAGGATGAAATTGTTCCATTTACGGTGCATCATCGTCGAGCCAATGAGGCAACCCATGAAGTCGCGATATCTGAAGTTGTGGTTACCAACGATGAAGGCCCAAGAGCAGATACCTCGATAGAAGCAGTTTCACGGTTAAAGCCAGTGTTTGCTGCCAAAGGAACTGTCACAGCAGGCAATAGTTCGCAAATGTCAGATGGCGCTGGCCTTGCTTTTCTAGCCAGTGAAGCAATGGTTAAGAAATATCAACTACAACCGATTGGTCGCTTCCTAGGGTTTTCTGTGGCTGGTGTACCGCCCGAGATTATGGGGATTGGCCCAATCAAAGCCATTCCCAAGGCGTTAGCTCAGGCTGGACTAACGCTGGAACAAATTGATTGGATTGAGCTAAATGAAGCCTTTGCCGCCCAAGCGCTTGCTGTGATGAAGGAACTGCATTTACCGCATGAAAAAGTGAACCCTAATGGCGGAGCGATTGCCCTGGGGCACCCACTAGGTGCCACGGGTGCGATTCGTACTGCAACGTTATTAAATGGACTTAAACACAGTAAAGGTCGCTATGGCATGGTGACCATGTGCATTGGGACGGGTATGGGCGCTGCGGCTATTTTTGAAAGGCTCTAAGCGACAGGTTGAATTAGGGATATTCCTTAATACCCTTTAAACAATTTAAAAACTTGGCACGCGATTGTGTGCTCACTCACGTGAAGAGGTGCGTGCTCTTGCCCAGTTTTTAGAGCGATTGCCCGGGGTAAAATGCCATTGGACCCTAGACTTTCGCCATAATGTATTATACATTGAACCTTTTATAAAGAGGTTTCCATGCGTATTGCCTTGAATGTGGAATATGACGGCAGTCAATATCATGGATGGCAATCACAAACTGGCTTACATACCGTTCAATCTGTCCTAGAACATGCTTTAAGCTTAGTCGCCAATGAACCGATTTCGATTGTCTGCGCAGGTCGCACTGATACGGGTGTGCATGCTATTAATCAAATCATTCATTTTGATACGAACAAGGATAGGACAACCCGTGCTTGGGCACACGGTGCCAATGCGAATCTACCCAAAGATGTCTGTGTGAAATGGGCTCATTTTGTGGATGATGAATTCCATGCACGTTATTCAGCCATTGCTCGGCAATATCGATACATCATCTACAATAAGCCGATTCGGCCTGCTTTGCTGCGAGCGAATGTGACCTGGCATTACCGTGAATTGAATCATGATATTATGCATGAGGCGGCGCAATGCTTGATTGGTGAAAACGATTTTACATCCTTCCGTTCCATCGAATGTCAATCCAATACGCCCATGAGATGCATTAATACATTGTCAGTTTCACGACAAGGTGATTTTGTGTTTATTGACATCGAAGCAAATGCTTTCTTACATCATATGGTGAGAAATATTGCGGGGGTTCTTATTGCAGTGGGCTCAGGTAAACAAGGACCTACGTGGGTAGCGGAAGTCCTTGAAGCCAAAGATAGAAAGAAAGGCGCTGAAACGGCGCCACCTTATGGCCTTTACTTAACAAAAGTCATCTACCCAGAACACCTAGAATTTCCTGAAGAGAAGCATCATAGTTTACTGCTGATGGGTGTAAAATGAGCATTGATACTGAGATAAAATTCTGTGGCATGAAGCGAGCGGAAGATGTTGAAATAGCATGCCAATTGGGGGTCAATGCACTTGGCTTTATTTTTTTTCCCAAAAGCAAGCGTGCTATTGATATAGAAACGGCCATAAAAATCAGTCAAAATGTGCCTTCTTCCATTGCAAGATACGCCGTAGTTGTCAATCCATCACCTCAATGGCTAAAACAAATGCTAAAGGATTTTCAGCCAACTGTGATACAATTTCATGGCGATGAAACACCTGAATTTTGCCAACAATTTGGCTATCCTTATATCAAAGCAATTGCGGCCACGTCAACGAAGTCAATCATCGATGCTAGCCATCGCTATTCTCTGGCAAAAGCAATTTTAATTGACACGCCCGCTCAAGAGAATTACGGGGGAACAGGTCAGTCATTTGACTGGCAGGTTGTCCCAAACAAGACAAGCAAGCCCGTTATTTTAGCTGGGGGCTTGACGGTGGAAAATGTTTTGGAAGCGATAAAGCAAGTGAATCCAAAGATGGTCGATTGCTGTAGTGGTGTTGAATCAGCGCCCGGCATAAAAGATGAAACATTAATGCGACAATTTATTAAACAAGTTCGAGGGGAATAGTCATGTACGACTTGCCAGATAAGCACGGTCATTTTGGCATATACGGTGGTGTATTTGTTGCCGATACCTTAATCCATGCTTTGGAAGCATTGAATCAAGCTTACCAGCAATATCGAAACGAACCGGGTTTTCTTGCCGAATTAGAGATAGAGCTGAAGGATTTTGTCGGTCGTCCTACCCCTTTATACCATGCTCAGAGGCTTTCACAACAAATTGGTGGCGCGCAAATCTATTTAAAACGGGAAGATTTATGCCATACAGGTGCTCACAAAGTCAATAATACGGTTGGTCAAGCATTGCTTGCAAAACGAATGGGAAAAAAACGCATTATTGCTGAGACAGGGGCAGGGCAGCATGGTGTTGCAACGGCAACGGTGGCGGCTAAATTGGGGTTAGAATGTGTTGTGTATATGGGCGAAGAAGACATCAAACGCCAATCACCCAATGTGTATCGCATGAAATTGCTTGGTGCCAAAGTAGTGCCAGTAACCTGCGGCAGCAAAACATTGAAAGATGCCCTAAACGAAGCGATGCGAGATTGGGTTAGCAACGTGGATGACACTTTCTATATCATTGGCACAGTCGCAGGCCCGCATCCTTATCCGCAAATGGTACGCGATTTTCAATCGGTTATCGGTCGGGAAGCAAAAGAACAATGCCTACAACGCTTTCATCGTTTACCCGATGCCTTGGTTGCATGTGTGGGAGGGGGGTCCAATGCGATTGGCCTATTTTATCCTTTTATTGAAGATAAAGACGTCGCTATCTATGGTGTAGAAGCAGCGGGCAAAGGTATTGAAACGGGCGAACATGCAGCGTCCTTAATTGCTGGCAAACCCGGTGTACTGCATGGTAATCGCACTTATTTACTTTGTGATGAAAACGGACAGGTGAAAGACACCCATTCGATTTCTGCGGGTCTTGATTATCCTGGTGTCGGTCCAGAGCATGCCTATTTAAAAGACATTGGTCGGGCACATTATGTGCCCTGTGACGATAAGCAAGCCATGTATGGATTTCATCAGTTGACTCGCGTTGAAGGCATTATACCTGCCCTTGAATCCTCGCATGCGGTTGCCTATGCGATGACCCTGGCAAAACGAATGAAACCGGATCAAATTATTGTTGTGAATTTATCTGGGCGAGGGGATAAAGACATGAATACCGTCGCTGCCATTGAAAATATCAAATTAGATTAGGGGTGGTATAGATGAGCAATCGCATTGATCAAACCATAGCAAAGCTATCGAAAAATAAGCAAAAAATATTAAGCCCTTATCTGACGGCAGGTGATCCGACCCTTGAATTAACGGTGCCTTTGATGCATGCCTTGGTTGAAGGAGGAGCCGATATTCTTGAACTCGGTATCCCTTTTTCCGATCCGATGGCAGAAGGTCCCGTGATACAACATGCGATGGAAAGAGCATTAGCCCAAGGCGTTAGTGTGGATGATGTGTTTAAGCAAATCACGGCATTTCGCCAAAAGGATAATCAAACGCCTATTGTCATCATGGGCTATTTAAACCCCATTGAAATGTATGGGTATGAGCGGTTTGCAAAGAATGCAAATAAAGCCGGTGTGGATGGCACCATATTAGTAGATATGCCGCCTGAAGAGGCAGGGGAAATATTACCCATATGGCAACAGCACAAACTCCATGCCATATTACTCTGTTCACCAACTACTTCCGATAAGCGGCTAAATGCCATTGCCGAAGTGGCGAGTGGTTATTTATACTATGTCTCTTTAAAGGGCGTCACAGGAGCGTCGACGTTATCAATCGATAACGTTCGCGATCTCTACCAGCGCCGTAAGCAGCAAGTTTCATTACCCTTATTGGTTGGGTTTGGAATCAAAACGCCAGAAATTGCGGCAGAAATTGCTTCATTTGCTGATGGTGTGATAGTAGGTGCGGCGCTAATTGAAACAGTTTATGACACTTGGCAAGCAGGAGACGATCCCTGTGCTGCGGCAAAACGTCTCATGGCTGACATGCGTCATTCAATGAATGCAGTGGAATCATAGAATGTCAGAAATCACAGAAAAACGAGTTCATTTTATACGACAAATGATCGAACAAGATTTGTCTTCGGGCAAGCATACTGAGGTGATAACCCGGTTTCCGCCTGAGCCAAATGGATTTTTACACGTTGGCCACGCCAAATCAATATGTTTAAATTTTGGTTTGGCTGATGAATTTAAAGGGAAATGCTATTTACGGTTTGATGATACCAACCCAATGAAGGAGGAAGATGCCTTTGTTAAAGCAATCATCAACGATGTGGCTTGGTTAGGCTATGAATGGTGTGATATTACCTATTCATCGGATTATTATGAAAAGCTGTATCAATATGCAATTGAATTAATCAATAAAGGGTTGGCTTTTGTTGATAGTCAAACGGTTGAAGAAATCAGACAAACGCGTGGCACCTTGCAAGAGCCTGGGAAAAATAGTCCTTATCGCGATCGCAGTATGGATGAAAACTTAAACTTATTTCAGCGAATGCGCGCCGGTGAGTTTGAGGAAGGTCAACATGTGCTTCGTGCAAAAATTGATATGAACGCTGCGAATATTAACCTGCGTGACCCGGTTATTTATCGCATTCGCTATGCGCATCACCAACGAACGGGTGATGAGTGGTGCATTTATCCCATGTATGATTTTGCCCATCCACTATCCGATGCGGAAGAATATATTACTCATTCTTTATGCACGTTGGAATTCCAAGATCATCGACCATTATACGACTGGTTCATTGAGCATTGTTCCGTGCCTTCAAAGCCAGAACAAACTGAGTTTTCCCGCTTGAATTTATCACATACAGTCACTAGCAAGCGTAAATTAAGACAACTCGTCGAAGAAAGGCACGTTGAAGGGTGGGACGATCCGCGAATGCCAACCATTTGTGGCATGCGAAAAAGAGGATATCCACCGGCGGCAATCCGTAATTTTTGTGAGCAAGTGGGTATTTCACGAGCAGATTCTGTGATTGATGTTGGTGTTCTGGAAGAATGTGTTCGTGATGAGCTAAATCGAACGAGTAAGCGTGCTCTTTGTGTAATAGATCCCCTGAAAGTGGTTATTACCAATTATCCAGAGGATCAAGTTGAGCAATTAAACGCTGGCTATTATCCGCAAAACGAAGGTGAGGACTCGAGGATTTTACCCTTTTCGAAAGAGATCTTTATTGAAAAGGCTGATTTTATGGAAGATCCACCCAAAAAATTCTTCCGGTTAGCACCTGGCCAAGAAGTCAGACTCCGCCATGCTTATGTTATTCGCTGTGAACAAGTCATCAAAAACGCAGCTGGCGAAGTGATTGAATTGCATTGCCACTATGACAAAGACACATTAGGGAAGAATCCCCCTGATCGTAAGGTCAAAGGAGTGATCCATTGGGTATCTGCTAAGCATGCGCACCCGATTAAAGTCATCGAATACGATCGGTTGTTTCTCGATGAAAACCCAGGCCGAGAAACGGATTTTTTACAATTTTTAAATACAGAGTCGATTGAAATTAAACAAGCACTGGCTGAACCCGATCTGGCAAACTGGCAAGAGGGTGATGTATGCCAATTTGAGCGAACGGGTTATTATTGTGTCAATCAGTGCGACAATGGGGTGGCGAAGGTCTTTCATCGTGTCGTCAATTTAAGAGATAGTTGGGGAAAAATCGCCTAAGGTTAAAAACAAATGTTAACGATTTATAATTCTTTAACTGGTGAAAAAGCACCCTTTGTACCCCTGGTGCCGGGTAAAATTGGTTTTTATGTGTGTGGCAACACGGTTTATGATCATAGTCATCTAGGTCATGGGCGCTCAATGGTATGCACGGATGTGATTATCCGTTATTTAAGACATTGTGGTTTTGATGTGACATTTGTACGCAACATCACCGATATTGACGATAAGATTATCCAACGAGCAAATGAAAAAGGGGTAAGCATTGAAAAGCTTACGAGCCATTTTATCGATGAAATGCATGGTGAGATAAAACAACTGGGTATGTTATCGCCTGACATTGAACCTCGGGCAACTCAATATATCGCTGAAATTCAAACCATGATTCAATCGTTGTTGGATAAAGGCTATGCTTACCTCTCGGATGATGGCGATGTTTGTTTTGAGGTGAGTAAATATCAAACTTACGGTAAACTTTCCAATAAAGACATCGACAAATTGCTTTCGGGAGCGCGAGTTGATGTCGTTGCTTCTAAACGCTCACCGCTTGATTTTGTTTTATGGAAAAGGGCGAAACCCGATGAGCCAGCTTGGCCATCGCCTTGGGGCGAGGGGCGTCCTGGATGGCATATAGAATGTTCGGCAATGGCAACAAAAGAATTAGGCGATCATTTTGATATCCATGCAGGCGGGATGGATCTCAAATTCCCCCATCATGAAAACGAAATCGCTCAAAGTGAAGCTGCAACAGGCAAGCCATTTGCCAATCACTGGATTCATTTTGGTTTGTTACAAGTAAATGAAGAAAAAATGTCTAAGTCATTGGGTAATTTCTTTACCTTGAGCGATGTGCTTAGCCAGTTTAATCCAGAGATCATTCGCTATTTCTTATTAAGCAGTCATTATCGAAGTCCATTAAATTATTCAAAAGACACGATTGAATATTCACAAAAAGCGTTGACGCGTTTGTATAACTGTTTGAAAGAAGTTCCTCCTGTTGATGCAAAAGTTGATGAAAAATGGTTAGCGGATTTTAATACTGCGATGGACGATGATTTTAATACCCCAGAGGCATTAGCTGTGCTGTTTCAATTAAGTCATGAAGTCAACCGATTAAAATCAGGTCAATTAGCGAATACGCTGAAATATTTAGCGGGTATTTTCGGCTTATTACAACAAGACCCAGCCCAGTTTTTACAAGCAGGGGTGAGTAGCGATGATAAAGAAGCAATCGACAATCTCATTGCAGAACGGCTGCAGGCAAAACAAGAAAAAAATTATCAAAAAGCCGATACAATTCGCGACCAACTAACCGCAATGGGGGTCATATTAGAAGATACGCCCAATGGGACAGAGTGGCGCAAAGCATGAAAAGGCGTAGGCTTTAAACGGACAGAAAATCACTAAACTTACCGTGCCCGTGCCCATAGCGTTATTTCCCGCATTCCGCTTCACTCTGAGGAATCCTGATATATTTTTGTTCAATAAGAAAAAATTGGCAAAACCAAAGAGACCCTCGCCCGCGCTAGAATTTTAACCAGGGGGTCCGACCCGGATACATCGGTAACACAAGTGACCGGATACATAGGTAACAGTTAACATATTCTCAGAT
>JAGVJN010000010.1 GCA_020051095.1 Pseudomonadota bacterium | reverse complement strand
GTTTGTGCCATTCACACTAAAGCTTATGGTATCACCAACAGTTGCATCGCCTCCCACACTGCCCGTGACATTAATTGTGCCTGCTGCTTCTGCGGCATTAACGATATCATCGGGGGTGATGGTATCAACACTGATAGAAGCGGATGCCGTGGTATCGACGGTATAGCTTTGCGTGCTAGTGGCCGTACCTGGGTTGCCAGCGAGATCGTAGGTAGTAATGCTGCCATCAATTTGGCTATCGCCATCGGCGACCAACTCGCTTCCAGCCACATCAATGGCAAATTGTAAGCTGCCATCTAAGGTGCCGGTATAGTCTGTGCCATTGATAGTCAATGTCACGGTATCGCCTGCTTGTGCATCACCGCCAGCACTGCCTGTGATGGTTACCGTGCCGCCTGATTCTTGGGCATTGATGATATTATCGGCAGTCACATCATTGATGCTTAATGTAGGCACAGGTGCTGTGGTATCGACGATTACCGATATAGTATTGGAAATTGCGCTATTACCTGCCGCATCAGTCACAGTCGATCTAAATTGATAATCCCCATCGGCAAGGCCAGTTTGATTGGCCGTCGTTGCTGACCAGGTCGTACCCCCATCGGATGATAGCTCATAGCGGATGCTAGCTCCCGCTTCTTGGCCACTAGTGCTTAACTCAAATGTATTATCTTGGCTGATAAAATCAGTTCCACTGATGCCGGTGTCAATAAAGTTATTAAGAGATAATGTAGGCACTGGGGTTGAATTATCAACGATTCTTGTTTCTTCACCAACATCAGCTGCACTCCTATCATAAAAAAACACCTGCAAAGGAGACTCTTGTGCATGTTGATAATAATTGGGATCTCTTCCCATCAGCTCAACTGAAACACTACCTGCCGTGTATAAAGGTTGGTAGACATAGAAATTACCGCCGCTGCCGAGTTCTGAATCCCCTGCAGCTGTTTCTTCGAGGATATCGAGTATATCTGATATGTCGGTTCCTTGGGCCCAGGCTTCTTCTTGAATAATTTCTGCGAGTGTTTTGGCTTGTTTATTTTCAAATATTGGGGTGTGGCCTTCGAGTGGGTATGGGTAGTCTAAAGGTAATGCGTAAGGTAGTTGGTGATCGAGGTGGATAGTTGCGTTGCCGCTTAAAAGCACAAGGGTATCTTCAGGTCTTAATTCAGCACCTTGCTTTAGCATCCTTGAGTGACCTTCGACATCCGTTCTTATTAGTATTCCGTTTACTGTTTCGATGATGCCGTATTTTGAAAAGTCTGCCACGTTACCTCCAAATACACATACCTCGTTTGAAGTATAGTATACATTTATTCATTTTGTGGAATATATATACACTTCTTAACGATTTTTTTTCACTCTCATCCTGATTGGGTGATTAAATTCATTATGATTGGATTGCCGTAATGAGTAAATATGGGAATAGGAAAAGTTGCCTATTTGATTTAATCAGCTACCTTTTTCCTTTTTTTTAAACCAAATATATTAGTAAGCTCGTTAAATGAGGCCATACCAGGAAAGAATCATTCACCGGGCTTTGGCTCAGGAATATCGATTTCGAAAGGCGAAGGGGTTTTTCTATCTTCAATATCTTCAGCGATCTGATCATTGGGAGTCGCAACGCCTAAGGTTTCGTTAAAGACGCCATCTCCTTTCATGTCGACCATATCCCCATTGTTATATAACATATCGCGAGTATCATCGTCTGTATCACCCGTCATTTTACTTAATTTTTCTTCTTCGAGGGTATTTTCAACCCCTTCCATTTTATTCTGATCATTGGCCATGCGACACTCCCAAGCTTTCAATTATAGTATTATTATAGCTTGTAAATAACATACTTCTATTCTCCTTCTCCCTAAATTTGAAGTTCAAGTGCCCAAAAGGCAGTTGATGGATTGCTCAGTAAGAATGACTATTAAGATAGGTTGCGAATCATGCTTTAGATGCTCAGTTTACAGCGAGCATACTTGATTGCGGCCATTTTTCTTAGCTTCATACAACGCCTTGTCAGCCCGTGCAAAAACAGATTCCAAGTCATCCTCTTCTACGATGCTTGCAAGCCCAAATGAAATGGTTACTTCCACAGGCTGCTTGCGATAAGAAAACTCCAGTTCATCGAGATCTTGTCTTAATTTATCCAGACGTTTATGCGCATCTTCTATGGGTGTTCGTTCAAAAACGATAACAAATTCTTCGCCGCCATAGCGAGCAACAAAATCCACCGCTCGCAGGGATGATTTCATTAGCTCTGATGTCTTTTTGAGCACTTTATCGCCCGCTAGATGGCCATAGGTATCGTTAACCAGTTTGAAGTGATCTAGGTCACCAATGGCAATAACTAATTGTCCAAAACCACGTTGCCAACGATGAAACGCCCCTTTGAGATGTTCTTCGTAGGCTGCCCGATTTGGTAAACCAGTTAAGCAGTCACGATTCATCAATTCCTCATGGAAGGAGATCAGTTTGCGCAATTCATCCGAATTCTCATGAGCCGTGACCAGTTGCTTTTTCAATGAGTTAATTTCTTTTTCATAATCGGACATTCTTTTCGCTTCCGAATCACGGAAATTCTCTATTTTTTTTCCAATTTTATTCAAGTGATTATGAATAGCCAATGTCATATCTTCGACATTTTTATGGCCACTCATTTCCTGCTTGATGGCTGATATATCTTCAGAAATTCCTTTTTGTAGTTCCGAGCTTTTTTCAACAGTCGCTTCATTAAGATCTGCCTGAGCACTTAAAAATTTATCAAACGTCTCTAATTGGTGACTCAATTCATTTAGAAAACCCTTGAAGCGATTTTGTTCGAGATGAAACGCTTGAATGACCAATTCTGAAATCGTATCAATGATAGAAACTAACTGTTTGGTTGAAATTGGCTTGGCAAATAGGTTGTTGAGTTGATCGGTTCTTGGAGCGAATGCTTCTGGCAAAGCCAAATTTTGGAGTAGTTCACGCAAACTATCGTTAATTGCTAGGGGCAATGAAGCGATTTCAGGAATAGCTGGAGAGCTTTCCGTGATATCTAAGTCACTTTTTTCATCCAGATCACCCAATTTTGGTGATAAATTAGCCGCGACGTGAAAAATAAAACTATCCAATTGTTTTAAATAATTATTGACGAGCAGTTTTTCAGAAACATCCTCATCGTCTAGCAAAGCTTGAAGTTTAAAAAATTTTTGTTGATATTCTTTATTGAGATCGAGGCGATCAAGCACAGAGAGCGATTGGCGACATAATCGTTTTAATTGCGCCCGCGAGTTCTGCTTTTTTTTCTCCATAGACTGCATCATATCATTAAGAAGATGCAAGCGATGATTAATTGCAACGGAACCTTTGTGTTCATGTACTTCCGTTCGTAACGCTATTAATTGCGAATCTAACTCATCATACATGCCTTGTGGGAGGGTACTTAGTTGATCGATGGTTGTTTTTAATACATCAATTTCCGATTGCAGACCCTGACATTTCGTTTCATATCGATTGATGGTATTAATTATCTTTTTCTTAAAGTCTTGATCAACCATAAAGCTTCCTTTCAAATTTGACGTGTCATTCTTATCCATAAGCACCACTCTATTTTAAATAGTGTCTATTTAACAAATCCTTGTAAAATTTTAGCCTCGCTTTGCTTTTGCCATCGCAATTAGTAACTCAGCATGCGAACCGTCACATAGAGGTGCTGACTGACTCTTTCGACAATTACAAAATAGCACCGTATCATCATATGGCAATTGATAATTGATTGATTGATTACAACCCTCTTTATTATCACAAAAGGGTAAATTTTTACTTTCGCCACAACCACACCATTGATAAATTTTATTTGCTTTCACTTCCACGCATACCGGCATGGGGAGAGGCATGTCCTTATCTCTCAATGGTCACTCCTTTTGACGGGTTCCTTTTTAAAATATAGCAGATAATCGAATCAAGTGAGGTAAAATTTTCCTTAAATTTAAAAAATCATTCTTAGAATTCTGTTGTCAATAAATGATTTTTTTCGGTTCTTTTGATTGTATTTATACTCACTATGAATTATAATCGGTCACTTTATTGCTATCGGTTCGATAGACCCTTGTAACAACCAAGCATCTTCTTGATTTTCTCTTTGGAGTATTTTTATGACAACCATTATTAGACCGTTCATTGAACAATCAAATTCTGACTATTTTAAAACGACAACACACCGCTTCAATAATCTATTCACCCCGATTCAATCGACATCATGGAAACAGTCAGATCTTACTGCTTATGTGGCAACTCCTTTAATTGATACATTTGTGTTAGAACCAATATTCGCAATTGATTCAAGTATCCATTTACTCAATGCAGCGGCATCCTTTGTGAAGGCACTACATCTTTGGACAATGAATCAACAAGACACGACTAAATTGATTGATTGGGAAACGTCAAGGGAATTGGGTATAGCCTGGAGTCATTTTGAAGGCTGTGTTTCTGCACTCGTTGCAAATACCTTAAATGCGATTCTTAGTATTATTGCACTACTTACTCGACCAATTGCTAGCCTTGTGCAAGCTATATTACCTGAAGACCGATCTGAATTCAGCTTTCAGTGATAACTCTCAATTTTTCCGCGGGCTATTTTAATCTGGCCCGCAATACTGGACACGTAATTTAACCATTAGAGATATACCTTTCCAACTGATCGACGGTTTGTTGCATGGTTTGTAACATATGGAATAGGATATCGCCTTGTGAAAGAATTGCTACCACTTTCCCTTCTTCTTCGACTAAAATATGACGACGCTTAGTACTGGTAATGGTACTTATCGCCTTTTCGACCGTGGCCTCGATGGGCAGAATGGATATGCTCGAACACATAACGTCTGATGCTTTTATTTTCTCTGCGTCACAGCGACGAAACAAACATTTGCGCACGAGATCCCGCTCTGACACAATCCCTTGAATATTTGACTCATCCCAAACGACTAGTGCGCCAATATCATTGCTAACCATTAAATCACAGCATTGTTGGACATTGACATCGGGTAAAATGAATATCATTTCACGGCGTGGTTTGGGGAGAAGTGCAGCTAGAATATCAGCCATGATGAACACCTTAGAGAAACGAATTTACTCTATAACTATAGCACAGACTGATTTGCAGATAGAGATCCTCCGCTTGAGCGGAGGATTGTCATAACGGTAACTAAATTAAATTTTCGATCGTTTAACTAACCACTTTCCAAGAACCATCAGCCTGGCGGCATGCCTTGCCATATATTTGCTCGGAACGGCCGCCTATTTTTGCTTCGGTGACATATTCACGACAAGGTTGATGTTGACGGTAATAAGTTCTTGTTGTCTTCACAGCATAATGATTGCCAGAATCTGGATTATGCCAACGAACAGTTCGACCTGTGGGTGCCGTTTCAAGTGCTTGTTGCATCTGCAATTGGTCCTGTTTGTCCATGCTGCGGCCAACTTTTCCACCCAAGAAGGCACCCGCTATAGCACCAACACCGGTCGCAAGAACACGACCTGATCCGCCACCAATTTGGTTACCCAAAATCCCGCCGGCAATCCCTCCAGCAACCGTACCAACGCCTTCATTGTTCATCTCAGCACATGAGGTGAGTAGTAAGGCGGAACAGAAAACTGCAATAACACTTTTGTTCATTATCACACCTTTAAAATATTGAAAATTCAGAGCGGCATAATATCACCAATCCGGACAAATGTGTACCTATCTAGCATATTTTTTAACTAGAAATTTCACTTGGCTCTACGCGATGTTGGAACTGACACAGTAGTTCATAACTGATTGTACCCGCCCAATCAGCCACCCTGTCAATGGGTATTTGACTCCCCCATAATTCGACACTATCGCCAACGTTGATATTGGTAAGCTCCGAGATGTCTATCGCCATCATGTCCATGGATACTCGGCCAACAATGGGTGCCAGCTGATTACCAATAGCAACTTGCGCTTGATGACTAATATGGCGGGGATAGCCATCACCATAACCAACTGCAGCAATCGCAATATGACTTTTTTTGTTGGCTTGCCAGGTAGCCCCATAACCCACTGTTTCCCCGGCGTTAATGCTTTTCATTGCCATAATCTGACTCGTAAAAAAAGCGACGGGTTTTAATCCTAACTCTGATGCCAATTTACCAGAGATTGGAGAGCCACCGTATAACATAATGCCAGGACGAACCATATCATAATGATTATGACTAGCATCGATAATCGCGCCAGAATTGGAAATGCTATAGACAAAATTTGGGCCCAGAAATGCTTTAATCGCTTCAAATTGATCGATTTGATAACGGTTTAAAGGATGATTAGGCTCATCCGCGCAAGCAAAGTGACTCACGACTCCAATCGGCCTATCCACATGGGGGCTCATAGATAAACGCTCAATCGCATTCGGAACGTCTTCTGGTGCAATCCCTAAGCGATGCATTCCCGTATCGACTTTTAACCAGCATCGAATACGCTTGCTAAAGCGCTGGGATAAAAATTGTTGTAGCTGTTGTTCACTATGAATGACTAATTCAAAGCCATAGTTTTCGATATAGTGGTAATCCTGGGATGAAAAAACACCTTGAAACAGGATACAGGGTGTTTGATAACCCATTTGTCGAATCACTATCGCTTCATTAACGCACGCTACACCAAGAGCATCAACTTGGTCATGCAATACTGGAAGAACCGATTGCAAACCACAACCATACGCATTCGCTTTTACCATGGCAGCTATTTTACTGCTTGGTGCCAATTGTTTAACCATGTCAAGGTTATGGTTAAGACTTGATTGGTCAACATAAAGGCTTGTCCTTCTAGTCATTATTCCATCTCTTGATAACCACTGAACGCTAAATCTTCGAACTTGGTGTATTGGCCCAAGAACGCTACACGTGCGCGACCGATAGGACCGTTTCTTTGCTTAGCGATGATAATTTCTGCGACACCTTTATCAGGAGAATCTTCATTATAAACTTCATCCCGATAAATAAAGCAAATCAAATCAGCGTCCTGTTCGATGGCGCCTGATTCACGCAAATCGGACATAACAGGCCGCTTGTCTTGTCGTTGTTCAAGGCTTCGATTCAGCTGAGATAGCGCAACAACCGGTACGCTTAATTCTTTAGCCAAGCTCTTTAAGCTTCGAGAAATTTCTGAAATTTCGGCCGTCCTGCTCTCCGCCTTAAAACCTGGTACCTTCATCAATTGCAAATAGTCGACAACGATTAAACCTAATGAGCCATGTTCTTTTGCCAAACGACGGGCCCGTGAACGCATTTCACTTGGGCTTAATGCGGGTGTGTCATCAATAAATAATGGCGCTTCGGAAAGCATGTGTACCGCCGATGTCACTCTTGGCCAATCATCATCTTCTAGTTTGCCAGTTCGTATACGGTTTTGATCAATACGCCCCAATGAAGACATCATTCTCATTGCAAGCGAGTCAGCAGGCATTTCCATTGAAAAAACGAGCACATTCGCCTTTTCTTGAATCGCTGCATGTTCAGCCATATTCATTACTAAGGTTGTTTTACCCATGGAAGGCCGACCTGCCACGATGACTAAATCCGATGATTGTAGGCCGGAGGTGAGGTTGTCGACGTCTTTGAGTCCCGTTGATAATCCAGTAAGGGCATCACCGGATTGATATAATGCATCGATTTTCTCAACAGCACGAACCAAAATATGCTTAATGCTTTCCGGGCCACCATCGCCCCCTGTTTGTTCAGCGATGGCAAACACTTTCGTTTCAGCACGATCCAAGAGCGTAGCAACATCATCGCCAGCTGGATTATATGCATTATCTGCAATTTCATTCGCTACTTCAATTAATTGACGTTGAACCGATTTTTCACGAACAATATTGGCATATGCTGAAACATTGGCAACGCTAGGCGTGTTATTAGCCAGCTCAAAAAGATACGTTTCGCCACCCGCATCGTCTAATTCGTCTTTGGTTTTGAGGATGTTAAGGAGTGTGACCACATCAAACGGTTGCTCTTTTCGCACTAAGTCTTCGATGGCGCGAAAAATGACTCGGTGTTCGCCTCGATAAAAATCCTTTTCACATAATTGGGCACTGATTTTATCCCAAACTTGGTTATCCAGCAGTAATCCCCCCAAGATTGATTGTTCCGCTTCAATGGAATGGGGTGGGCGTTTTAAAGCTTCTGCTTGACTTGTGGGCCTTGTTGCTAACTCAACCATCATTTGACGTGATTGTTACCGTAGAAGCATTGTAAAGGGAATTCATTCTGCTGTCGATATTAGATTAAGTGAGATTGAGAATGACATCGTGATTAGGTAGGGACGGAAAATAACTATGCCGGGGTAGAGGCCCAAAGTATCGTCAGTTTTCGAAAGCAAGGAAAAGTTACTGTCGTTGCGAGCGTTAGCGAAGCAATCCAGTACAGATGTTTAACATGGCATCGATCTGGATTGCTTCGCTAACGCTCGCAACGACTAAATGTCAGGCATTTCCCAAAAACTGAATATACCTAAGGGTAGAGGCCCGGCATGTGAACTAAACAAATAAGTAAGTCACAAAATAAGTAACTAACTTAAAAGCTGACTAACTGCTGGTTAACGTACCCAAACTTGAGTTCGACCAAGTAATGAGACCCCAACATAGCCTCTCACATATAATTTATTACCTTTTAAAGTCACTTTGGCGCGGTATATTTTCCCATTTTTAGGATCTAAAATTTGGCCACCACCCCATACATTTGAGCCTTCTTTTTTAAGTCCCCAAAGAAACGTTAATCCTTGCACTTTCTTATCTTTAAATTGGCCAGGACACTTTTTGCAATAGCCTGTATCGCCAGGTTGTTTATACACTTTGATAATCGTGCCTGAAAGAACACCACCGCTCTCAGAAACAGAGACGACGGCTCTTTTCTTACCTGTTTTATCATCAATGGTTGTCCACGTTCCAGTGGGTGAACCAGATGCGGCCATGGCAACTGGAACGAAACTTAACATCATTAGCGATACTAAAAACAACTTAAGCTGTTTCATAATTAAACTCTCCTGAGAAGAAATAGACATGAACACTTTCCGTTAGCCTTAAAAACAAGACCTTAAGTAAGCTTATGCAAAAGTTGTTTGGTTTGCAAACTAATTTGTATCCGTAATTGGCTGAAATAGATTGAGCAACGTATCAATATCCATTTGTTTATCAAGAAGGTTTTGCTCATATACGCCTGAGATCAATTTTCGCTTTTTATCCTGCAGTGTTAACATTGCCTCTTCAACAGTTCCAGCACATATCAAGCGATATACAAACACAGGATTCACCTGCCCAATACGGTGGGTTCGATCCGTTGCCTGGTCTTCAACCGCCGGATTCCACCAGGGATCATAGTGAATGACGGTATCCGCCGCAGTTAAATTTAAGCCAGTTCCCCCTGCTTTTAAGCTAATGAGAAATAGTGGAACATCTCCTTGTTGAAACGACTCAACCAATTTATGCCGGTTTTGGGTTTGACCCGTTAACTTGAGATAGGGCAGTTTTAATTGTTGACAGCGATTTTCAATGATCGATAACATCGAGGTAAATTGAGAAAACAATAAAATTCGCCTTCCTTCATCAACCGAGTTCAATAAGAGATCCTCAAGTAAATCTAATTTCGCTGAATGTCCTTTAGCGATAACTGCCTGTTCTTCCTTTAATAACCTAGGATCACAGCATACTTGTCGCATTTTTAATAATGCATCCAAGATAATAATCTGGCTTTTATTAAGCCCTCTATCAGCAATCGCTTGACGAACTTTACTCTCCATCGTTAAACGAATGGCCTCATACAAATCGCGTTGCGGTCCAGACAATTCCACCATGCGAGTGATCACTGTTTTTTCAGGTAACTCTTTCACAACTTCTTTTTTTGTACGTCTTAACAAAAATGGACTGACTCGATTAGACAATATAATTTGACGGTCTTGTGATTGTTCTTTTTCAATTGGAAATTTAAACGCTTGTCGAAACTGTCGAGCGGTCCCTAAAAATCCCGGCATTAAAAAATGAAACAGGGACCATAATTCACCTAAATGGTTTTCAAGCGGTGTGCCTGTTAAACATATCCGGTGTGTCGCTTGTATTTGTTGAACCACTAACGTCGTTTTGGCTCGGGCGTTCTTAATAAACTGTGCTTCATCCAGGATTAAATAATAAAACTTTGTCGGTAAAAACTGTTCTTTATTGCGTTGAATCAACCCATAGGTAGTCACCACCATATCATAATGATCCATTTCATCAGGCACCCTTTCTGCCCCGTGATATACGAGAACCTTCAAGTCAGGTGTAAACCGTTTCGCCTCTTGAAACCAATTCATCACCAAGCTGGTAGGTGCCACAATTAAGCTGGGTTTGGTGAGCCGATTGTGTTCTTTTTCGATTTGCAGATGGGCCAGTGTTTGAACCGTTTTACCCAGGCCCATATCATCCGCCAAAATGCCTGAAAAATGACAGATTCTTAAGCTTTGTAGCCAAGCGACTCCTTTAACTTGATACTCTCTCAGGGTTGCAAGACATCGGGTAGGCATATCAATGGTATAATCCTGTGCAATAAATTGACGCAGTTGGTTACGAAATTGCTCTGAACCTTGCCAGCGTGCCTTTGCAGCTTTTGATGCTTGCTCCATCTCTTGAAGCCAAATTGCTTGGTATTTTTCTAATTTTAAGATTCTACCTTGACTGATTCTGTGTTCGCCAAATTGAATAATAAAGTTAATCAACGGACGAATTCTTGCAATATCAATGGATATCGCTTTGCTATGGTTAAGCCCAAGGCTCAGCCTATAATCATCGGGCAGCTGCTGAAGTTCCATCGGCGTGTATTTATGGATCACTTCAACCACAAGCGGCACAAGATTGACTGCTTGGCCATCGATAATAACGCCCAATTCATAAGCGAGCATATCGGATTTTGTTTCACTTAATTCTGAAAACCAAGTCAAATCATCAATATCAATTGGCTGTTGAAAGATAGGGTGATTAAATTCGACGAGATATCCTAGCTCATGTAAATGTGGCAGAAGTTTCTCAAATAGAAAGCCCAGGTACTTTTCATTAAGACATGCTTTTGCAATATAGTCACACTGGGGAACCTGCGCTAAATACAACTTTTCAGATTGATTAGGTTCTCGTAAATCCAGCATTTTTTTAATTTCTTCAAGCTTTTCAGTTTCATCTTCAAAACATCGCTTATACCGCTCAATCACGGATTGCTTTTGAACATACACGGCATGGCAAGTATTGCTGTAAGACACAGAAATTCCATGATAAACCGCGTAGATATTAACAAAAAAGATATATTGCGCATTATCTTGGCTGCTATTCGGGATCACTTGGTTTTTTTCAACCGCATCAAATACGATTTTGACGAATGGCTTTTCATTTTTTGTCGTGACATTAAATGTTGGTAATGCCGGCAATTGCTCATTCATTTGCATATTGATTTTTGTCGGCTCTTTAATTTGGTCAATTGATACTGGGGCCAATGACATCAATGATCGCAATAATTCGGGCGAGTAGTTTGTCTGTATATCGTGAAGCGACCAATTTTGCCTATTTAAGTAAAATGGGGATCGCCATAAAAAGACGTGATCGATTGCTTTGCCCTTAGCATATAAGTGAAGATGAAACTCGCCTTCAGGGTAAAGCTCCCAACCTAAAGTAGCCTGGATCTCCTTTCCCCAAGTTAATTTATGCTTTTTAGCGTTAAATTTTGGTTTAACAAAAGCCATATTGGTTGCTACAACTTGCTTTAAGGTTTCAACGTCACGGATATTATTCCGTCGTTCTAATAAGCCTGTCTGTGTTAATAACTTCATTGCAATAATTTGATCAGTCGTTGACAATCGACTGCTAATATCGTCCTCATTGGTCATTTCAATCGGCTTGCCCATCCCTCCACTCTTAAGTCGTTTTATGCGGTATAGACGAACTGGGATGCCCCGCTTATGCCCTTTATCAAATTCTATCTCATAATGAACAATATAATTCGACAGTTGAGTAGGCTTTGATTCCTTCCAATCCGGAGTCGCTTTAACGGGAGGCTTTGCAACGATAACATGCGTGGGTAATTGACCTGTTTCTGGTAAATTTCGTCTAGACTGAATTTCAAACAAACAGGCAGCAGCATGCTTACAATTGAGTGTATAGGGGCAGGTACATCGCGCGAAGTGTTCTGCATCAGCTCTTAGGTTGATATGGACGTCATACAGTTGGCTTTGGCTTCCTTTGACTCGCCCTTTGATCAATCCTTCGCTGATCTTGACACTAAGAATTTTACCTTGCTTTTGGCACAGCCGGCCACGCTCAAGAACAATCTCATCAAAATAATGGTGCATATTGGCAAGCGCGTCTTTGAGCATAGTAGCGTGTATTTTTAAGATAAAATGAATATTGTACCAGGTTTTAAGATATCAAATATACTGACATAGCATCTCAAGCACGATTTGCTACACATTCAAATTATAACTTCGATTAGAAAACCCCTCATCCGCCCTTTGGGCACCTTCTCCCTATGCCTGGGGAGAAGGCAATATGAAAGAGGTAATTTAGGTGGATTAATGAATGGTTTCGTTTCTGGTAATACAATAGGTTAAGACAAGACGAGTAATGGAGTCCCCTTTTTCTTCACCATATTTTGACTTGAAATGCGATGCTATTGCGACGACCCAAGATGATAACCTAAAATCCATTCGTTTTTTCTCTTGGTCAACAACCAATTCGAACATGCCTAATGTTTCGCTATTTGTCTCATTAGCGTACTCTTCCATAATCGCTTGTGCTGCTCGAATATCTTGCGTTTTTGTAGGCCAATCTTTATTCATCAACACACCTCTTTTAACCAACTCACACCCTAGATGGGGATGATTTATAGGAGTTCAAGGTTTCTCAAAACTTAGAACCTGAATTATTTCATAATCAGCATCCTAGAAGTCGATTGTACCATATTTTATATTAAATTAAATCTCTGTGTTTTAATTATAGACAACAAATCGTTGTCATAGATGAGGACTTGACCTGATTAACTGATTGTGGATTCATCCAATTTATCATAAGGTTCCATCCATAATGTGAGAAAAAGAACCATAATGATAGGGCCTAGAAATAAACCGAGTAGTCCTAATGTTTCTACACCACCTAAAATCCCAAACAATACAGCTAAGAATGGTAGTTTGATACTTCCACCAATTAAAGCAGGCTTAATAAAATGGTCAGCTACAAACATGACCAATGTACCCCAGCCTATAATGATCAATGCTGCGATCAACTTACCCATTGATAGTAAGATCATAGCAACCACCGCAAAAACAACTGGAACAACAAAAGGGATCATTGCACAAATAGCCGTGATAAAGCCTGTTAGGGTTGGTGCCGGGAAACCAACTAACCCATAGCAAACCCCCATTAGAATACCCACACCTAAACCAACTACAATGGTGCCATTGACGGTTCCTCGTAATGCAGCGGGTAATTTGTCAGCATAACGAAACCACCGTTTCCCTAAACAATACTCTCCAACTAGTTGGATTTGCCGATAGAGTTTTTCCCCATCACGGAAAAAGAAAAATAAGGTCAGCAAAGTGAAACCTAATTGAAAGCCCCTGTGCAGCAAATTAGCGCCTATTTGTTTAATATAATAACTATAGGATGCCAATGATATATGCAAATTGGCCAATAGTTCTCGCACTCGTCCAGGCTCCCCTAACTTTTCTTGCCATAATTGATAAATATCGTCCCCTAATAAGGGAATATGATGCAGTAGTTCTGGGGGCTCGCCTCCGTGTCTGTTAACAGTCTGAAGATAATTGATAAAAAGTTGTGATTCTGTATACAACAAGCTAATCAGCCAAGTTAAAGGGATGACAAAGACAAATGCAAGTAAACTGGTAAAAAGAAGTGCTGAAGTGTTCCTGCCACCGGGGATATATTTTTGCCATCGCCGATACAAAGGAAACGTGGCGATGACAATGATGGCAGCCCAAATGATAGAGGGTATAAAACGATGTATGATAAAAATCGTCAGTACAACAATTGCAAGGGTTAAACCAATGCTCACAAGTTCCCGATGATTTTCATTCATAGCAAATGTAACCAAATTAGCAAATGCAAAATGAGGCACGCGGGGATAGCGGCCAGTAAATCATCAAACATAACCCCGAAGCCACCTCTTACTTTTTTCTCTACCCAGCCTATCGGTGGCGGTTTTAGGATATCAAATAGACGAAATAACAAAAATGCCGCAACTAAGGTACTCACGCTTGGCGGCACCATATACAGCGTTACTAAATAGCCAACAACTTCATCCCAAACAATCCCTTTATAATCATCAATACCAATATCTTTTGCCACTTTTCCACAAAGTGGTATGCCAACAAAAAAAAGCACCGCACAGATTAACCCATATACTAGTGGTGAAAATTGATAGATAAGTGCATAAATCGGGAGAGCCGCTAACGTACCAAACGTACCAGGCGCAATACGGGACAAGCCAGTACCGAAACCAAATGCCGTGAAGAAAGAAGGTTTTTGCCAAACAGCTTTACTTAATTGTTGTCCGTTCATAACCTGTTTACCTTTCATGTAAAATGCCTATATGACCGAGATTGAAGCGGTAACTTCTTACCACCCACCATCAAATTTATTTCTT
The DNA here is from genome assembly GCA_020051095.1 of Pseudomonadota bacterium. Lineage (GTDB taxonomy): Bacteria > Pseudomonadota > Gammaproteobacteria > Legionellales > Legionellaceae > JAFIFT01. The sequence goes on along the minus strand of JAGVJN010000010.1, from coordinate 112,172 downwards.
GCTCTTGTATAATATGCCCAATTGGGTAGATCGACAACCCCATTTTTTCAGCAAGTAATTCTGCAGCCCTCTTTTGCTCTTTTGCTACCGTAAAACATAACTGATATTCATCGCCACCATGCAGCGCATAGTCCATCGCTTGATCCGGGACTTGATTTTTCACCATTTTATCAATAGGAATTTGTTCTGAAATGATGTTCGCACCAACGTGACTGCGGTGACAAATATGCTCTAAGTCGCCAACTAAACCATCGGAAACATCAATGCAACTATTGGCAAATTGGCTAATAAGTTGTCGGCAGTCGGTTCTTGCGTGTGGCTTTTGTAATCGACTCATCAAATATTGGCGGACATCCTCATCAACATCCGTCTTATTCAACCAGTCGACAGCTAAAGAAGGCGCGCCAAGGGACCCTGTGACATAAATAATGTCCCCTACTTTGGCCCCGTGTCGATATGTTGCATCTTCCGGCAAGCATTCGCCAAAAATAGTGATGTTAATTGACAAAGGGCCCCGTGTTATATCACCGCCAACCAAAGCGATATTATCTGCATCTAATGTCCGAAACAAACCTTTACTAAAAGCAGATAACCAATCTTTATCAACACTGGGTAGTGTCAGTGCGACTGTCACCCATTTGGGTTCAGCTGCCATTGCTGCAATATCTGACACATTTGCTGTTACCGCTTTTGATGCAATAATACTGGGATCCCATTTTTCAAGAAAATGCACGCCAGCGACAGACGAGTCTGAACTAACGCAGAGAACATAGCCTGGTTTAGGTTGCAAGGTAGCCGCATCGTCACCGGAACCGCAAATAATTTGAGGATCGGCGTATTGACGCTGAAAAAAAGTCCTGATCAGCTGAAATTCATCCATGATTCCCCCATTTATAGTTCTTCAGATATCTCAGTGGCTCTTAGAGTTTTTGCAACTTGATTTAGTACGCCATTCACATATTTATGAGCATCTGTTGCACCAAATTCTCGAGACATATTGACCGATTCATCTAAAATGACTTTATAGGGAATTTCTAACATATTTGCCAACTCATACGATCCGATTCTTAATAAACAACGTTCCACAGGATTCAAACTGTCAATGCTTCTATCTAAATAGGGTTCATAGAGATTATCAATTTGTGAAATGGATTGGCTAATGCCATGAAGCAGGCGGGAAAAATAGTCAACGTCAATTTTTTCAAAATCATTGCTTATGCGGAACTGGAGCTCAATTTCATGGCTGTCAAGTTTAGTCATATGCCACTGATACATAGCCTGAAGAGCTAATCGTCTTGCTTTACGTTTACGACGAATATCATTCTTATCCACAAAGACCTCACTCGATGTCATTACTCTTTAGTTGTTCAATTGTCTCCCTAAATTCACTGACGTCCTTAAATCGTTTATAGACTGATGCGAATCGAACATAAGCTACGTGGTCAAGTTTATATAATTGCGTCATGACCAGCTCACCTAACCATCTCGATTCAATTTCACGTTCCCCTTTTCGGCGAATGGCTTGAATAATATTGGCAATAGCTTGTTCAAGCAACTCAACACTCACAGGACGCTTTTCCAAAGCCCGTAACATACCAGCGCGCATATTATCCAAGTTAAATAGCTCTCGTCGCCCATCACGCTTAATCACTAATGGCATCATTAACTCAGCCGTTTCAAACGTGGTAAACCGTTCACTGCATTTTAAGCACTGACGGCGTCTTTTAACTTGGGTACCATCAGCCACTAAGCGAGAGTCAATGACCTTGGTTTCTTCAGCTTGACAAAATGGACAAAACATAATCGTCTATGCATACACTGGAAAAGATTTGCATAACGCTATCACATCTTTTCGGATTCGATTAATGACAGCTTCATCTTGAATGTTGTCAATCACATCAACAATCCAGTGTGACAGGGTTTGAATTTCTTTCTCTTTAAAACCTCTTGTCGTCACAGCAGGCGTACCTAGACGCAATCCACTGGTCACAAAGGGAGAACGTGGATCATTTGGCACAGAATTTTTATTCACAGTGATATTTGCCTGCCCCAACTTTTCGTCGGCTTCTTTACCGGTTATGTCTTTACTAATTAGACTCACTAAGACCAGGTGATTTTCTGTGCCATGTGAAACAATATCCAAACCTCGTGATTGTAACGTTTCAGCCATAACCTTCGCATTGAGTAAAACTTGTTTCTGATAAGCGATAAATGATTCTTGCAAAGCTTCTTGGAAAGCGACAGCTTTTGCCGCAATAACATGCATCAATGGTCCCCCCTGGGTACCGGGAAACACAGCTGAGTTAATTTTTTTACAAAGGTCTTCATTTTTGCGAGCTAAGATCATTCCTCCACGAGGCCCACGTAATGTTTTATGGGTAGTTGTGGTAACAATATCCGCATAAGGCACAGGGGAAGGATATAGTCCAGCAGCAATTAACCCGGCAACATGTGCAATATCAGCAAGTAAATAGGCACCCACCTTGTCTGCAATTTCACGGAATCGGACCCAATCTAAAATTTGAGAGTAGGCAGAGAACCCAGCAATGATCATCTTAGGCTTCTCTTTAAGAGCCAATTGTTCTAAAGCATCATAATCGATTAAACCTGTTTCAGCATCAATACCATATTCAACCGATTGATATATTTTACCGGAAAAGTTAACTTTTGAACCATGACTTAAATGACCGCCATGGGGTAAGGCCATTCCTAAAATTTTATCGCCAGGTTTGAGTAGAGCAAGCATGACCGCTTCATTCGCTTGAGAGCCGGAATGTGGCTGTACATTCACATAGTCTGCATTAAATAATTTTTTTGCTCTTTCTATTGCCAATTCTTCAGCAATATCCACATACTCACAACCGCCGTAATAGCGTTTACCAGGATATCCTTCCGCGTATTTATTCGTTAACACAGATCCTTGCGCAGCCAATACCCTAAGGCTTGCATAGTTTTCTGAAGCAATCAGTTCAATATGATCTTCTTGGCGTTGTAACTCGCCGGAAATTGCCTTCCATAACTGGGGATCAAACTCTGCAAGTATCTGATTCTGATTCATAACACTATCCTTTACTCGATTGAGGACTTAACAATGATATCATTGCGAACTGTGTGGACATCTCCAACTGACTCGGCAATTTGCCCTGCTATCATTTTGGTGCGATTACTGCTGACAAAACCACTCAACTGGACCTGATCTTTATAGGTTTTTACTTTGATTGAAAACCCTTTCGTACCAAGTTTATCTACAAGCTTTGCTTTAATTTTAGCTGTTATAGCAGAACTATCAAGGTATTCGCCCGTACTTTCAGAGGTGGGTGTTGCAGCGCAAGCGACAACAAAACAGATGACAGCAACAAAATATAGCCACTTCGTTAATTTCATGAAGCAAAATCCTCAACTTAACGACAAATTGAAATCAGTGTATCACATACCTAAAAAACTTCAAATTAAACAGATGAATTAGTGAAGATAATGACAGCATATTGGACAACACATTTATTTCCCCCCTCCCCAGCCCAGGGGAAGGAGGTAACCAATGGATTCAATAGGATTAATAATTATTTGTCAGTGCATTTACCCTGGATTTAGCAACGATCGTACCATTAGCTGATTGCGCAGCATGACGCTCCTTTTCCAATTGTTCATTTGGCTTTTTGCGATTTGAATCAAGCGTCGCGCGGCCATGAGACTGAGGACCTGAGGGTGGATTCACCGCAACTCGCCCATGAGTTTGAGGAGCTGGAGATGGATTAACAGCTGCACGACCATGAGTTTGAGGAGCTGGAGATGGATTAACGGCTGCCTGACCATGAGTTTGAGGAGCGGCAGGTGGATTAACAGCTGCCCGACCATGAGTTTGAGGAGCGGCAGGTGGGTTAACAGCTACCCGACCATGTGTCTGAGGAGCGGCAGGTGGGTTAACAGCTACCCGACCATGTGTCTGAGGAGCGGCAGGTGGGTTAACCACTACTCGACCATGACGATTCGCAGGACTCGGTACAACCACAACTCGTTGGCTATTTTCATTTCGACGATGATGCTGACCATCCACCCTTTTGCCATGATGATTAGGCGGCAAAGGGTGATCATGACGGTTTGGTGGTTCTATATGATAGAACATCTCGTCAGTCATCATTTCACAACCGGTCACGATAGCAGCGGCTGATAGTCCTACAAGGAGAACTCGCAAATATTTTACCATGGAAAACCTCTTAAAAATGATATCCATATGGGTTAGTTAAAATCATGTTGTATGAACACAGGGCAACCAATTCAGATTAAAGAAACCATCCTATTTATTATTTACTTTTGCCTTCACTGTTTTGCCCATCATTCTTTCAGGAATAATGATTGATGAATTAACTGAAACATAACCATCTAAATAGACATATCCATCGAAGCCCGAAATAGTCAAATTCATACCAGGCATGCAACCGAAATAATATAAAACAATGTATTGGTTAGTTTGATGTGGATACATATCAAACGGTTGTAAAAACTCTCCATCAAGGTATTGACCTTCGATATGGACAGGTAAACTGGAGGGGTTGATGACCTCAATTTCACAATACCCTGGTAATTTCGTCGTATTCTGTTGTGATTTGATTTGATCGCTTCCTTGTTTGGCGGGATAAAAATGTCGGTTACCCGCAAAAATAAACGTGCTTGATAAAACTAAAATAAGAACCAGTACTTTTTTCATATCGACAACCGCCATGGACTAAAAAAGTGCATACTACCATATTTCCTTTCATCAAGGAATAACTATTTTTTAACTCACCACACAGCCAGAAAACGCATAAATAAGTTTCTTGGGTATTGCTATTTGATATGGTATATTCAAATGATTATTTTTCTAAAACCAATCCCTTTATGACCATACGCGGCAAAATTGTATTCGGCTTAATTCTCTTCGTATTTATAGCACTAGTTGCATTTAATATTATTAAAGATTATGCGATTAAGAAATTTTTCGAAGGATTTCAACCCCCGCCTGCGACAATATCAACGGTAAAAGCAAAACAAATGGATTGGCATCCATCCTTAGATGCTGTCGGTAATATCAATGCCCAGTATGGTGTGGATGTTAACTCAGAAGCCAGTGGGAATGTTCGAGAAATCCATTTTCAATCCGGCCAAAATGTCAAAAAAAATCAGCCTCTGATTACAATCGATGATAGCGTCGAACAAGCACAATTGAAATTTAATTTAGCAGAACTTGATTTAAAAAAGCTGAGTTTTGATCGTCAAGACAAACTTTTCAGAAAAGGTGCGGCACCAAGTTCCAATGTCGATGAAGCACGTGCAAATCTCGATCAAGCCCAGGCCAATGTTGAAAAAATTAGAGCCCAAATTCAACAAAAACACATTACCGCACCTTTCACAGGGAAATTAGGTATTCGTCTTATCAACCTCGGCCAATATATCTCGCCAGGACAAACAGCGATTGTTACTCTCCAGTCATTAGATCCCTTATTCTTAGAGTTTTACCTACCTGAACAACAATTAAACAAAATACGGGTTGGTCAGCCTATCCGATTCCATGTCAGCGAATACCCAGACTTGCTTTTCGTTGGCAAAATTTCTGCTATCAATTCTAAGGTGGATATCAGAACACATAATATCAGAGTCCAAGCAACTATTCCCAATTGCCCCACCAATGCACTTAAGAACCCATTAAAGTCTCCCATGGTTAGTGCTAAAAAAGAGCCCGGCAGTGACCGAGTCATTGTTAACTGTCAATCTCAAAAAAACGAACAGCAGAATGTCTCCAATTTTAGTTTTATTCCAGGTATGTTTGCGAGTATTGAGGTGGTTCAGCCAGTGATTCCCAATCAAATCGTTTTACCAGCCACTGCGATAGCCTATAGTCTCTACGGTGACTCTGTGTATGTCATAAAACAGCGTCCTTCAAAACAAAAAGACGGTGAGCCCGAATTATATGTCCAACAAACCTTTGTACGCACAGGCGAACAACAAGGCAATCATATTGTCATCACCCATGGACTAAAACCAGGTGATGAAGTCGTCAGTTCAGGACAACTTAAGCTTCAAAATGGTTCGCGCGTAAAAATTAACAATTCCGTTAAAATGCCTGATGTTAAAGACATTGACAAGTTAGGTGAATAAAGCATTAAACCATGAAATTAACAGATATATTCATTAAAAGACCGGTATTATCAATTGTAATTAGTTTACTGATTCTACTCTTTGGTTTGAATTCGATTGGTACGATGGAAATTCGACAATTTCCGCGTATGAATAACACTGTCATTACCATTACAACCAGTTATCCCGGAGCCGATGCTGAAATAATAGCCGGATTTATTACAACCCCCCTTGAAGCCGCTGTCGCCAGCGCTGAAGGGGTAGACTATATGACCTCCTCAAGCATCCAAGGACTTAGCACTATCACGTTGAACATCAAATTAAATTTTGACCCGCAAATTGCTTTCACTGATGTCATGTCTAAAGTTCAACAAACATTAAATCAACTTCCTCCCGAATCACAGCGGCCGGTTATTATCAAAAAATCGGATATGTCTACCCCACTCATGTATATCAGCTTGGATAGTGTTGAATTAACACCAGAACAAATTACTGACTATGCTATCCGCGTGGTTCAACCCCAATTAGAAACGGTCGATGGTATTGCTTCAGCAGATATTCTAGGCGGTAAGACCTACTCAATGCGCATATTTCTTGATCCGGATAAAATGGCTGCTTTAGGGGTCAATGCAAGTGATGTTAGTCAGGTTCTTGCTAATAATAATTTTCTAACAGCAGCAGGAAAAACCAAAGGACAGTATGTTGCAATCAGTCTGAAAGCCAAAACCGATCTTAATAATGCAGAAACATTCAGTAAATTAATTGTTAGAAGTGACGAAAATTCTATTATCCGTTTAAGAGATATCGGGACTGTTAAATTGGGTTCTCAAGATTATAACAGCAGTGTTAGTTTTAATGGTAAAAAAGCTGTTTTTATAGCACTTACCCCGACGCCTTCCGCTAACCCACTCACCGTCATCAAAAACGCCAAGGATTTGTTTCCAAGTATCGTCAAGCAATTCCCTCACGCTTTATCAGGTATGGTTGTTTATGATGCAACGGAATTTATTCGTGCTTCTATTCGAGAAGTTGTGCGGACGATTGGCGAAGCAGCAATCATTGTTGTCATTGTGATATTTCTATTTCTGGGATCCATTCGTTCGGTTCTCATCCCAATTGTAACGATCCCATTATCACTCATTGGCGTGTGTACGTTTATGCTCGCCTTAGGCTATTCTATCAACCTACTGACGCTGCTTGCATTTGTTTTAGCAATCGGGTTAGTCGTCGATGATGCGATTGTCGTGGTGGAAAATGTTCATCGCCACATAGAAAAAGGACTAAGCCCCTTCAAAGCCGCCTTAATTGGCGCAAGGGAAATTACCACACCGATTATCGCTATGACAATCACACTGGCTGCGGTATATGCGCCGATTGGATTTTTATCGGGTCTAACTGGGGCGTTATTTAAAGAATTTGCGTTTACTTTAGCCTCTGCCGTAATCATATCAGGTGTTATCGCCTTAACGTTATCCCCCATGATGTGTTCCCGAATTTTGTCCACGGAAGATACAAGCGGAAAATTAGTCCTTTTTCTCGATAGAACATTTGAAAAATTGAAACATCGCTACAAACGAACGCTCGATAATGTACTCAATATCCGCTCGAAAGTCCTTATCATAGCCGTGGTCGTATTAGCTATTCTACCTTATCTTTACCTGAAAACACCGTCCGAGACAGCCCCTGAAGAAGATCAAGGTTTCTTTTTCGTGATAAGCAGTGCACCACAATATGCATCTATCAACTACATCGAAACATTTACAGATACGTTCAATGCCATTTATCGAAGCTTCCCTGAAACCGTCAATCATTTTATTATTAATAGTACCCCCATTATTTCTGGCATGGTGCTTAAACCTTGGGGTGAAAGGGTCTCGCAGTTTACCTTAAAGGAAGCCCTCCAGCACAAATTAGACTCTGTTGCTGGCCTTAATACTTTTGCCGTGATACCACCACCACTTCCTGGCGGAGGTGAAGGCACCCCTCTGCAGTTTGTTATTAAAACAACCAATGATTTTCAAAGCTTGTATCATGTATCCAATGAATTGATCAATAAAGCCAGACAAAGTGGTTTGTTTATTTTCTTAAATAACAGCCTGCGATTTGATCAGCCTCAACAAGTATTTGAAATAAATCGTTCAAAAGCATCCGATCTAGGTCTTGATATGCGACAAATTGGAAGCTCACTAACCAGTGCCCTATCGGGTAATTATGTTAACTACTTTAACCTGCTAGGACGCAGTTACCAGGTTATACCGCAGCTGGATAGAAAGTATCGTCAAACGCCAAAACAATTAACTGATCTCTACATGAGGACGAGCATCGGCCAGATGGTACCTTTATCAACGGTTGTTAATCTTAAACAAGAGACCCAACCCAATGAGCTTAGTCACTTTCAACAGTTAAATGCAGCCACCATTCAGGGTGTTATGATGCCGGGTGTCACCCTTGGACAAGGTATACAATATCTACAAGAACAATCCCAAAAGATATTACCTAAAGGGTTTACCATGGATTATGGTGGTCAGTCCCGTCAATATGTTCAAGAAGGAAATGTGCTGTTATTTGCCTTTTTTATGGCGGTATTAATTATTTATCTTGTCTTATCCGCTCAATATGAAAGTTTCCGCGATCCGCTAATCATATTAGTCTCAGTGCCCATGTCAATATGCGGCGCGTTGATTCCACTAAACTTAGGTTTAGCATCGATTAATATCTACACGCAAGTTGGCTTAATTACACTGATAGGATTGATATCAAAGCACGGGATTTTAATTGTTGATTTTGCAAATCACCTACAGCAAGAAAAAAACCTCTCGAAAAGGGAAGCAGTCGAGGAGGCTGCTGCCATTCGCTTAAGGCCCATCCTGATGACCACCGCAGCCATGGTATTTGGCGTGGTTCCATTGTTGATGGCTTCTGGTGCAGGTGCGGTAAGTCGCTTTAACATCGGTCTAGTGATTTCAACAGGTTTACTAATCGGAACACTCTTTACATTGTTTATCATTCCAACCATGTATACCTATATCGCAGCAGACCATCGTGCAAGTAAAACTGAATTGGTTTGATGAAATCTTCAATTTTCCTGGGTTTATTGATAGAATGGGCCCTTTTAATAGATAGTAGAAATAGCCATGGATAAAACCTACTCACCTGATAACATAGAGCGCCGTTGTTATGAGAACTGGGAGAAAAAAAATTATTTCTCGCCTAGAGGTGATGGAGAATCATTTTGCATAATGCTACCTCCACCAAACGTAACAGGCAGTCTACACATGGGCCATGGCTTTCAATATACAATCATGGATGCATTGTCTCGCTATAACCGCATGAACGGCAAAAAAGTACTATGGCAGCCAGGAACAGATCATGCTGGAATTTCAACGCAATTGGTTGTCGAACGTCGCCTAGAACAAGAAGGGTTGAATCGTAAAAACATGTCAAGAGACACCTTTCTAGACTATGTATGGCAATGGAAAAATGAATCCGGCGGTAAAATTACTGATCAAATGCGTCAAATGGGTGCTTCTGTCGATTGGGGACGCGAGCGATTTACCATGGACGAAGGGCTATCTGAGGCCGTTCAAAAAGTGTTTATTCAGCTCTATGATGAAGGACTTATTTACCGAGGAACGCGATTAGTTAATTGGGATCCTAAATTAGGAACAGCCATATCTGACCTCGAGGTGATATCAGAAGAAGAAGATGGTTTCATGTGGCATATCAACTACCCTATTGTTGATAGCAAAGACCATTTAACGATAGCAACAACTCGACCCGAAACACTTCTTGGTGACACAGCCGTTGCCGTACACCCAGATGATAAACGATACAAACACTTGATAGGGAAATATGTTCAACTCCCTTTATGTGATCGAACGATACCCATTATTGCCGATGAATACGTGGAACAAGATTTTGGTAGTGGGTGCGTTAAAATAACCCCTGCCCATGATTTTAATGACCATGAAATCGGCAAACGACATGATCTGCCGGTCATCAAAATCATGACAAAAAAGGGAACCATCAGTAAAAATGCCCCTGTCAAATATCAAGGAATGGATAGGTTTATTGCTCGAGAACATATTGTGACTGATCTTGAGGATCTAGGTTTATTAAATAAAATAGAGCCATACAAAATCAAAGTGCCTCGTGGAGAAAAATCCAATGTCATAATTGAACCTTTGCTAACTGAGCAATGGTATGTGAAAGTTGAACCTTTGGCAAAACCAGCAATTGAGGCAGTCAAACAAGGCGAGATAAAATTTATCCCTGAAAACTGGAGTAAAACCTATTTTCAATGGATGGAGAATATTGAAGATTGGTGCATCTCTCGTCAACTCTGGTGGGGACATCGCATCCCTGCTTGGTATGACAATCAAGGAAATATTTATGTTGGTAGTAGTGAAAACGATGTTCGATATAAATATCAGCTCGATGAAGATATTAGCTTAAAGCAAGATGAGGATGTCTTAGACACCTGGTTCTCCTCTGCCCTTTGGCCATTTTCAACCTTAGGTTGGCCTGAGCAAACAGAAGAGCTTACAACATTTTATCCGACATCTGTTTTAGTAACAGGGTTTGATATTATCTTTTTCTGGGTAGCCCGGATGATTATGATGGGGCTCAAATTTACTGGCCAAGTACCTTTTAAAGAGGTGCTCATCACGGGTTTAATTCGAGATAGCGAAGGGAAAAAGATGTCTAAGTCGAAAGGAAATGTATTAGATCCTTTAGATATTATTTATGGCATCAGTTTAGATAATTTATTAGAAAAACGCACATCGAATTTGATGTTGGAATCAACCCGCAAACAAATTATAAAGGCAACACAAAAGGAATTTCCCCAAGGCATTGAAGCACATGGTACGGATGCGTTGCGATTTACGTTTTGCTCAATGGCATCAACCGGACGAAATCTACGTTTTGACCTCAATCGAGTCGCTGGCTACCGAAACTTCTGTAATAAATTGTGGAATGCATCACGATACGCCTTAATGAATGTCGATGAAGAAAGCGGTGATTTAGGGGATGGTCCCTTCCAATATAGCCCATCGGATCAGTGGATATTGTCAAGGTTGCAAAACACCATCGCCTTATGTCGTCACTATTTTGAAAGTTACCGTTTTGATTTGCTTGCAAATGCCATTTATGAATTTGTATGGCATGAGTATTGTGATTGGTATTTAGAACTATCCAAACCCGTCTTACAAGACGACCAAGCTTTGGGCTCGATGAAACGAGGAACGAGACGAACACTTATCCATGTGTTGGATCAAATATTGAAATTACTCCACCCAATCATGCCGTTCATTACCGAAGAAATTTGGCTTCGAATTAAGCGATTCACCAGCCAGAGCCTTGAGAGTATTACAATTAGCGAATACCCAATTGTTCATCCAGAATATATCCGGCCAGAAACGGAAGAAGAAATTGAATGGCTTAAAACGGTCATCCAAGTCATTCGAACCATCCGCAGTGAAATGGGGATATCACCAAGCAAATCGGTTCCGTTAATTCTCCGTAATGTATCCGAAAAAGACAAACAACGATTAGATAAACATCAGAAGCTACTCATCAGTATGAGCAAGGTTTCCCCTATAACCCTTCTTGAGAAACATGAAAGCGTCCCTCCCTCAGCAACTGGCGTCGTTGAAGGATTGGAAATTTTCATACCAATGGCGGGGTTAATAGATAGAGACGCCGAGCTCGCTCGACTAAAAAAAGAAATAGCAAAATTAGAGAAAGATAAACAGGATGTATCAACCAAACTGTCGAATGCAAACTTTGTCAAAAAAGCACCTGCTGAGGTAATTATGAAAGAAAAAGAACGGCTTTCCAACACAGAACAGACATTGACAAAGCTTCGACAGCAATTCGCTAATATTGAAAATTTGGATAGTTAAATCGGAGAACCTTGCATGGATGAAATTGTGATTGAATCATTGAGTCTACAAACACGCATTGGCGTTAATCAATGGGAACAAGCTATTGATCAATGTTTGTTAGTAGACCTTCATCTTTATGTGGATTTCAAAGCGATAAATGACCATATTGACGAAACCATCAACTATGACTTGATTAGTCAACATATTAACGCCTATGTAACGAAAAAATCATTCCAACTCATTGAAACCGTTGCTAATGACATTGCCCAAGAGATATTGACGAACTTTCCCATCCAACAGGTAAAAATTGTGGTGAATAAGCCGTATGCACTCAAGCAAGCTAAAAATGTCAGAGTTATCGCCATTCGTAGCAAGACCGTCTAAAGTGCATCATGTTATGAGAACTTTAACCTAAAGACATTTGTTTGGTACTATCCACCAATTTTATAAATTGTTGTAACTCGCAAGACACCCCACCACATGCAGGAATTGAAACAGGTTGGCCATTATAGGTGATTTTCACCTGATAGTAGTCTTGGCCACTTTCGTAAAGTGAAAAATTAAGATTTGAGGCATACGTGGGAACTTGCTCCAAGGGTACCCCTAAAAAACTTAATGCACCCGCAATTGTCGTATCATGTGCTGACAGCAGGACATATTTCAGCTTAGAACTTTGTTGACTGCCTTTATCGAGGTAGTTGGCAATATTGGTCATGAGTTTACCACAATAAACAGTTGCAACCTGTTTAGGCTTTAATTGCGCTGTAAAAGCCCAATGGCTGGCCTTGATGATGGTATCAATATCGTCTGAACTTAATTGGCTTGGCATTGGGGCATGATGAATTTTGTGAATATACAAAGCATCGCCGAGTAATTGCAGATCCGACAAGCTCTGAATTTGTAGCCCAAGCAAATTGCTCCAAAGTGTGTATTTAGTCTTAAGCTCATTATTTTTTTGTTGCCATTCAACCGTCGAATACACATATTGCTCCATCAGCTTAGCTCTCTCTTCATGGCTGACGTACTGATCGATCACTTGATCATATTTTGCCGGTGAACTAAATACCGGAATGGGTTGAAATGCATGCGGCAATGCAGGAGCTGAGTTTCCCGTTGTTTTAGGTCCAGTTCCGGGAGGGTATAATCCCATTAGCAATGATTGTGCACTCATATGTGTGCGATCGAAATAGGTGGCATATACATTGATTAATCCTTGTTCATAACAGTCAGGCAACAGGTGTGTTTGTTCAATGTATTTTTTACGAAAGGTCTTACCTAAATTGTATTCTTGCTGCATCCCTTCAGCAGTTAACTGTCCGAATCCTTCTTGCCAATGGTAATCGACAGATGGTAGTGAAATAAATGGGGTTCTATCGCCATGTCGAATAATATCGATGGCAAAAATCAGTTTGTCGTGAGCAAATATGGCGGATGGAATACATAGGAATAACACTGTGCCTAGACGAAGTAAACTGCTCATACTTCTGACTCCCTGATAAGAACGTTAAATCAGCTATGGGATAGAAAAAAAATCCCTCTAATTTGGACGTTGGGCTTCACCAACTTGATAAATCAACGAAGGCTGTTTAAAACGCAAATCTTTGCTTAAACTATTTGCAACAGCAATCATGAGTTGCCCACCATGCATAAATGGATTAGCACTCACACCACCATAGGTTGTAATTTCTTCCACTTGTTCAAATTGATTCCCATTCCAACGGTATAACGGAGACTTCAACACACTCACTGGTTTCTCTCGACTACCAGTTATGAAGTTAATCCTTAATAGGTAATCATCACCTTTGTATTTAAAGTAGGTAAAATTACGTCCTCCAGTTCCGTTTAATGTTTGCAAAGGCTCCCATTTTCCTTGTTTAAACTGATAAATCATTGAATTATGATTGATATTTGCAAAAGCCAATAAGGATTTATCCCCTATCTTCATGTACTTAAAGACTCTCCCACCACTGCCTGGAAAATTTTGAAATGTTTGAAATGATCGGCCATTCCATTGGTAAATCATTGAGTGATTGACATGATCGGCAAGCGCCAAATAATACTGACCGTCCATTTCAAAGAACTCCCAGGAATAAGCCCAAGTAGAAGCGATTGTTTGAAAAGGTTGAAAAGAATGGCCATCCCATTCATAAATCATTGAATTTGTACTTAAACTTGATTCAGATAATGATTTAATAATGCCATTAGCTTGGGCTAGAAAATGTCGTTCACCAATTTGAAAATGTCGCCATTGTTTAGTTGCTAAATTAAAAAACTGCTGAATTGGATAAAATCGTTTTCCATCCCACTGATATAATTTCGAGTAGGTGTTAATATTGTAGGGCGCATGCGGGCCCGATCGGATTGAAGCAACTGCTATATACGGAATGTTATTAATGGAAAAAAACTCAACGCCTTCATTGCCATGACTTGGAATGGATTGTAACGGCGTAAACAGCCCCTTTCCTTCCCGCAAAATTATGACATCAACATCCGAGTTGCCGCCATTCATATTCGCCGGTGTGTGAGGAATATCTTTGGCAAGCTGTGCGACAGCTAAATAACGTTGTCCATCTATCTCAAAGGGAGTTATCTCTCGAGTCCCCTGAGCATCAATGGTTATCCACGGCTTTAAAATAGGTTGCGAATAAGCTGAAATAACCGTCAGAAGCAATGCACAAAACAAATGGGGCCTCATTTTACCTCTCCTATCGGTGGATTATTGGTAGGATAAGCGGTGATTCCTTCAGGAAAACCATCCGTAAAACCAGGTATTGCCACTTTTTCTGCTTGCCAATTTTTTGCAGCTAACTCGCCTGCCATCCAAAACCCTACCGTATTAGACAACATTTCTTGAGGGTCCTGTAATGAATGCTTAAGCCTGACTAAAAAATCTCTTACATCCGATGCCTTCGAATAGGAATAATCGCCAGGCAAAGCAGGTCTACCTGGTACAAAAATGGTGTCAAGGCTTGTAAACACTTCGGCAGCAGTCTTCTCACGATTTTTAGTGCTCATCCATACTTGGTTTTTATAGTAATTGTAACTATCTTCTGATAATACCTTTTGCCCTAGATCTGATTTTACATCAGCGTATGGCGCAATTATTATATTAGAAGCTAATAAGGTATTATTTGATAATGCTTGAAAGAACGGAACAAACCAATTCGTACCTTTTGTCAAACCAGCAGTGACATTTGCCCCGGCCACAAAACGAATCACAATCATCGCATGGGGCCAATCTATCTGTTTGTCTTTTATTTCTTGGTGGATTTCGTCCATACTCTGTAAAGCCGTGAACATAAATGTTCCCACCATAATATTATTAAACGGGATGGGATATTGTTTATTACCCTTTAGAAAATTATTCTGAACATCTTGCAAATCAAACTTCCCACCATTTAATACAGATACAATATAGTTTCCAGACATCGACAAGCCATAATCGAACATTGCGAGAATTTGTGACTCATGCGTCTTCCATGGTTGAATATTAGCCTGTTTTATCCACTCGCCAGTGTCATTTAATTTTCTTACCGCTTTAATATTGGTTAAGAGCTGTTGCATTGCTGGTTTCCATGCATTACTACCGGATGCTTTGATTTCTGCTAAGTAAGATAATGCCGGGCCAATATGTGATAATGACGTCATTTCATAGAACCCTGTGGAAGGATTAGTACGCAACAATTTGCTATAGACTAATTGACGTTGGTTATCGTAAATATAAATAGTTGAATTAATTAATAGAATAAGCAGTCTGTTATCGTTTTTGTTAGATTGTTGTTGATCTTCCGCATCCACCAATATTTGAGGGATTGTTTTTTGATTCGCCGGGAATCCTGGAGTACTCGAGCCAGTAAAATCAAAATACAGATTCATAAACGGTTGTGGTGTTGTGTAAGCATATGTGACACCAACCATCAAGAACAAAATTCCAAAAAGAAAGAGACGCCTCATGAGTCGATCATCATAAAATAAGGTTACCTATATTTAGCACACAAATTGATTGTAAATCAAATAATTGGCAGATTATTTTGATGATTTTCGTGCTCACAATAGGCTCGTTTTTCGATTCTTATCTGTTGTGTTTTCACATCGTCTAACCCCTAAAAATCAATCGTATAACGCTTGCAATTACAAGGTCCTTAGGTATAAACTGAAGAGTATATTTATTGGCAAAGGAAACGACATTGAGCAAGATAATTGTTATCACATCCGGTAAAGGCGGTGTAGGAAAAACCACTACGTCAGCTGCTTTTGCTTCTGGATTAGCTATGGCTGGCCATAAAACCGTCGTCATAGACTTTGATATTGGGTTACGAAATCTTGATATAATTATGGGGTGTGAGCGGCGTGTCGTTTACGATTTCGTTAATGTCATTAATGGGGATGCGAGCCTAAATCAAGCCTTGATCAAAGATAAACGAATTCAAAATCTCTCGATTTTACCAGCATCCCAAACACGAGATAAAGATGCACTAACGCTTGAAGGCGTTGAACGTGTTATCGAAGAACTCAAAAAATCATTTGATTTCATTGTTTGTGACTCACCTGCTGGGATTGAATCCGGGGCGTTAATGGCCATGCATTTCGCTGATCATGCGATAGTTGTTACCAACCCCGAAGTTTCTTCCGTACGCGACTCTGACCGGATTTTAGGTATTTTGGCAAGTAAAAGTCGACGGGCCATTGAAAATCTTGAGCCGGTTCAAGAACATTTACTTTTAACGCGTTATGATCCGACACGTGTTGAAATTGGTGAAATGCTATCTGTAAACGATGTCACAGAAATATTGGCGATTCCATTAATCGGCGTTATCCCCGAGTCTAAAGCTGTCTTAAAAGCTTCGAATACAGGTACTCCTGTCGTATTGGATGAGCAGAGCGACGCAGGGGTTGCCTATCAAGATGCGATTGCACGATTTTTAGGTGAGAATAGGCCAATGCGATTTATTAGCATTGAGCGCAAAGGCTTTTTAAAACGCATCTTTGGAAAGTCAAAAGAGGAGGCCACGATATGAGTCTTTTAAAATTTTTACGAAAAAGACCAAACACAGCCTCTGTCGCGAAAGAACGCTTACAAATCATCATTTCTCACGAGCGTTCACAACGATCACAGCCGGATTATCTGACAAAACTACAAGATGAAATATTAGAAGTCATCGCTAAATATGTACCAATAAGTCGCGATCAAGTGAATGTCACTCTCGAAAAAGATGGTGATAACGCTATACTAGAACTGAATGTCACCATGCCCGAAGAGGCCTTTGAAGAAGTTCATTAGTTCCCAAACTGCTTAACATTAGCCTACAAGCGCACCTGATGTGCGCTTGGATTTAATTAACAAAATCCCAATTGTCAGAATGTTGCCGATTCACTATCTGATTTACTTTTCGTCTTGGCCTTGCCAACAACCAGTCGACGAAGTTCATCCATATCAAAATCATCCACTTTGATAACGGCTTGTCTAGCTTGTTCTGCTTCCATTAGTTGACTCGCCTCATCTGCAGTAAGTTGACCTAGGTGTTCTGCCTGTTTAATCTGATCATGAACCGTTAACCCTTGTATTTTATGAGCACGAACGGCTTTTATAAATTTTTTCTCTGTATCAGCAACCGTTACAATCTTAATAAACGCTTCTTCCATCCGACCGACTGGGCAATTTGCAACAGGTTCTTTATAGACTAATCTCGTTAACCTTTCTCGCGTCGGGCAAGTTGTGGTTAACAATTTTGCTAACTTCTTACCAAGCGCATCCGATGGGACTTTGCGTTGTGGACCAAAAGGTAGCATGATTAACTTTAAGAAACCTTTAGCCCAAGCTATTGGGAAATTCTGAATAATACCCTGGAACGCTTGCTCTATTTCAAAGAGTAATTGCTGAGCTGCCCAATCAACGACTGGCTTATCCACCGCCGGTTCTCCATCGCTCTCGTATCGCTTTAGCACAGCAGATAAAAGGTAAAGTTTCGATAAAACATCACCAAGCCTTGCAGATAAAGATTCCATACGTTTCAACGCACCACCAAGTAATGCTAAGGAAAAGTCAGCGACAAATGCAAAATTAGCGCTGTATTGGTTGATAGCTTGATAATACGGTTTTGTTATCATCGAAGGCGCGGGGGTTCCTTTGGCTTTGGTAAATAGGAAGACAAGGGAACGGGCAAAATTGGACATCGTATAGCCAACATGCCCCCAAAATGCTTTATCAAAGGCTTGTAAATCATTTTTACGAGCCGCTTCCATTTCAGCAAAGACATAAGGATGGCATCGAATCGCCCCCTGGCCAAAAATAATTAAACTTCGAGTTAATATATTTGCGCCTTCAACGGTGATGCCAATGGGCGCTTGTTGATAACCCCGGCCAAGATAATTTTCAGGTCCTAAGCAGATGGCCTTACCACCATGGATATCCATCGAGTCCATGCCTATCTGTCTTGCTCGTTCTGTGGTGTGGTATTTTAATATCGCACCAACAATGGCTGGTTTTTCACCTTGATCAATCGCGGCAGTCGCTAGCGTTAATGCCGAATCAATAATATAGGTATTACCTGCTATGCGAGCAAGTGGCTCCTCAATACCTTCAAATTTAGCAATAGGTTGATCAAACTGAGTTCTAATTCGTGCATAAGCACCCGTTGCCAAAGCAATAAGTTGAGCGCCTCCTAATGCGGACGAAGGTAATGAAATGGCACGACCAGCACTTAAGCACTCCATTAACATAGACCACCCTTTTCCTGCCATCTCAGCACCACCAATGATATAGGAAATGGGAATAAAGACATCTTTGCCCTGCGTGGGTCCATTCATGAAAGCTGAATTAAGTGGGAAATGACGTCTGCCCGTCCTAACGCCCGGTAAATTTGAGGGAATTAAAGCACAAGTAATTCCAATGTCACTCTTCTTATTGAGTAAATTATCGGGGTCATACAGTCTGAATGCTAAACCAACAACCGTTGCCACAGGAGACAACGTAATGTATCGCTTATCCCAATTTAGACGTATGCCAATGACTTCCTCACCATTAAAATTGCCACGACAAACAACGCCTGTATCCGGAATTGAGGCTGCATCAGAGCCAGCATTTGGTCCTGTAAGCGCAAAACATGGAATATCAGTTCCATTCGCTAGTCTTGGTAAATAATATTCTCGTTGTTCTTTCGTGCCGTATTTTAGCAGCAATTCAGCTGGCCCTAGGGAATTAGGAACGCTGACGGTGGTGGCAACTGAAACCGATCGCGAGTAAAGCTTTACGAGAACTTCCATTTGAGCCGTTGCTGAAAATCCTAAGCCACCATATTCTTCTGGAATAATCATGCCAAAAAAGCGATTAGTTCTGATAAACTGCCACATTTCCTCGGGTAAATCAGTACGATTATGGGTAATATCCCAATCATCAACCATTTCACACAAGGTTCGAACGGGCCCATCTATAAAGGCTTGCTCTGCTTTCGTTAACTTGACAAGTGGTGCTTGCTGCAACTTACTGAAGTCTGGCTTACCAGAAAAAATTTCACCTTCCCAACTCACTGTACCAGCTTCTAAAGCTTCTCTTTCAGTCGAAGACATGGAAGGCAAGTTCTTTTGCAATATTTCTAGAACTTTGCGCGTGATCGCTAAACGAATTGGTGAAATGCTTCCAAGTAAAGCAACCAAGGTAATCGAACATAAAAGGAATGTTGAAAACCAACCAAAGGCCGCTAATTGCGTGGCAACGGCTGATAATATGGCAAACGATATTAACCATATCTGAACGGATGCTTCCTTTGCCATTAAGGTCATTATAACGGAAGTAACACCAATAAAAATGAGTAAGTCAATCACTTCACTCTCCTTGCTATAAGCTGTTGGATAATATACCTATGTGGAAGTGGATATCCAAGACACAGTATGGAATTAGGGATACCCCGGGTCTTATATATATCAAATGTTCCGACTATAGGTCATTCATTATTCCCAGATAAATCATTCTATTATTTTTTATTAACTGTTGTCAGGCAGCTAGGTTTTCTCACAATTAAAACGATGATTCGTTTCTTGGGATCATTTTAGAGTAATTGAACTGGAAAGATAAAACAATAGGCCTATGATCAGTATAGCACGCCATGGTTAATCATATACCCGTGATCATTCAAAATGCTCCTATTGAAGTTTCGTGGATATCGGGTATCTTTTCACGAAAGCATTATTTCCAACTCTAATTTAATTTTTTTAGCCAGTTCTATAGGTGATTCAAAAGGCAACATATGAGTCCCTGGCATACTCACTGAACGAATCCCATGTTGTTTTCTCATATGACTTAAATCAAAGGAATCAACAACGTTTGACTTATTACCATAAATCATCACACAAGGGCACGTTAGATGACCAATATAATCAGGTAACATATGTGGAATTGTACGATAAATTAAATATTCGATTTGCCGATCATAAGCCAGATCATAGCCTGTGTTCGATTTGATCAAACCATAATCAATGTAATCCTGTAAACAAGCATCGGTAAACGTTTGGAACACGGGTTTACTTTTCAGATACCTTAAAAGATGTTCCTTGTCTGGCCAATGCGTTCTCCGTCCTCTTGTTCGCTCAGCGGGTGTAACCTTATCGATTAATCGAATTTTTTTTGCTATTTTTAACAACATTGATTTGATTGGCCCAATAACAGGGGAATCAATCATGACCACCGCTTTTATCAACTCAGGACGCTGTACTGCAGCAAGAAAGCTAAGGATACCGCCAAGGGAATGACCCACTGCCACAACAGGATTATGGGACTGCTCAACAATGCTTTCTATCACTTCATCCACAAGGGTATGCCAATTTTCACCAACTGGAAAATCGGGATTATGGCCAACTTTTTCAATGACATTAACATCATATTCATCCGCTAATGATTGTAAAAGTTGCCGATAACAGGAAGACGGGAAGCCATTGCCATGAGTAAAATGAATGATGGGTTTCATAATCGGGCTATTGAACGTAAATTTCGTTTAACAAAGATAATGGCAAATGAAAAATAAGTTGCCACTAATGCTAGCCAAACATAACCCATCATACTTCTGTTATAACCGCATACAGCCATTATCTGCAAAACAAAAAATGCCGGGGTTGAGGCAACGAATAATAATCGACAAGATTGCTTGTAATACAACTGCACCTTAAAAATCGTTTGACTCACAATTTGCCCCATCATTGCAAATGCTAACAAAAATATGAGAGCAACTGTAAAATAAGTTGCTGCAACAACGGGGTAAATGACCGTTAATGTCAGCATTTTCAATCCTCGAATTTGATAGGCCTTTAAAAAAGATTCGCCATTAAAAACAAAACTTGTATCACTCGGCATTTTTATCTCTTTTACTTCTGTTACACGTTGATAATCCCTATCTTCAAAGTATTTGAACGCATCGGGTATTGTGTAATAAACGCGGTCATCCAAAAATAAGAATCTTAACGAAGGATAAGTTGATTGATCAAATTTTTTGATTGAACCTGTATTGTCAAGGATCGTTTCGACTTGCCCCCGATCATTCTTGATAAAATAGGGCATTTTTTTATCAAATTTGAGTTTACCGCTTACATAGGGAATATCAGGTATTTTTTGGAAGGGTTTGATGATAACATCATTGAAAAAATGATCCATGCCAATCATGTATTTTATAGAGAAAGGAATACAAAATACCCAAGTCATCAGCAATAAATATAACAAACCGATACCACGCCAGCGCTTATACACATCCCAATATAACAAATCACTAAAAAAAGATAACACAAGCGCCTGCCAATAATTATATTGGCGTTGCGTCTCTAATTTTAAGGATGTGCCTTTCAATTGTGTCACCATATGACCCTTTATATTCGTTGACCAGTTTCGGCATCAAACACACTTACCTTTTGCCAATCAAACGATAAATATACCTCATTGTGCACGAAACTATGCGTAGCTGCAACTCGAACTACAAAGGGCATTTCATACCCGAAAACAGAAACCCTTAACAGTAAATCTGCCCCCATATTTTCAACAAAAATAACGTCCCCTTTCAACATCCCACGCTCATGACTCACCTGAACATGCTCAGGTCGAATAATCAAATTAACCGCTGTATCAGCCGTTAGATTGGCGTTCTCAAGTTGCTGATTAATCATCGCAATTTTTCCAGGCAATTCAACTCTTTTACTATCTTTTGATACGATAGCTGGTACTTGATTGACAGGATAATGCCCAGTAAATTGGGCAACAAATTGTGTTTGCGGTTGGTTATAGAGTTGCATTGGCTCATCAATTTGCTCAATCCTTCCCCCGTTTAACACAATTACTCTATCTGCCATCGTCATGGCTTCTGTCTGATCATGGGTGACATAGATAGATGTTGCCTTAAGTTTTTCATGTAACCGTTTGATTTCATAACGCATCTCTGCTCGTAAATTACTGTCCAAATTCGATAATGGCTCATCAAATAAAAACACCGAAGGGTGACGAACCATTGCTCTACCCATAGCAACTCGTTGTCTTTGCCCCCCTGACAGTTCAGCAGGTTTTCTTAGCAGCAATGGTTCGATCTGTAACATTTGCGCTGCTTCTCTCACTTTAGCGTCAATTTCAGCCTTTGGCAGGTGTTTTAATTTGAGGCTATAAGACATATTTTGGTATACGGTCATGTGGGGATAAAGCGCATAACTTTGAAATACCATCGCCATATCCCGTTCAACCGGTTTCATTTGATTAATACAACGATTGTCTAACAATATTTTCCCATCACTGATTGATTCAAGACCCGCTAGCATTCTTAATAATGTGGACTTCCCACACCCCGAAGGCCCAACAAGCACCACAAATTCCCCGCGGGATACCGAAAAATTAATGTCGGTTAAAACATCCTGTATATCAAACCGCTTAGATACATTTTTAAACGTTACAAAGCTCATCAGTGAGTCAGTCCTTTTTCAAACCATTTCTGTAAAATTAAAACAACGGCACAAGGTGGTAACAGGGCAATTAAGGCCGTACTCATTATCAAATGCCATTGAGGAATTTGATCAGCTACTCCCACTAACGCTTTCATGCCCATGACGATCGTCGATTTATCCGTCATTGTGGTAATAATCATTGGCCACAAATATTGATTCCACCCATACACAAACATGATGATAAACAATGCAGTCATCGGGGTTTTTGAAAGGGGAACAACCATATCGATGAAGAAACGAAACGGCCCTGCCCCATCCATTTTGGCGGCATGAACCAAGGATGATGGTAAGGATTTAAAAAATTGGCGAAACAAAAAAGTCGCTGTGGCCGATGCCATCAACGGCAGAGTTAACCCCGCGAAACTATTTAACCAATCTAAAGCGACAACGACTTGGAAGGTTGGCACAATTCGCACTTCTACTGGTAACATCATTGTCATAAAGATCATAGCAAATACAACCGATTTGAAACGAAATTCAAAATAAACTAACACAAAAGCCGTCATTAAAGCCATTATCACTTTTCCAAAAGCGATTAACATAGCCATCAGAAAACTATTCATTAACATCGTAAACACAGAGGCACTACCCGTCGATATCACTCCCTGCCAAAGGACTGTTTTGATATTATGCCAAAAATAACCACCGGGTAAGAGTGGCAAATTTCCTTGGAGAAACGTATCCCCTTGGTGAGAAGCAGCGATTACCGCCACATAAATTGGCGCAAAGAAAATTAGAATAAACGAAATCAATAGGATATGGATTAGCAATAGACGCTTCTTCATTGATAATGCACCTTTTTCTCAACATACCGAAACTGAAACCAAATCATTAAAGATACGACTATCATCAATATCACCGATTGTGTGGCAGAGCTGGTTGGATCAAAGGCAACAAATCCATCTTGATATACTTTATAAATTAACGTGGTTGTATATTGGGCAGGACCGCCATGGGTCATCACATCGATGATACCGAAGGTGTCAAAAAAGGCATAAATCAAGTTCATAACCAACAGAAAAAAAGTTGTGGGTGAGATTAATGGTAATTTGATTTGCCAAAATAATCGCCAAGAAGATACACCATCCAGACTAGCCGCCTCAATGATTTCTTTGGGTATTGCGCTTAATGCGGCAAAGAAGAAGAGAAAATTATAGGAAAACTGTTGCCAACTTGCCGTAATAATAATCGTTGCCATTGCTTGCAAAGGGTGGGTTAAATAATTAAATTCCATTCCAAACCATTGTGCTGTTTGTGCTACCCAGCCTAATTTTGGTTGAAATAAAAATCGCCATAAAATGGCTGCTACGGCTGGCGCCACGGCATAAGGCCAAATCAGCATCGTTTTATAGATGTTTCGTCCACCGGTGATAGCCAGCAATAAGTTAGCCATTAACACCCCCAGTATTATACAACTCGTTGTTATAGCGATGGCCAACCCTAATGTCACCACAACCGCTTGAAAATAACTGGGATCCTGGAATAAATCGATATAATTACAAAGTCCTGCCCATCGCCTGTGGAGACCGAAAGCATCGCCAAATTGAAACGATTGCCATAGTGCACTTAAGGCAGGCAGAAAGAAAAAGACAAGCGTCACAACGAGCTGTGGGGCTAAGAAGAAAATCAAAACGCGTTTATGCCGCCTAAACGGAGCCATTGGGCTAACACTCCTTCTTAATAAATTCCTTCATGTTACCTTCTTTCCAGACATGGGGAGAATGTGCCCAAAGGGCGAAAGAGGAGTTGCTGATTCGTCACAAGTTTCATGAGGCGCAGCAAAATATGGATGATATGCTTCCTTAATACGGTGTGGCACTAGCCTTCTCCCCTTTGTTTCTTTATAGTTCGTTCAAGTAATTGGGTATAGATAGGTTCATTCCCCGCTAATTGGACAATAGTCGTTGACATAAGGCATGTGATCATCAGAGGTAAAATCAGTTGGTAATTTGATGTCATCTCAACAACTAAGATGATGCCTGTTATCGGTGCTCGAACTGCAGCAGAAAATAGCCCCCCCATCCCCGCGACAGCAAACATACCAGGGTGAATACTGGCATCTGGGAATAGCCAATTTGTGAAATGAGATACCAATAAACCCAGAATAGTTCCTAATGCAAGCATGGGTGCAAATATGCCACCAGGTACACCTGTCATATAGCAAATCATGGTTGTCGCAAATCGGGCGATAAAAAGTAAAAACAAAACGCTTGCCGCTGGATAAAATGTCAATGCCTGTTCAATGATTTCATACCCTCCACCGACTGTTTGTGGCTCTAAGACAGCTAATAGACCGACCATCGCTCCAACCGCTAATATAAAAACCACCATGAACCACGTAGAGAATCGATCAGAGAGGTAGAGTAATCGCATTAAGAATTCATTAAATAACAATCCTGCAAAGCCAACAACAGCCCCAAACACAAGAAAAAGCCAAAGTGACTTCAAGCTTGGCATAGAAAAAACATCCATTGGCAGCACTGGTTGTGGGCCGATTATTATATGCAATACGATGGTTGCAACCACGCAAGCGATTATAACCATTTTGAAGTTGAGAAATGAGAAGTTAAATTCGTTGCGCATTTCTTCGATAACAAACAACACGCCTGCGAGGGGTGCATTAAATGCTGTCGCTAATCCTGCAGCAGCACCGGCGGCAATCAAGGTATCACATTTAGAGCGGGAGAGATGGCACAAACGACCCACCATTTCTCCTAAATTTCCCCCAATTTGAATCGTTGGGCCTTCTCTTCCCATGACCATTTTTGCGGCCAGAGTTAAAATGCCACCAAAAAATTTTACGGGTAATAATGTTGCCCAATGGACAGGCCTCTCATGCAACAATGCCCCTTCAATTTCCTGTACACCACTACCGCCACCCTCAGGCGCAACTTTTTTGACCAACAGCCAGACGAAAAGCACAATTCCCATGGTAATTAATGCAGAACTTAACATCATAGGAATATGATGTTGTTGCAAGTAGTGGATTAATACTCGAATCGCAAAAGCCACCTTATCAATCCCTATCTGAAATATAGAGCCGATGAAACCAGTTAATAACCCCACTATCACAGATACCAGATAGATGATGATGATTTTATCATCCTTAGTCATGTGTTAATTCCATTAAGTTATAAATCATGGTTAAGCCTGCCTGTTTTGTCATCGACAAAATGGTTTCAGGATGAAACTGTACGGCGTAAATTGGTAAATTATTATGAGCCACTGCCATCACGATACCATCTTCTGTTTCAGCTAAAACCGACAAGCATTCTGGAAATGAATTTTTATCGGCATACAGCGAGTGATAACGTCCTGCAACAAAGCAATCATCTAATTTATTAAATAGTGGATGTCGTCTTTTTTGTATAATATTGGAGGTTTTTCCGTGCATGGGATAAGACAGGGTTTTAAGTTGTCCACCAAAATACTCAACAATTCCTTGAAGACCCAAACATACCCCAAATATAGGAATATTGCGCTTTAACACCTGTTCGATGGTTTGCGACAAATCAAAATCAGAGGGCTTTCCTGGTCCTGGCGATAAGACAACCCAGTCAAAATTGTGTTTGGTTAAATAATGCATTAATTTATCATACCGACAGGTCATCACCTCCGCCCCAGTTTGGCGAAAATAATTTGCTAAGGTGTGAACAAATGAGTCCTGATGATCGACCAATAACACTTGTTTTCCATGACCCGGTAAATCGTGTTCCGTTTCTTTGATTTGATTTTCAAAGTTCGGGTTCAACATTTCCAAAAAAGCAGACGCTTTAAGTCTTGTCTCTGCTTCTTCATCCGCAGGAACAGAATCATATAAGAGTGTCGCCCCGACACGAATATTGGCTACCCCGTTGCTCAATTGAACTGTGCGTAAAACTAAGCCAGTATTTAAATCGCCATTAAAACCAAACCATCCAACAGCACCAGCATACCATTTACGGCTACTTTTCTCATGGTCTTCAATAA
Organism: Pseudomonadota bacterium; assembly: GCA_020051095.1. Classification (GTDB taxonomy): domain Bacteria; phylum Pseudomonadota; class Gammaproteobacteria; order Legionellales; family Legionellaceae; genus JAFIFT01. The sequence continues at coordinate 85,239 of JAGVJN010000010.1, read as the reverse complement.
ATTGCATGGCCCATAGTTTAGGGGCCCCCGTCACTGTAACAACCCACATGTGCGTTAAAAAAGCATCCACCGCATCGTATTCATGTCTTAAAATGCCTTCAACATGATCAACGGTATGAATTAAACGCGAGTACATTTCAATTTGCCGTCGCCCAATTACTTTGACGGACCCAGCTTCACAGATACGTGACTTATCGTTACGGTCAACATCCGTGCACATAGTCAATTCTGCTTCCTCTTTTTCAGAAGCGAGTAACGTTTGAATGTTGATAGCATCCTCAATCGCATTGTTGCCTCGTTTAATGGTGCCTGAAATCGGGCATGTTTCAACCCGTTTCCCTTGTAAACGGACGTACATTTCTGGTGAAGCACCGACTAAAAATTCACCTTCCCCTAAGTTGATATAAAACCCATATGGCGCCGGATTATAATGTCGCATACGCCGAAAAAGTATGGAGGGTTTGTCTTGGTAGGCTTGATAGAAAGACTGGCTAGGGACGACCTCAAATAAATCGCCACAGGCGAACTTCTGTTTCGCTTTTTCGACCAGGTTTGCGTACTCTCCAGGCTGATGATCACAGCCTTGTTTTATATTGCCTGCTGGCTGATAAGGTGATAATTCTCCATCTCGGGCGTACGAATGCGTTGTTCGACCTTGATAAATAAAATCATAGCGCCGAACAAACGCTATTTCCTTGCTGTGATCAACGACATAAATTTCATCTGGTAGATAAATGACCATATCCCGCTGTTGTGGGGGACGGTCTATTTTTTTAGTTAATTGATCAAATTGAAAAATAAGGTCGTAGCCATAGGCGCCATATAAGCCAAGGTAATCTTCTTTTTCAGAATGAAAAGCAGCAAGAAGACTACGTATTAATGAGAAAACGGAGGGTTGTTTACTTCGTTCCTCTTCACTATAAATAGCCTCCGATTGGTTAACCTCCATGATTAACTGATTTGATCCAATTGCTTGCAGTGAAATATGCGGATTGACCATGGCAACTTGCTTGACAACGTCAACCAATACTTGCCCTCTTTGATTCAAGGCTTGGACCGTCAGTTGATTTTCTGAAGATGTTATGACTATTGGAGGATTAACAAATCCAATATCCCAACAAGTATACCGGCCAGGAAATTCAAAACCAGAGGTATAAATGGCCCCACGATGCTGATCTAATCGCTCAATTAAGGTTTCAATAGCACCTTCGTAGGGCAGTGTTTGCTCAGACATCTCAATTAAGACATCGCCAGCTGTTTTAAATTGAAAAATCATCGCCTTAATACCTAACTAGTGATTAAACACCCCAAATCTTAGTCTATCTTTTTTTTCTCGCTTGTTCATCTAATTGTTGTAAAAATTTTAATTTCTCACCGATTTTTTGCTCAAGACCACGATCAACAGGTTGATACCATTGGGGTGGATTCATGCCTTCTGGAAAATATGTTTCGCCGGCTGCATAGCCGTAAGGTTCGTCATGAGCATAGCGATATTGCTGACCATACCCTTGCGATTTCATCAACGATGTGGGTGCATTGCGAAGATGTAATGGGACAAGTCTGGATTGATCTTGGGCAACAAATGCACTTGCCTGCTTATACGCCATATACCCTGCATTACTTTTTGCAGCGATCGATAGGTAGATGACTGCCTGAGCCAGTGCTAATTCCCCTTCTGGGGAACCAAGCCGCTCATAAGTCGCTGCAGCATCATTGGCAATTTGCAATGCTCGGGGGTCAGCAAGACCGATGTCCTCCCAAGCCATACGGACAATGCGACGAGCAAGATACTTCGGATCAGCACCACCATCAATCATACGGCAAAACCAATACAAGGCAGCATCCGGTGATGAACCTCTGACAGATTTATGTAAGGCAGAAATTTGATCATAAAATTGATCCCCACCTTTATCAAAGCGCCGATAATGGGTTTGCAGGTAGTGTTTTACCTGCTCATGTGTCAAGGCCTGGGTACTATCACATAATTGGGATAATAATTGCAATGCATTATACAATCGACGTCCATCCCCATCAGCCATATCAATTATGAACTCCGTCGCCCCTGCATCCAGCTGCAGTTTTCCGTTTAAAAACGTGATGGCTCTATTTAACAATTCTTTCAAGTGATCATGGCTCAATGAACTTAAGGTATATACGGTAGCACGTGATAGTAAGGCAGCATTGACTTCAAAAGAGGGATTTTCAGTGGTTGCGCCAATAAACGTAATTAATCCACTTTCAGTGAAGGGTAACAATGCATCTTGTTGCGCCTTATTGAAGCGGTGGATTTCATCGATAAATACAATGGTATGCCGCCCTTTGTGCAGATTATCACTCGCTATTTCCACAGCCTGACGGATGTCTTTTACACCAGCTAATACCGCTGATAAGGGGATCCATTCGCAATCGAACGCTTTTGCACATAAATAAGCCAATGTCGTTTTACCAACCCCAGGCGGCCCCCAAAATATCATTGAATGCGGCTTTCCATGCTTGAATGCTTGATATAGCGGTTTCCCTTCGCCTAGTAAATGGTCTTGACCAACAACCGCTTGCCAAGATGATGGGCGAAGTTGCTCTGCCAATGGCGTGACTTTATCATCGAATGGTAGATTATTGCTTGACAACATCAACACCTTTAGGTGGCTTAAACTTAAATTGAGACATTGGCACTGTTGGATTTGTGCGGATACTGGCAAGATCGACCGTGGTTTTTTGGCCAAGTTGATCATACAACACCAGCTGAACCAGTTTGTCTTGATTAAACGTCATGAGGACTCTTTGGTAGTTCTCGTCTTTTGATTTAGCGTTCATATCATATTGAGTTTGATTATGTCTCATTTTGCTTTCGACAACATGAAAGTCCCGGCTTACCGTGTCATCGTAGCCACTCAGAAATAATCCCGGTGTTCCCCCAATCCCTTTCTGTTGCCTTTTAACAGTCACTTGTTCTAACTCGATATCATAGACCCATAGTTTACTACCATCTGCTACAACAAGCTGCTCCATGGGGGAAATTGTATGCCATCGAAATCGTCCAGGCCTTAATAACGCCATTTTCCCTCTCGAACGCGATACTTCACGTCCTTCAGCTCGCACAATTTGTTTAAAACTTGCTGTCATAGACTTCATATGATTAAGTTTTTCTTGCAAACGATCCTCGGGCGTATTTGCCAAGGTACTTGTTGAAACCAATAACAAATAAAATCCAGCGAATAGTTTAATCGAATTTTTTAGCATTTTTCACCCCTTCGCCACATCATCGACCAACACCTCTCGAACACCCCCATCCATTGGGCCAACAATACCCGTACGTTCCATTTCCTCAATCAAACGAGCAGCTCGATTATAACCCACTTTTAGACGCCTTTGCACAGAAGATATACTTGCTTTTCGCGACTGCAAAACAAACTGCACCGCCTCATCATATAATGGATCGGAATCCTCAATATCTTCCCCTTCTTCATCCGGATCCGCAAAGGGATCCAAATTATCGGTCGAAAATTGGGTGATAGATTCAATATAATCAGGTTGGCCTTTGGCTCGCCAAGCATCTGCCACACGATGAACTTCTTTATCATCCACATAGGCCCCATGTACCCGAAATGGGGCACCACTTCCCGGTGGCAAGTATAACATATCGCCATGACCCAATAGTTGATCAGCGCCTTGCTGATCGAGAATGGTTCTTGAATCAATTTTTGATGACACTTGAAACGATATACGCGTCGGGATATTTGACTTAATTAAGCCCGTTAGCACATCAACCGATGGGCGCTGTGTCGCTAGAATCAGATGGATACCCGCCGCTCGGGCTTTTTGAGCGATACGCGCAATCAGTTGTTCTACTTTTTTGCCGACAACCATCATCATATCTGCCAATTCATCGATAACAACGACAATATAGGGTAACTTTTTCAGTATTGGCGCTTCCTCTTCCATCGAATCAACCGGTTTCCATAAGGGATCGACTATCGGCTCGCCATTAGTCTCTGCATCCAGCACTTTGGTATTATAGCCAGCGATATTTCTCACCCCTAGCGCCGCCATTAAACGGTAACGCCGCTCCATTTCCCCGACGCACCATCGTAAAGCACTTGCCGCCTCTTTCATGTCTGTCACCACCGGTGTCAACAAATGCGGGATACCATCATAAACGGACAATTCCAACATTTTTGGATCAACCAACACCAAACGAACATCATCCGGCGATGCTTTAAACAATAAACTTAGAATCATGCTGTTTATCCCGACTGACTTACCCGACCCAGTCGTACCTGCAACCAATAGGTGCGGCATTTTAATCAAATCGACCACTGTGGGTTGGCCAGCAATATCAACACCTAAAGCCAGCGATAAGGGGGATGTTGCTTTTGTATAGACATCGTGCTCTAACACTTCTGATAAGCGAACAATTTCGCGATGAGCATTCGGTAGCTCAAGACCGACTACTGTTTTTCCTGGAATAACTTCAACAACCCGCACACTGATCACGGATAAAGAGCGAGCAAGATCTTTGGCTAAGGTTGTTAATTTACTGACTTTAATGCCAGCGGCAAGTTGCAATTCAAACCGTGTAATCACAGGCCCTGGTTGAACAGCAACAACATCCGCTTGGATACCAAAGTCAAATAAGTGCTGTTCCACTTCACGGGATAAATGTTCCAGTTCATCGGCAGAAAAACCACCGGTTTTCTTTCCTGTTTTAGGTCTATCCAGTAAACTCAATGGTGGCATACTTCCATCAGTTTTAACCTTACGTATTGTTTTCGCAGGTTGTGCTTCTTTGGAAAGTTTGATTGGTTCATGCGCAATGGTTACATCCGGTGTCTCTTTGACAATCTTAATGGATGGTTCTATTTTTCGAATAAGTGGTTTGTGCACGCTGGTTTGTTTCGGTTTTTCCGAACGGGTAAAAATTGATTTTATCGCCAAAAACAAGGCTGATACAACAACGCCAACCACCTTACAGATATTCATCAACAAAGCAAAAAGCAGTTTTCCTAACCACTCAGATAACTTAACCCAGGATAAACCCGTTAACCATGTTACCCCAACAAGAAACCATGCCAACAATACCAAGGTCGCCCCTTGTATGTTTAATCCTTGAATAAGGTAAGCGGTTACGCCATCGCCAATAATACCCCCCGTGGCATGTAAGGTATCCAGAGGCTTTAGTGGCTCTTCCATACTTAATAAACCACACGCACCCAAAATGAGAAAAATCAGTCCAACGGTGCGTAACAACAGCGTCGAGTGGTGTTCTTGAGTAATCAAACGCTGTTCTTGGAGAACCCGCCAGGCAACAAACGCAATGCCAATTGGTATAATATAGGCCATATATCCATAAAGCCAATACATCAAATCAGCAATATAAGCACCAACTTGGCCGCCTGAGTTAGTCACTTGTTTGGCATGATAACCGACATGAGTCCAGGCGGAATCCTGACTGTTGTATGTAAGGAGTGAGAGGACAACAAATAGGGCGCCGCATAAGATAATGATAAATGCGCCTTCGATTAACCGCTTATGCGAGGTGTCAGGAACGCTTCGGCCGGTTGATGATGTATTCGTTTTATTTTTACCCATAAGACTTTTCATATTCTATAAATTATCATACTATCACACATCTTATCATATATTTATTTCTGGATGGGAGACTTATGGCAGCGAACTATCACCATCGACTGATTATTTTAGGTTCTGGCCCTGCGGGGTATGCGGCTGCAGTTTATGCAGCAAGAGCAAATTTGAACCCCGTTGTGATTACAGGCATGGAACCGGGTGGGCAATTAACCACCACCACAGAGGTGGATAACTGGCCCGGGGACGTGGAAGGATTGACAGGTCCTGTGCTCATGGAACGGATGCAAAAGCATGCCGAACGATTCGACACCAAAGTGGTGTTTGATCATATTACGGAAGTCAATTTATCCACTAAACCCTTCTGGCTTAAAGGGGATACTGAAACCTATACGTGCGATGCCTTAATCATTGCAACAGGCGCATCCGCTCGATATCTTGGCATCCCATCTGAACAACAGTACATGGGAAAAGGCGTTTCTGCGTGTGCAACATGTGATGGATTTTTTTATCGCAATAAAGCGGTGTGTGTCATTGGCGGGGGTAATACAGCCGTGGAAGAAGCCTTGTATCTTTCTAACATTGCTGCTTCAGTCACCTTAATTCATCGCCGTGACCAACTTAGATCGGAACGCATTTTACAAGATAAATTATTTGAGAAAGCAGAGCATGGCAATATCAATCTCATATGGCACCATGTGTTAGATGAGGTGATCGGTGATGACATGAAAGTCACTGGTGTTAAATTGAAAAGTGTTTTAGACAATTCAGTACAAACGCTAAATCTTGATGGCGTATTTATAGCAATTGGTCATGATCCAAACACTAAAATTTTTCGCAATCAATTGAACATGAATAATGGTTATATCATCATTCGATCAGGACTAGAAGGAATGGCAACAGCGACTAATATCCCCGGTGTATTTGCCTGTGGCGATGTTGCAGATCAAGTTTATCGACAAGCGGTAACATCCGCAGGTTTTGGTTGCATGGCAGCCCTTGATGCTGAAAAATATCTGGACGGACTTGAGGGATAATCCGTTGGATTTTGATTGGCAGCAAACGATAGCTTACACATTTCCCCACCCTAAAACAGCCGATAAACAAGGATTGCTTGCAATTGGTGGGGATTTAAATCCATTTCGAGTTCTTCAAGCCTATCGCCAAGGCATATTCCCCTGGTTTCAACCTGGAAATCCGATTTTGTGGTGGTCTCCTAATCCACGGCTTGTTTTATATCCAAATAACCTCAAAATAAATCGAAGCTTCAAGCAAAGTTTGCAAAAACCATGGCAAATTCAATACGACCAACGATTTAAGCAAGTTATTGTAAATTGTGCAACGACCCAAGGCAGGGATAACAATACATGGATTACCCAATCAATGATTGATTGTTATACATCACTACATCACATGGGCTTTGCTCATTCTGTTGAAATTCTTCTAGAAAATAAATTGGTTGGCGGGCTATACGGAATTAGCTTTGGCGCTGCATTTTTTGGTGAATCGATGTTCCATTTGGTTCCGGATGCTTCTAAAGTTGCACTGTATGTGCTTTGCAAAATCGCTAATCAACTTAATTTGCATTTTATTGACTGCCAATTACCCAATACCCATTTAGAAAACTTGGGTGCTACGTTAGTAAAACGCGACGCGTTTCTTAATCAACTGGCCATAAGCAACGCTGAAACAGATCGTATTGGTAATTGGCAAAATCTGGGTATCAATATTTAGCCTATTTTTGATAGCAATTTGTTTTATCCCGATTGTTGAACTAGTCTTTACTATGTAACTCATAGGAGATTGATATGAAACGATTTCTAACGATTTGCTTTAGCCTCCTTCTTACCCCCGTTACCTATGCAGATGACACGAAATTCTATGCGTGTAAAAGCATCTTTGCACTGTGTACAACCGCGCCTTGCACGGCTGTTGAAGGGGATAATAAGGTGGTTAACTGCAAATGCACAGTTCATGACGGCTACTCGGCATCACAAGAACCCTGTAAAGCAATGAAAAAAACCGACATGGGTAACCTTGTCTATTCCCGGTATTATCCCATTAAAGCCTATAAAACCTGCACCAATGATCGAGTCTGGGCTAATTGCCTGGATAAGCCTTGCATTGTTGATAAAAATGACCCGACTAAGGCCAACTGTGCATGCACAACAGAAGCAAAACAAGGCAATTGGGTGATAGTCACGGATGACGGAGCCACCAATACATGCGATGCAGGCATTGTGTCATCAGCCACCGTTGAGCAAGTCGATGCCATCACAACGTTTCTTAAAGGTCAAAAAGAACTTCAACCTTATGATATCAAGGTTGAAAAATAATTCTCTAAGCCTGGCATTACGCTCGCTCTCGCGAGCTAATGCAGGCTGTTTTATATAATCCATATTAAATACATTCAATACGCGAGCATTCCAAATTCGCCCCCAATTTTATCTAACTCATTGCTTTTTTATCATATTATTCGGTATAGTGTCCTAAGCGCTTTATCCGAATATTCTAGCCTAAGCGGGTGAATACCTGTTACTGAGCATGCTGCTAAGGTAAAGGAAGACCAACATATATGCGAATAGTTGCTACCTGTTTAACCATCTCATTATTAAGTGCTTGCACAAAAGTTGGTCCAGACTATCATGATCCAACAGTCAAAGTATCGAAACGATGGATGCAGGCATCGAAAAGTAAATATGCCTCAGTCAAAGAGGCAAATGCACACCATACAAATTGGTGGAAGTCATTTCGTGATCCAACGTTAGATAAATTAATCCAACAAGGGGTGCAAGACAATTTAACGTTACAAACGGCCGGTGTTCGCGTCCTGTATTCTCGAGCTCAATTAGCCCAAACAGTTGGTCAGTTGTATCCTCAAACCCAAGCTGGGATCGGCAATTATACCTATACAAGAATAGGTAGCAGTTCATTGAAACAAATTTTACCTCCCAGTTTTGATTCTGCCGCTTTAGGTTTCACCGCCAATTGGGAAATTGATTTCTGGGGTAAATATCGGCGGGCGATTGAATCCAATGATGCATCATTTCTTGCCTCCATCGCATCATATGACAATGCATTGGTTTCTTTAACAGCCGATATCGCCAGCACCTATATTAATATTCGTACTTATCAGGCATTAATCGGTGTCACACGATCAAACATACAATTACAAAAAGAAAGCTTACAGATTGTTAACTCCCGCTATCGAGCCGGGCAAACCAGTTTATTAGACGTGCAACAAGCAAAAACCCAGTTATCTCAGACAGAAGCACAGCTTCCAGCACAAATCGCTGAGTTACAAGTACAAAAAAATAAACTTGCCGTTTTATTGGGCATTGTCCCCAATCAAGTTGATGCGTTATTAACAAAAAGTCAGGGCATCCCACGAGCCCCTGCGCAAGTTGAAGTTGGCATTCCTAAGCAAATTTTATGTCAAAGACCCGATGTTGCAGAAGCCCGTTTTAAAGCCATGGCTCGATCAGCTGCTATTGGTGCAACTAAAGCAAACTTGTTCCCAGCGTTATCTCTATCTGGAACATTTACGTTTAGCAGTACCGATATCGGTAATTCAAAGATTAGTGATATGTTCCGTTGGTCCAGTCGGTATGTAACAGCAGGACCCGCTGTCACATGGCCAATTCTCAATTATGGGCAAATTACCAATGCCGTGAGAATGCAAGATGCATCCTTCCAAGAAGCGTTATTGAATTATTTGAATACGGTTTTAAAAGCACAGGAAGAAGTACAAAATTACATTAGCAAGTATATTCAGGCAAAGAAAACGACGCTTTCATTGAGTACAGCAAATCAATCGGCTATCCAGTCCTCAACGTTATCGCTAATCCGTTATAAAGAAGGCGAAACCATTTATACCACTGTGCTTGACTCACTTCGTCAACAGCTTCAAGTTCAATCCAATCTGACAACTGCAAGGGGTGATATTGCACTTGCCGTCGTTGGATTATATCGATCATTAGGGGGCGGTTGGGAAATCAGGAAAGGTAAAGATATTGTTCCCGAGCACGTTAAACAGGCGATGTCAGAAAGAACGAATTGGGGTATCCTATTGGAACCACAAAATCACCTCCCTCCTGTGACTCCGAAACAACAATTTGAACAACTATACTTACCCGTTTGGTGATAACGATGACGATATCGAAAGAAAAACTAATACAATATGGTAAAATTGCAGCAATTATAATCATTGTGTATCTGATTTTTCACTTTGTTTTCTTCAATAAGCAAAGTAATCAACTAACACTTCAACCGCCAAAAGTGGTCACTGCGAAACCAGTAACCCTCAAGCTTGCAGAATATGTTACACAAACTGGCAATACAGTTGCCTATAATACCGTTGATCTCGTCGCTCGTGTCGAAGGATATCTTGAAGCAATTACCTTTACCGATGGTACATTTGTTCGTAAAGGAAGCCAGTTATTTGTTATACAACCAAAGCCCTATCTAGAGAAATTGAAAGAAGCACAAGCCGCTGTGCAAGCTGCTGAAGCTGGCTTAAATTATGCTAAATCCGAGTACAACCGACAACAGCGCATGTATCGAGAGAATGCAACATCTAAGAACAGTGTTGAGGTGTGGTTAGCTAAACAAGAGCAAGCCGAAGCAGATCTATCCCAGTCGAAAGCGAATTTAGTCAATGCGGAAATTAATTATAGTTATACTCATGTGAAGGCCCCCTTCGATGGACGCATTGGCAGGCATTTCGTCGATGAAGGTAATTTAGTGGGGAATGGCCAAGCGACTAAGTTAGCCACCATTGAGCAAATTGAGCCAATCTACGTCTACTTTAACCTCAATGAATTGGATCTCTTAAAATTAAGGCAAGCAGCAAGAAAAGAAGGGATTACCGCTGAGGATATTAATGAGATACCCGTATTCGTTGGCATGCAAAATGAAAGCGGATACCCACATGAAGGCCGCATGAATTTTATTAACACGGGATTAAATCCTTCCACAGGAACTTTAGAGTTTCGGGCAATTTTGAAGAATAAAAATCTGCTATTTGTTCCGGGATTATTCGTCAAAGTGAGAATTCCTATTTCTCAACCGGCACCGATGTTGACAGTGCCCGAAACAGCAGTCCTATATGATCAAATAGGGCCTTACATCCTAACCGTTGATAATAAACAAACGGTCGTCCAAAAATATGTCCAGACAGGCCCTAAAGAAAAAGGTCGCATAGCGATTAGCAAAGGGTTATCTAATACAGATGACATCATTGTTCAAGGCTTACAATTTGCAACACCCGGCAACCTTGTGAGACCCCAAAAAAGTGATGAGAAAAAATCATGATGGCAAAATTTTTTATCGAACGGCCCGTTCTAGCGAATGTCATCGCCATTTTATTAGTATTATTGGGTGCTGTCTTTATATTTGTTCTCCCCGTTTCTCAATACCCACCCATCGTTCCGCCAACGATTCAAGTATCGACCACCTACCCTGGTGCAGATGCTAAAACACTGATTGATACTGTTGCCCTTCCGATTGAACAACAAGTCAATGGTGTCGAAAATATGCTATACATGCAATCGACAAGCACTAACAATGGTAATTATAATTTGATTGTCACTTTTGATATCGGCACAGACTTAAGCTTTGACCAAGTACTAGTGCAAAACCGAGTCCAAGCAGCCATGGCTCAATTGCCCGATCCCGTTCAACAACAAGGCGTTTTAGTCCAGCAAAAGTCGACAAACATTTTGCAGTTTATCACCTTGACCTCCGAAAATAATCGCTATGATGGTCTTTTTCTAAATAACTATGCCACCATCAACATGCAAGATGAATTAGCGCGAATCCCTGGCGTTGGGAACGTTTTCATATTTGGTTCAGGCAATTATGCCATGCGTATTTGGCTAGACCCCAGCAAACTGCTGGCTTATTCATTAACACCCAGTGATGTGCTCAATGCGGTTCGTAGACAAAATAGGCAAGTTTCTGCTGGCCAAATATCCGCGCCACCGATAGTAGGCAACCAAGCCTATCAACTGTCCGTCAATGTTCCTGGCCAGTTAGCAAACCCCGAAGAATTTGCCAATATCATCATCAAACACCAAGCCTCAGGTGGCCAAAGTAATCAAAATGAATCCAACAGCGCCAGGATAATTCGCATCCGCGACGTTGGTCGAGTGGAGCTTGGTTCTTCTAGTTACGGACAAACAGCGAAATTCAATGGCAAAGAAGCGGCTGCCATCGGGATATTTCAATTACCTGGCGCTAATGCATTGCAAGTAGCTGACGATGTGCGAGCAGCCGTGGAGAAAATGGCTAAAAAATTTCCGCCCGGGCTGACTTACCAAATTCCATTTGACACAACGATTTTCGTTGAAGACTCAATCAATGAAGTCTATAAAACCTTATACGAGGCAGGTATTCTGGTATTAATTGTCATCATGGTATTTCTACAAAATTTCCGTGCAACCTTAGTGCCTGCCACCACCGTACCCGTCACAATCATTGGTGCTTTTATCGCCATGTATATGCTCGGTTATAGTATCAATCTACTCACACTTTTTGCCTTGGTTTTAGCTATTGGTATTGTAGTGGACGATGCGATTGTCATTGTTGAAGGGGTTTCTCACAACATTGAAAAGGGTCTTGAGCCCAAGAAAGCTGCTATTACAACAATGAAAGAATTAACAGGCCCCATTGTCGGCATTACATTAGTATTGATGGCTGTCTTTTTACCCGCTGGATTCATGCCTGGCTTAACAGGGAAAATGTATGCCCAGTTTGCGCTTGTGATTGCCGCCACAGCGTTCATCAGTGCCATCAATGCAATGACTTTAAAGCCAACGCAATGCGCATTGTGGTTAAGGCCCATTGATAAAACAAAACCTAAAAATTGGCTCTTTAAAGCCTTTGACAAAGCATACAATCCCGTTGAAGCAGCCTATTCGCGATTTATAGACAAGCTGGTTCATCATAGCGGTACCGCATGCATCATTACTGCCGTCTTAGTCGCCATTGCAATTTTTGGCTTAAGCCGAATCCCGACAGGATTTGTGCCAATTGAAGATCAAGGCTACATTGTGATGAGCGTCATGCTGCCCGATGGAGCTGCTTTAAACCGAACAGATGCAACCTTAGATGACTTAAAAACGAAAATCAAACAAGTCAAAGGGGTTAAGGATGTGATCACCATCAGTGGTGTTTCCCTATTGGATAATAATGCAACCTTAGCAAACGCCGGCATGATTTATATTATGTTTGAAGATTGGAGCAAGCGTGGGAAGTCAGAAGATCTATTATCCTTATATAATCAATTTAAAATTATCGCTGATAATACGCTCGAAGCAAAAGTACTGGTGGTGGTCCCCCCACCAATCCAAGGACTCGGATTATCAGGCGGTTTCCAAATGATGGTCGAGTTACAAGATGGGACATTTGACTATCAAAAACTGCAGGCCGTTAGCGACAATCTCATAAACCAAGCCAATCAGTTGTCGATTTTCCAACAGCTAATGTCAACCTTTCGCGCTTCTGTGCCTCAACTTTATGCACCGATTAATCGGACCAAAGCCGAATCACTCGGGGTGGAGATTGGCGATGCATTTGATGCACTACAAACCTACTTGGGCTCATCTTATGTCAATTTGTTCACCAAATTTGGCAAGGTGTTTCAAGTATATGTTCAAGCGGATAATCAATCACGGATGACCGTTGAGGAAGTACGCAACTATTATGTCAAAAACACGGCTGGGGAAATGGTCCCCTTAGGCACCCTTACTGACATCACGCCAACCGTTGGCCCATCTATTATCTCCCTATATAATTTATACCCTTCCAGTAGTATCAATGGCATGGCAAGCAAAGGGTATAGTTCAGGTCAAGCCATCAATGCGATGGAAAAATTAGCCACACAATTACTGCCTGCTGGCATTTCTTTCCAATGGACAAGTACGGCTTATCAAGAAAAAATCGCTGGTAACTTAAGTTATTACATATTTTTGCTATCCCTTGTATTGGTGTATTTAATCTTAGCTGGCCAGTATGAGAACTGGGTGACGCCTGCTTCTGTTTTGTTTAGTGTGCCTCTTGCACTTCTTGGAACAGTCTCTGTACTATCCTTGTTAGGCGTTGCCAACAACATGTATACTCAGATAGGGATTCTATTATTGATAGCCCTTTCAGCTAAAAATGCGATTCTCATTGTTGAAGTGGCGCGTGAAGAGCGGCTTTATAATAAAAAATCGATTTTAGAAGCAGCTGTCATTGGCGCTAAAACACGATTTAGACCCATTTTAATGACATCATTTGCCTTCATAATGGGTGTTATGCCTCTCGTTTTTGCGAGTGGCGCAGGTGCAAACTCCCGTCGCTCAATTGGTATTGCTGTCAGCAGCGGCATGCTGGCATCCACTTGTTTGGCTGTCGTATTTGTACCAGCGTTATACGTTCAATTGCAAACATGGCAAGAAAAGCGGGCTAAAAACAAAAAGAAACCTGGTAAATCAAAATCAACTAAAAGCGATAAATCTTAATCGTCATTTTGAATAACATTCAAAATAGTCAACAATTGACCAGATGATGTCTTTTTGTTATATTTGTTTTCTTTTATCCAACCTGATCGCATATGAAACCTATTGCTATTTTAATGCTATTTCTAAATTTGCTCTATGGCGAAAGCCTTTTTGCAAAGCCTATCAGCTTACGAGATAAAATTGGACAAATGCTAATAATGGGATTCGACGGCAAAACAGTTACCCATCAATCCGACATTATAAAAGCGATTAATCACGAAAACATCGGTGGCGTCGTTTTATTTGACTATGACTATCAAACGCAACGATTTGATAGAAATATTGAAAGCCCTGCCCAAGTAAAAAAGCTTAACCAAGACTTACAGTATTTTACTCAACAAGCAAATCGTAATCACCATCGACCCATGTTACCGCTTCTTATTTCAGTCGACTACGAGGGTGGGCAAGTGACTCGACTAAGAGAGGATTATGGCTTCCCAAAAACAATGTCTGCTGCTGAAATTGGAACAAAATCATTGCCGGAAGCTGAACAAGCAGCCGATGCAATCGCTCAAACTTTGCAAAAATCTGGGTTTAATTTGGATTTTGCCCCTGACCTGGATATTAATGCCAATCCGAATAATCCTATCATTGGCAAAAAGGAGAGGAGTTTTTCCAATGATCCAGCAACCGTAGCGAAATTCGCGTCTGTTTTCTCCAAAGCATTTTTAAGTCACGGCATACAATGTGCTTATAAACATTTTCCCGGTCATGGCAGTTCATCCAATGATTCTCATTTAGGATTCGTTGATGTCAGTAAAACTTGGGATGCTTCTGAGCTATTTCCTTATTTGTCACTGCTAAGAGAACAACAAAGCTGTGGCATAGTGATGACTGCTCATATTGTTAACCGTCAATTAGATAGTTCTGGTATGCCTGCCACATTGTCCTATAAAATGTTAACCGGCATTCTGCGAAAGCAGTTATCGTTTGATGGTGTCATCATGACCGATGATATGCAAATGAAAGCGATCAGCAATCAGTATCCTCTTGAACAATCAGTTACCCTAGCAATAAATGCAGGAGCTGATATGCTAATATTTGGCAACCAGCTTTCTGAAAAACCACAAAGTGCCAAACAGATTATTGATATCATCGAATCAAAAGTTCAATCGGGTGAAATAAGCCTAAGTCGAATTGACGATGCCTATCAGCATATAACGACATTAAAACAATCCATCAATGATTAACGACGATGAACAAAATCACTGTTAGACACAGGTCCGTCGATATATTTCGTGGACTGACCGTTGCCTTGATGATCTTGGTTAACAGTCTTGATAACAATCACGGATATAATTGGCTTTCCCATTCCAACTGGGATGGCTGTACACTAGCAGATGTGGTGTTTCCTTTTTTTATTTTTATTGTCGGCGTGTCAGTCACCTTATCCATAACAAAACTTCGTGCTAAAGGCTTGCAAACCAGCGTTTTATTACAAAAAGTTATTAAGCGCGCTGTATTTCTTTTCCTTGTAGGCCTCCTGCTTAACGCCTATCCTAACCACTTTGATCTGAACTCAATTCGCATCTTTGGTGTGCTTCAACGAATTGCTATTTGCTATTTGATATCCTCTGTTTTGTTTCTTACGACTGAAATCAGAATGATTGCATTTATTACGATTAGCGTATTAATAGCGTATTGGCTAGTGATGGTATTAATGCCTGTTCCTGGATTTGCCTCTGGTAACTTAAGCTATGAAGGTAACTTTGCAGCCTATATCGATCGATTGCTTGTCCCTTCAAGTCATTTATATCAAGGAGGACCTGATCCAGAAGGGATACTTAGCACATTTCCTGCCATAGCGACTGCACTACTCGGAAATATCTTGGGCGTATGGATTTTATCAGACAAATCCCTAAAAACACGCCTAATCGGCATGAGCACGGCCGGTTTACTTGCAATGGCCATCGGTTGGTTATGGGGAATGGTTTTTCCAATCAATAAAACGCTATGGACAAGCTCCTATGTTCTTTGGACTGCTGGACTTGCGCTGATAGTCTTTGCCCTATGCTATTGGCTTGTGGACATCAAGGGTTGGCAAAAATGGCTTAAACCCATTGAGTTATTTGGTACAAATGCCATGGCTGCATTCATCATTCATGTGGTGTTTTTAAAAACGCAAGCCATCTTGTATATGAACACCCATTCCGGTAATCGTGTTAATTTAAGGCCGCTTCTTACTGAGCACTTATTTGGCTGGACTTCCCCTGAAAAAGCATCTTTGTATTATGGTTTTTCTCTAGTGCTAGTTTGCTTTTTTGTGATTGCTATCACCAAGATTTATACCAAATCAAACAATTAGCGCATCAATTCAGCAAAACCTTATTGGGGTGGAAATCGCATCAAGATAGACTGTTACTAGATGCCCTCGATGTTTGCCGCATATTGATAATGCGAGGAAATAACCCAAGCCACACAAGCAGTTAATTTTTTAACCATTGGAATATGTAAAAATTCATTAGGTCCATGCGCATTTGAATGAGGGCCCAAAACACCGGTAATCATAAACTGTGCTTCAGGAAACTTCTGGCCCAACATAAACATAAATGGTATGGTTCCCCCTTCCCCCATAAACGCAGCGTCCTTACCATAAAACTGCTGTGAGGCCTGATTGACCGCTTGTGATAACCAAGGCGGCATAATGGGCGCATGCCATCCATTGGCAGCATCTTCAATATGAAAATCCACCGAAGCATGGTAGGGAGGAGACGCCATGATGACTTTTCGCATAGCATCCCCTGCCCGCTTGGCATCCACTTCAGGTGGTGTGCGCATGGATAATTTCAGGGATGTATAGGGTCGCAATACATTGCCTGCATCAGCAATCGCTGGCATCCCATCTGAGCCGGTAACAGTCAGTGCTGGACGCCAGGTTCGGTTTAAAATTAGAGTCGCTCTGTCAGAACTCATTGGCTGTGTATCGCCTTGCCTGGGATAAGCATTTTCCAGTTCAGCTCCTAAAATGTCAGCGCATGCCTCCGCTTGTTGTTGACGCACATCGGGAATGGGACAATGTAATTCAGGTAATCGAATTTCCCCTGTTTCTTGATCTTCAATACGTTCTAATAATGCCCGTGATATTCTGAAACTATCCGCAACTATACCACTGCCATAGCCTGAATGAATGCCTTCTGTCAATGTTGAAACCGTTAAATTGCCTACGACATTGCCACGAAGAGAGGTAGTCATCCACAGTTGATCGTAATTGCCCGCCCCCGAATCTAAACAAATCACTAAATCAGGGTGACCAATACGATCTTGTAGTGCATCAATATAGTAAGGCAAATCAAAACTACCACTCTCTTCACACGCTTCAATAATCATAACGATGCGTGAGTGGGGGATGTTCTGATGTTGTAATGCATTAATCGCAGTTAATGAAGCAAATGCGGCATAACCATCATCCGCACCACCTCGACCAAATAATTTATCACCTTCTAATACCGGTTTCCAAGGGCCAAGTCCCTCTCGCCAACCGACCATTTCTGGCTGTTTGTCCAGGTGACCATACATCAAAATGGTATGTCCTGAATCGCCAGGAATCTCTGCAAATATTAATGGCGTTCTTTCAGGTAATTGAACTACTTCAAGTTGTGTGCCTTTGGGTGCATGATTTTGACACCATGAAAAAATGAGATCGACCGCCTTTTGCATATGCCCAGCTTGTTGCCAATTGACATCAAAATGAGGTGACTTGTTAGGAATTTTAATATAGTCAACCAACGCAGGGATAATGGCATTTTCCCAGCAGGAATCAATATATTGGCTTAGTTGATTTTTGTCGATCATGGCTAAATTCCTTAAATAACATCAGCAATTCCGGAGTGGCTGATTGGATGTTAATTTGTTGCAATTTGTCTTTTAATGTTTGCCGGTCTTGCGCTAACAAGTGTACAGCTGAAGTGAATGAGGTTTTTGTTAAGTCCTCCTCAAATAAAACGCGGCTGACACCTAACTTGGCAAAGTACTTAGCATTATCAATTTGGTCTCCCCGACTGGCTTTTAAGGGGAGCGGAATGAGTAAATTAGGGATTTTCAATGCCAGAATTTCATATAAAGCATTTGCGCCCGCGCGAGTGACAATCATATCTGCCGCAGCAAAAAGATGGGGTAAAGACTCATCCACATAATCAAATTGGCAATAATTTATACAATCGAATGAATCATCCAGGTTACCCCTACCACAAATATGGATAATCGAAAAGGCCGAAATTAAATCTGGCAGACAAGCGCGTAAAACTTCATTAATTGTTTGCGATCCCAAGCTACCGCCCATGACCATTAGCACAGGGAGTTTACCATCAAAACCACAAAGAGAAAGCCCTTGGGCTTTATCGCCTAAAAAAAGCGTGGGGCGAATGGGTGTTCCTGTCACCATCGTTTTATCTTGTTGACGAATGTGTTTTTTTGCAGCGGCAAAGGTTAAGCATATTTTTGAAGCAAATGGAAAACTCAGTTTATTAGCCAGGCCAGGGGTAAAATCTGATTCGTGGACAATCACTGGAATTCGTCTAAGCCAGGCGGCGATCACCACTGGAAATGCAACAAAGCCACCTTTCGAAAAGACCAGATCGGGTTTAATTTTTCTTAAATGACGCCATGCCTGGACAATCCCTGCCAAGGTTTTAAAAGGGTCAATGAAATTTTGCCAGCTAAAGTATCGTCGTAACTTTCCACAGCTAATGGCAAAAAAGGGGATGCTTACTTTGGAGATGATTTCTGCCTCCGGCCCATGAGCAGAACCAATGTAACTCAATTGGGCAGATTGCTCTTGTAAAGCATTTATCAATGCGATATTTGGCGTGACATGCCCCGCTGTGCCGCCCCCCGTTAATACGATATTCATGTTATTATTCCTCTAACCGTAAACTCAAATCAATCGCATTAATTGACTTGGTGATCGCTCCAACGGAAATATAATCGACCCCACTTCTGGCCACTTCTTCGATTGTCTCTAGACGGATATTTCCTGAAACCTCTAATTCGCAGGGGTGATTCCCCCGTAAAGAAACAGCTTTTTGAATATCCTGTAAGGAAAAATTATCCAACATAATTCGATCAACGGCTAATGACAATGTCTCTTCCAGTTGCACTAAGGTTTCAACTTCGACTTCGATGAATATACCAGGATTTGCCTTCTTTGCTCCATACACCGCAGCGGCAATGGAACCACAGGCCTGGATATGATTTTCCTTAATCAAATAGGCATCATACAAGCCAAAACGATGATTTAAGCCCCCACCAATGGTTACAGCATATTTTTGTGCAAGTCTTAGCCCTGGAATGGTTTTTCGGGTATCTAATACACGACAATTGGTATTGGCAATTTTATCGACATAGCGCTTTGTTTGAGTGGCTGTCGCAGATAATGTTTGCAAAAAATTTAATGCCGTTCTCTCTGCCGTTAACATGGGTGCAAGAGGCCCTTCAATGATACATAGCGCCTTGGGGTGAGTGATGTATTCGCCTTCTTTGACTAACCATTCTATGATAATGTTCGGTGAACAATGATGAAAGCAAGCATCTACCCACGCTTGACCGCAAACAACCATGGGTTCTCTGCAAATAATCGATGCTTTACCAACCCGTTCTTTACTGATTAATTGAGCGGTCACATCGCCAGAACCAATATCTTCATTCAGCGCATTTAAAACAAGCTGACTAATGTACTCAATACTAATTGTCATGAACCCGCTTCCTGCGATAGTCTTTAAATCGCGCCTTAATTAATGGTGGTGCTATGACTGTTGTCACAATAACCATTAATATGATTGCTGAAAATAGCTCATCTGAAATGACGCCTAGTGTTCGACCGATGGATGCAAATACTAATCCTACCTCACCACGCGGCATCATACCGATGCCCACGAGTAACCTATCATCTTTACGATTTGCACCCCAGCCACTGACTAATTTTCCTACAATGGCGGCAATGAGTAAGGCCATTGCTAATAAAATGACTTGCCAGTGAAAAAATGACTCTAGTTTCACCTGAATGCCGATGAGTACAAAAAATAGGGGTGCTAAGATTGACTCTAAGGGAGAAGCTAAGTTTTTAATGCTAAATTCAGGTCGTGAATTCTCAGCATGGTTGGAAAAATAACCATCATGTAATATTAAACCAGCAGCAAAAGCGCCAATGATCGTTGCTAATCCCACCACCGTTGCTAACCAGGCCAATGTCATAATGAAGATAAAGGTAATAAATAGTTTGGCTTCCCATAATGATAGAAACGAGAAAAAATTAACCATTCTTCGCAAAGCCCATGGTCCGACAATAATAGCTCCCCCAAAAAATAGGACAGCCCAAATAATAATTTGCATTACTTCTTTGAGATCCACCGTGCCAGTGATGACAATACTGGAAACAACGGCAAGGATAATTAATCCTAAGATGTCATCAATCATCGCAGCACCCAGGATGGTTTGCGCCTCTCTAGTTTTTAGTCGCTTAAGCTCTCTAAGAACTCTCGCCGTAATGCCAATACTGGTCGCACATAACGTCGCTGCGACGAATAAATTGATATGATAACTTGATTGAGGAAGCATATACATTGCCACACCATAGCCCAACAATATTGGCACAGCGACTCCAATGACAGCAACGCGAAAAGACTCAACCCCTGTTTTTTTTAATTCATCCACTGAGCTATCGAGCCCTACCATAAATAGCAAAAATATAACACCGTATCGGGATAGGATATCAACCATATAACCAATTTTAATGAATTCTGTTCCATTGCTGCTCGATAATGCAGCTGCGACTTGCTTTGCATAAAACGCATTTGGGATCGCCGAGTTCACAGCTTGCACTAAATTATCGCCTTCTAATAAATCTTGAACGATTGTATAGATTGCCGATCCTTCCCTCAGCACAATAAATAAGGGGACATTGAATAAATAAAGTAAGTTACCAAGCAAAACCCCAATTAATAATTCACCCAAAACAGCAGGCTGATCCATGAGCCTCGCAAAGTAGCGGCCCAAAATGGCAAAAAAGAAAATAAACGTTACCCATAAGACCACCGGGGCAACCGGATCACTATGCCCCTTACTTGTAACAGCAAAAGCAATACATGGAATGATACTAAAAAGCAAAATTCGAATTATTTGTTTCATGACGCTTATTTACCTTTTGCTAAAAAGAGCGCTGTATCAACCACTGAATCAGGATTTAACGAAACAGAGTCGATACCCTCATCCATAAGCCAGAAAGCGAAATCCTTGTGATCCGATGGACCTTGGCCACAAATGCCAACGTATTTATTTAAACTTCGGCAGGTAGAAATGGCTTGATGCAGCAATGCTTTGACAGCAGGATTTCTCTCATCAAATTGTTGTGCAACTAAACTTGAATCTCTATCGAGCCCTAAAGTTAGCTGAGTTAAGTCATTTGAACCAATGGAAAACCCATCAAAATAGTGTAAGAATTCCTTTGCGAGCAACGAATTCGACGGCAATTCACACATCATGACAACTTTCAAGTCATTTTCACCGCGAACCAAACCATTTTCAGAAAGAACTTTAATGACGGCGGCCGCTTCATCAACAGTGCGTACAAATGGGATCATCACTTGAATATTTGTCAGCCCCATCACTTCTCGGGCCAATTTTACCGCCTGGCACTCTAAAGCAAAACAATCAGCAAATTGTGAAGAAACATAGCGAGACGCACCTCGGAATCCTAACATCGGATTTTCTTCTACGGGCTCAAATAAGGGCCCTCCGATTAGATTGGCATATTCATTGGATTTAAAATCCGATAGGCGAACGATGACGGGTTTTGGATAAAACGCACAAGCAATTGTCGCAATGCCCTCTTTTAGGCGTTGCACGTAATAATCCACGGGTGAATGGTACGCCATGGTTTTCTGTTTAATTGTTTCTTTTAAATCAGCATCTTCTAACGTATCAAATTGCAGCAATGCTTTTGGATGAATGCCGATAGTGTTTGAGATTAAAAATTCAAGTCGAGCTAAACCAACACCTGCATTGGGAATTGACTGAAATGCAAACGCACGCTCAGGGTTACCTACATTTAACATGATTTTTATCGGTAAATCAGGCATTTTTCCGACATCAATGGTCAATTTGTCATAGTCGAGCAGGCCTTCATAAACATAACCATCGTCACCTTGTGCACAAGAAACAGTAACAGGCTGGCCATCTTCAATCAGATCCGTGGCATCACCGCATCCAACAACAGCAGGTATACCGAGTTCCCGTGCAATAATTGCTGCATGGCAAGTGCGTCCCCCACGATTAGTGACAATTGCAGCCGCTCGTTTCATCACGGGTTCCCAATCGGGATCAGTCATATCCGAAATTAACACATCACCTGGTTGAACACGATCAATTTCACTGACATCCTTTATGATTTTTGCCGTTCCTTGCCCAATTCGTTGCCCAATACTTCTTCCTTCAACCAACACCTTACCCGAAACATTCAGTTGATACCGCTCAATTTGTTGCTTATTTTCGCGACTTTTCACAGTTTCAGGTCTTGCCTGCAAAATATATAAATCTCCTGTTATGCCGTCTTTTGCCCACTCAATATCCATCGGCCGTTGATAGTGCTTTTCGATTAACATGGCCTGTTTAGCCAGTAACGTAGCCTCTTCTTCCGTTATGCAGAATAGATGTTGTTCCAAAGCCTCCACAGGCACAATTTTTACAAGCGAATCACTGCTTGAATCAGCATAAACCATTTTTTGCTGCTTCGTCCCTAATGTGCGGCGAACGAGTGCAGGGCGTCCCGCGGCAAGATTTGGCTTGAACAAGTAGAATTCATCCGGATTAACAGCGCCTTGCACAACCATTTCCCCTAAACCATAGGACGCAGTGATAAAAACAACCTGATCAAACCCTGATTCAGTATCCATCGTAAATAACACGCCCGACGTGCCCATATCACTACGAACCATTTGCTGCACCCCAACCGATAACGCCACTTCATGGTGAGCGAAGTTATGATGAGCGCGATAAGCAATGGCTCTGTCATTGTATAAAGAGGCAAAAACCAGCTTGATATTTGCTAAAATATTATCGATGCCTCTGACATTTAATACAGTCTCTTGTTGCCCTGCAAAAGAAGCATCGGGTAAGTCTTCTGCTGTTGCAGACGAACGAACAGCGACAGAGAAATCATCAGAACCAATTTCGTTTACCATATTTTTGTATGCTTCGCGGACAGCTTTTTCAAATGCTGGCTCAAGGGGGGTGTTAATTATCTTTTGTCTTATTTTCTGACCACATTCAGCGAGTGCTTTGACATCATCAATATTCAGCGAGCTAAGAAGCTCGTTTATTTCTTGTTCGAGCCCATTTTGGCTAATGAATTGGCGAAAGGCCGTTGCTGTTGTTGCAAATCCACCAGGAACACGAACGCCAACTTGAGAAAGATGGCAAATCATTTCACCGAGTGATGCGTTTTTACCACCTACTTGATCAATATCATGCAAGCCAAGTTTTGCCAAATTGATTGTGTATTCCACTGATGCCATAACTACCCCAATTCCCACCAATTTATCATGAAGGTTTATTCTACTGAATAAATACTATAAAGTGAATTGCCATCGAGGCGTTTGTGAAAACAACTAGCAAATTGGCTACTGAAATAAACTTTTATCAATCGCCACCACGCGGGCTATTTCTTTCGCAATGGAGTCGTCATGAACCAGTTGTGTTAAATGCTGATCTAACGTCTGCATACCTTGTGCTTGTCCCGTTTGTATCGCAGAAAACATTTGAGCAATTTTATCTTCCCGAATCAGGTTACGAATTGCCGAGTTACAACGCATAATCTCGAGTGCCGCTACCCGTCCTCCCCCTTTCCTCTTGAGAAGAGTTTGCGCAATTACTGCCATCAATGACTCAGATAACATCGAGCGAATCATCGGCTTTTCATCTCCTGGAAACACGTCGATGATCCGGTTAATTGTTTTCGTAGCAGAGTTAGTGTGCAACGTTCCAAATACTAAATGTCCCGTTTCTGCCGCGGTCATTGCCAAACGGATTGTTTCCAAATCACGCAACTCACCCACCAAAATAATATCGGGGTCTTCCCGCAAGGCAGATCGTAGTGCTGCATTAAAACTATGTGTATCGCGATGGACTTCACGTTGGTTAACTAAACATTTTTTTGATTCATGCACGAATTCAATGGGATCTTCGACGGTCAGAATATGATCATAGCGTGATCGATTAATATAATCGATAACAGCTGCCAGTGTGGTACTTTTACCCGAACCAGTTGGCCCCGTTACTAATACCAATCCCTTTGGAAACTCAGCAATGTCTTTGAAAATTGGCGGTAAATTTAATTTTTCCATGGATAAAATTTCAGAGGGAATGGTACGAAACACAGCACCTGCCCCACGATTGTGGGTAAAAGCATTGACCCTGAATCGGGCTAAGTGCTCGATTTCAAAAGAAAAGTCCGTCTCCAAATGCTCTTCAAATTCGCGGCGTTGCTTATCATTCATGATATCATGGATGATTTTCATCACGTCTTTATGTTCTAATTTTGGAACATTAATTTTTCTTAAATCCCCATCCACCCGAATCATGGGTGGCAATCCCGCTGATAAATGTAAATCCGAGGATCCATTTTTGACTGAGAAGGCCAAGAGCTCTGTAATATTCATGGTTTTTAAGTCCCTTTACTCTTGTTAGAATTGTTTATTTGTATATTATAGTAGGTTCTTTTAAGATTTATCAAAAAGTTATGGCAACAATTGTTCACAACTTAGCCTTTGTAAACGAACAAATTAAACGAGCGCTCTTGGCCAGTCATCGTTCGCCTAATGAAGTGATGTTGCTAGCCGTCAGTAAAACAAAACCTGCTTCCGCCATCCGAGAGGCCTACCAAGCGGGGCAACGCGCGTTTGGTGAAAATTATGTTCAAGAAGCCTTAGATAAAATGAACCAATTAGCGGACTTAGCCATTGAGTGGCATTTTATTGGGTCCATCCAAAGTAAAAAGTCCGCCTATATTGCCCAACATTTTTCCTGGGTTCACACGGTAGATAGAATCAAAGTCGCTAAGCTATTAAACCAATGCCGTCCTCATAATATGCCACCATTGAATATTTGTATTCAAGTCAATCTGGATAATGAATCGTCTAAATCTGGCGTTTCTATAACCGATTGTTTACCATTAGCGACCCAGATTAAAACTATGGAAAATCTATCTCTGAGAGGGTTGATGGCGATACCTAAACCACAAACTAGCAGTGAAGCACAATTTCTAAGTTTTAGACGCTTGACCAATCTGAAGCAGGATTTATCCAATCAACTTGGATGTCCGTTAGATACGTTGTCAATGGGAATGTCTTCCGACTTAACAGCGGCAATTAGGGCAGGTAGTACCATTGTACGAGTTGGGGAAGCAATTTTTGGAGCGAGAGAATGAATATCTGCTTTATCGGTTTTGGTAATATGGCTAAAGCTATTGCTCATGGTTTAAATAGCACCGACCTTTTGGCCGTCCATGCTTGTTCACCGAGCTTAAGGGAAGGACGCCAGTCGGATGGAATTTATACACATAACGACAATAATGCCGTTATTGAGATGATGGATGTGGTGGTCTTAGCAGTCAAACCGCAACTCATTAAATCAGTCCTGCCATCACTAGCTCTTTCAAAAAACAGTGTTTTATTATCGATTGCAGCGGGGGTTACACTGGACCAATTATCCAGACTAGCCCCCAAACACCAGCCAATCATCCGAGCAATGCCCAACACCCCTATTTCAGTAGGCTATGGAGCAACCCAACTCGTGGCCAATGCTTACTGCTCTCATGAAAATAAAAACAAGATGGATAACATTTTCTCTCATAGTGGCATCTATGTTTGGCTGGAGACTGAAGAATTAATTGATGCCTACACAGGCTTATCTGGTAGTGGGCCTGCCTACATTTTTTATCTCCTTGAATGCCTGATCGAAGGAGCACAAAAATTAGGTATTGATAAAGCGCATGCGAGAGAATATGCTGAACAAACCATGCTTGGTGCCCTTAAACTCAGCCAAAAAAGCCAGCTCCCCCTTGAAACATTAAGGCAACAGGTAACATCACCTGGTGGTGCAACGGCAGAAGCATTAAAGGTCATGGAAATGAATCATTTAAACACAATCATAGCTGAGGCCATGGCAGCTTCCTGCAATAAAGCGAAACAACTAAGTGAGAGTGCTCAATGAATGCAATTTTAACAGTTCTCCTATACCTATATTCACTCGTTTTTGCGATTATTAGCTATGCGCTTCTCATCCGCATCGGTTTATATTATTTTAAAGTGAGTCCGTTTCATCAAATTAGTCAACTAGTTAATAACTTAACCAATCCACTCGTTAATCTCAGTAAAAAGGTCTTTGATTTAGAAAAAAATCGTCCCATCCTTCCCTACAATGTGGTCATCACACTACTAATCATTGTCATTATCAAATACATCATCGGCGATATTCTCTTTTATCGAGCGCTTCCTTTCCATTATCTATTGATTCTCATCGTCGCCGATTTGGTGATTATGCCGCTTAATTTACTGTTTTTTGCTATTTTAATTCGTGCAGTTATGAGTTGGGTGCGCCCAGATTGGCATCATCCAGTCCAAGATATCTTAGTTTTATTTACAGAACCGTTGCTCAAGCTTGGTCGCTACATACTACCAAGTATGTCAGGCTTTGATTTTTCACCGTTAGTTATACTTCTTCTGCTGCAATTAATGAGTATTTTCATTTCTGCTTCATTACCGGTTCGCCTAATATAATTCGCATTTTACGTAGCCTTGCGTCTATAATTATATTAATTGCGGGAATCCAGGAAACGACGATGAAATATTTCCTATTAATTAGTGGCTTATTAGCCATCAACCTATCTATAGGTTTCGCTGGCACCAATTATTTTTGCCCCGGTAAAAATCAGACAATATCGGTTGGTATGTCGGAAGACCAAGTCGCCGCTTCTTGCGGGCAGCCGTTAAGCAAACAACAAAGCCAAAGCGCAGCAACTGAAAAAGTGCCTGTCCAGCAATTAATCTATAATCAAGCGGGTGGATCAAAAGCATTTTATGGTGTTTGGCAAATTCCAACGGGTAATAATCATGGCACCAGTTTGGTTGTTAGCGTGATGGATAATAAAATTGTCGATATCCAAATGGATGGTGGCAGTGTGAATGCCAACTCAATTTGTGATGGTGGCAGTTTTTCTGTAGGGGACCCTGTTAGCATGGTGTACACCGCTTGTGGCAACCCCAGCAATATGAATAATACCTTTATACGTAAACCATTACCTGGCATCAAAAAACCTGAGACCTGGATATATCAATTCGGACAATATCAACCACCTCTTCAACTGAAGTTTCAAGGCGGCAAATTAATCGAAATCAATGATGGATCTTGATAGATAGCGTTATTACGCCATTCCGAACATGTCAAACATAGGCCATAATCAGAAATACGCAAGATGTCGAGGAAACCATTTTTATCAGTTAAATAGGTATTTTTGATTTCCATGCAGAGTTTTGTTGATTTGCACCCCTGTTTTCGAGTAATCTCGAACTTTTTTGATTGGAATGCTTTCTATGAATGAACATGTTGATGATTTAACCGTAACTTATGAAGAAAATGGTATTGAAACAACCAAAGAATTAGATAAAGTAATATTATCAAAAGGTGCCTGGGCTACGGTGATGTTTCGTTACCAAGACTGGGATAACGCTAAAGGCGAATATGGTCCCGTTAAGTACTCCATACGTCGATATCAAAAGAGAAACGGCGAATATTGGCAAAAATCAAAGTTTAATATTTCCAGTGAAGATCAAGCGAAAAAAATAATCGAAGCCTTACAAAACTGGATGCAATGACGTTTGACCGGGCCAATAGCCCGGTCTGCAAAAGCCCCTACTCACTCACAGTAAATATTTTTTCTAACTTTGTTAGATTATGCTTCGTGTAGGCTTTGCCGAGCTGCTTCACTTGTGCTACATCAGCCACTGACTTAAATGGCCCATGTTCACTTCGATAAGCGACAATAGCACGCGCTCGCCGCAACCCTAAGCCTTTATAAGCTTTTTGTATCTCTTTTGCTTCTGCTTTATTGAGGTTTATGGTGTGTGGCGTCTGGGTTTTAACCTGGGTTGCTGGCGGTGTCTTGGCTGCTGCCAACACATTGGTTGATACGAGTGAAATAACAACCATTCCAGATAGAAGAATCGACTTCATACTAACTCCTTTATATCATTGATTGGACTTAAAAGCGTCGTTAATACTGACGCTTAACCTTGAACCCTATCAAGGCAAACAGATTCTACCGAACTTATTTATTGATTTCAAGCGGGTGTGCTCACTAATAAACTTCCTTCAATTTTCTTTATCCCAGACATGAGGGCAAGGTGCTCAAAGGGCGGATGAGGGGTTGCTGAATCGAAGGCATGATTTCGATGTGGAACTCATTGTGCTTGAGATACCCATAAAAAAAGCCCGCAGAAAGCGGGCTTTTTAGGAGGTAGCCCAATTTGGCTACCAAAAGCAGTATGACTCAGCTTGGACTTACATCATGCCCATGCCGCCCATGCCGCCCATACCACCCATGCCGCCCATATCGCCAGCAGCACTGTCTTCTTTCTTAGGTAAATCAGCAACCATGCACTCTGTGGTTAACATAAGGCTAGCAATCGATGCCGCATTTTGTAATGCTGTGCGAGTGACTTTCGTTGGGTCAAGAATACCTAGCTCAACCATATCACCGTACTCACCAGTAGCCGCATTAAAACCAAAGTTACTTTTGCCTTCACGTACTTTGTTTACAATCACAGAGCTTTCATAGCCAGCGTTGCTAACAATTTGGCGCAATGGTGACTCGATTGCACGACGTAATAAGCTGATTCCCATATCTTGATCAGCATTCTCACCTTTAATCTTATCAAGCGCTACTTGTGCACGAATTAGAGCCACGCCACCACCGGCAACGATACCTTCTTCAACAGCTGCACGAGTTGCATGCAACGCATCTTCAACGCGCGCTTTCTTCTCTTTCATTTCAACTTCAGTCGCAGCACCTACTTTAATGACAGCAACACCGCCAGCTAATTTAGCAACACGCTCTTGAAGTTTTTCACGATCGTAGTCAGAAGACGTTTCTTCCATTTGAGCACGAATTTGTTTAACGCGTCCTTCGATTTCTGTCGCTTTGCCTTCACCATCAATGATAGTCGTGTTTTCTTTTGTAACAACCACACGCTTAGCAGCACCTAAATCTTCTAAGGAAGCACCTTCTAAACTCTTGCCAATTTCCTCGGAAATAACTTGGCCGTTGGTCAAAATAGCAATATCTTGCAACATTGCCTTACGACGATCACCGAAACCAGGTGCTTTAACAGCGCAAACTTTAACAATCCCACGCATGTTATTCACAACTAAAGTTGCTAACGCTTCGCCTTCAACATCTTCGGCAATGATCAGTAAAGGACGACCTGATTTTGCGACGGCTTCAAGAACGCCTAACATTTCACGAATGTTAGTAATTTTCTTATCAACTAACAGAATGTATGGGCTATCTAGTTCAGCACTCATATTTTGTTGATTGTTGATGAAGTATGGAGAAATGTAGCCACGATCAAACTGCATCCCTTCTACGACAGAAAGTTCATTCTCTAAGCTATTACCTTCTTCAACCGTGATAACGCCTTCTTTACCAACTTTTTCCATTGCATCGGCAATTAGCTGACCAACGATCGTATCAGCATTGGCAGACACCGTACCAACTTGGGCAATTGCTTTGCTGTCACGGCATGGCTTAGACATGGATTGTAATTTTTCAGTGACGGCAGCAACCGCTTTATCAATTCCGCGCTTCAAATCCATCGGGTTCATACCAGCAGCAACCGCTTTGTGACCCTCTGTCAGAATTGCTCGTGCCAACACAGTTGCAGTGGTCGTACCATCACCTGCTGTATCAGAGGTTTTAGAAGCTACTTCTTTAACCATTTGAGCACCCATGTTTTTAAAGTGGTGTTCAAATTCAATTTCTTTAGCAACCGAAACACCGTCTTTTGTGACAGTTGGTGCACCGAAAGAACGCTCTAAAACAACATTACGTCCGCGAGGACCCATCGTTACTTGAACTGCATCTGCTAATGCATTGACGCCGGCGATCATTTGTTGGCGGGCATTGTCGCCAAATATTAATTCTTTAGCCATTACTATCTCCTGATTAACTCATTCAATTATTTTTCAATTACACCCATGATGTCATCTTCTTTCATGACAACGAGCTCTTCACCATCAATTTTGACTTCAGTGCCAGAATATTTCCCAAACAGAACAACATCCCCTACTTTAACTGCTAAAGCACGAACGTCACCATTATCAAGATACTTGCCAACACCAACAGCAACTATTTGACCTCGCATGGGTTTCTCAGTAGCACTATCGGGAATAACGATGCCACCAGCTGTTTTACGTTCTTCTTCCAACCGACGAACGACAACACGATCGTGTAAAGGACGAATTTTCATACTCGTTTTCTCCTGGTTAATTTAAACTCTATTTTTATCAAGCGGGATAAACCGCTATAGGGTCATGTTTCAATCTATGAAACAGGATGACAAACATATATGGACATTTACGAATTTTTCAAGGAAGATTTTACAAAAAAATTTGTTTTTTATCTTTGAATCGATACAATAAGGATGGTCTTTATTTTTTTAGCTCAAATTATAATCGATATGCCCAAGATTCTACTATTCCTATTGATGTCTATTCTATCAATCAATACCATCGCCTCACCTCTTCCCGCTGAAGAAGCATTCTCCTTATCAACACAAGTACAAAGCCCAAACACGATACGGGTGACGTTTCATATTAAACCGGGTTATTTTATCTATAAAAATCGCCTCACGCTAAAAGAATCGAGTCCAGAGCGTTTCACCATCCAAAATACACATTACCCAAAAAGCGAATTGAAACGAGATGCTCAGGGTAAAAAAATTGCGATTTATCGCCAAATCATTAACCTTCCTGTGATCATCCAAGCAACTACACAGGGTATCGCTCAACTACAAGTCAATTACCAAGGCTGCTCAGATGAGGGCTTTTGTTATCCGCCACAGCACCATATGGTCAATCTAGCTTTTAATGAGAATCGGCAACTCATTCATAGCCAATTGATAAATCCAATCACGAACAAGATTGATAAAGCGATTCTTCTTATTTCGCAAGATAAAGCGGTCGAAAAACTCTTTACTGAACGTCATCCGTTTACAGTGCTATTGCTATTTTTTGGTTTTGGACTTCTCTTATCATTGACGCCCTGCGTCCTGCCAATGATTCCTGTGCTATCAAGCATCATCGTTGGGCAAGGTCAGACTGTGACCATGCGACGAGCGTTTTTAGTTTCGCTAAGTTATGTCCTAAGCATGGCCTTGACCTATGCACTTGTTGGGGCTTTGGTCGCTCTGCTAGGATCTAATCTACAATTGATTATGCAATCCAACTGGGCTATTACCTTATTTAGCTTAGTTTTTGTCTTGCTTGCCTTGGCCATGTTTGGCTTTTACGATCTGACGTTACCCCCAAGCTGGCAAGCGAAGCTTGCGAATGTTCAAAGACGCCAGCAAGGGGGGCATTATCTTGGCGCTGCGATAATGGGCTGCTTATCGACGCTCATATTATCCCCCTGTGTCACCGCACCGCTTCTTGGTGCATTGGGCTATATCGCGCAAACCGGCAAGGTTGTGTTTGCAAGCCTAGCGCTGTTTTTCCTAGGGCTTGGCATGGGCACCCCGCTGTTAATCATTGGCACAGCAGCCGGGCGATACCTGCCTAAAGCAGGTCAATGGATGAACCTAGTTAAATCGTTTTTTGGCATTTTGTTATTAGCCCTAGCTATCTACCTATCAAGTCGAATTCTATCTGAGTTCATGACTATGTTACTCTGGGCTGCTTTATTGATCTTTTCAGGCCTCTATGTGGGTGGCATCCTCCCAAACCAGCAACGTGGCAAGCGCTCGTTTCAAACGTTAGGCATCTTACTGTTTATGTATGGTTTTCTGATACTTATTGGCGCATCCATGGGCGCAGACGATCCGATGAAGCCACTGACAAAGCTCGCCGCCCCAAAAGCCTCATCCAATATACATAACAATCGTCACGTTGTTTATAGCCAATTAGCACTGACTGAAGCCATTGAAAAAGCCCATGGCAAACCCGTGTTTATCGATTTTTATGCCGATTGGTGTGCATCTTGCAAAGCCATGGAAAAAGGGGTACTCAATAAAGGGGCTATTGAGAAAGCACTAAGTGACTATGTCGTTATTAAGGCCGATGTTACCCGGCTTAACGACGAGCAGAAGGCGATGTTGAAATACTTTCAAGTCATCGCGCCACCGACGTTTATCTTCCTGGACAAGCAAGGTCATGAACTCATCGAGCACCGATTGATTGGCGAGCAATCCGAAGAATCATTATCCCAGCATTTACAATCAGTCGCTCAATGAAGCATAGTCAGCGTATAAATCATATTCATCATTATCTTCAATGATAACGTCAACCATGTCCCCTACTGCAACAGAAGCGTTGAGGGGAAGGTAGACTAACCCGTCAATTTCAGGTGCGTCTGCCTGACTTCGGGCAACGACTTTGTCGGGTTGGATTTCATCCACTAACACCGTTAATTGATTGCCTATCTTTTGCTGCATTTTCTTAAAACTAATGTCAGCTTGTACTTGCATAAAGCGATGATAACGGGCTTCTTTAACTGATTCTTCCACTGGGTTTGCCAATTCGTTCGCTTTGGCACCTTCAACGGGGGAATATTGAAAGCACCCCACTCGGTCAAGCTGTGCTTGTTGCAAGAATGCTAATAAATGCTCAAACTCTTCTTCCGTTTCCCCAGGAAACCCCACAATAAACGTTGAGCGGATGGTGATTTCTGGACATATCGCTCGCCATGACTGAATTCGATTGAGCGTATTTTCTTGATTGGCGGGCCGCTTCATCGCTTTTAAAATTCTTGGATGGGAATGTTGTAAAGGAATATCTAAATAAGGGAGGATTTTGCCATCACGCATCAAAGGGATAATGTCATCGACGTGAGGATAGGGATAGACATAATGTAATCGTACCCAAAGACCAAGCTCGCCTAATTGTTCGCATAAATCATAAAATCGCGTTTTGATTGGTTTATTTTGCCACGTCTTTTCAACGTACTTTGTATCCACACCATAGGCACTAGTATCTTGGGAAATAACCAAAATCTCTTTAACGCCTGCGTTCTTTAATCGTTTCGCTTCCGAAAGCACCTGCTCGATAGGGTAGCTTTGCAATTTTCCTCGCATGGTAGGAATAATGCAAAAAGTGCATTTTTGATTACAACCTTCGGATATTTTTAAGTAGGCATAGTGTCTTGGCGTTAACTTTATCCCTTGAGGGGGAATTAATTGGGTAAACGGATCCGTTGGTGGGGGTAAGTGTCGGTGGACCGCTCGCACAACCTCTTCATAAGCATGTGCCCCTGAAATATGTAAGACATCGGGACAAGCCTGCTTAATGATGTCTGCCTTGGCACCTAAACAACCCGTTACGATCACACGCCCATTCTCAGCCATGGCCTCTTTAATCGTGTCCAGTGACTCTTGCACTGCCGAATCTATAAAACCACAGGTGTTAATGACAACAACCCCGGCATCTTGATAGGAATTGGATAATTGATATCCTTGCGCTTTGAGCTGGGTAATGATTCTTTCCGAGTCAACCAGTGCTTTAGGACAGCCGAGGCTGACAAATCCGACATTGTGATTCATAAACATCTATATGACAAATAATTTGGCAGATTATATCGCGCAATCACCTATTTTGTCTATCTCGGCGGATAGAATACTTTGTTGAGGCGGCAATCCATCAGCGTTAGCAAATAATGATAAATTGGTAAGGATCGGCTTTTCCGGTAAGTCTACCGCACTGACTAATACGTCTTCTAGTTCTCGGATATTGGCTATTCTCTTAGCTATCATTGACAAAGAATTTGCATTAATTAACATCGGTTCTTCTGATAATGCCACTGTGGCACGATAATAATTCACCAATGAATCAGGCCAAATCGTTTTTATCGACATGCGATTTAAGATTGATAACACAGTACCTTGAATCTCCAAAAACAAATCACCACTGCTCTGCTTATTATGAAAGGCAATTTGGACCACATCTTTGAGGGGAATTGGCATAACTTTATCCAAGGAGCCAGCTGTTATTAATTCATCCAATGCAATGGCCGCTTCATAATTTCGAAAAAACTCATCTAAAGAGGATGCTGATTTATACTTCGTTGTTTTGAAATCATGTTCCAACGACTCCCGGTATTTACTTAGTAGATCATTGTGGAAAGTCGTTTTGCCTAAACGTTCCATTAAAACGTCTCGAAATGCATCACGAACGCTTTCAAAATTACCACGCCGGTTCCTGTGAGCTATCGTTGCCTCTTCAATAACCTTTATCAACTTATCACGATGCTCAACCTTTAAATCGGATTGATCTAAAAATAAGGGGCAATAATCGATTTTAGGATAATAAATATAGGATGGGTAATGGCTCGGTATATGCTTCGTATTGAAACCAAATAGCTCCATAACGGAAATCATCGTTGAATATTGATCAGACTTTTCATCGACTAATTCGTCTTGATCATTGATATTATAGGGATCGAGGTAGCCAAAATGGCCTCTTTTTCCATATACCGGCATATCAATACGATAAGCAAGACCTAGATCAATTAACTTGGGTTTTAATTGACCTTTGACAAGTTCTAATCGTATGTTTGCTGGTTTAATATCCGTATGGACAATGCCATATTGATGATGAAACTCATCCACCATATCCAATATGGCTATAGCCAGACCTAACGCTTGATTCGTCGTCATGATTGAAGGATACGCACGCCACATTTTTATCCATTTTTTCAAGCTTTCAAAACCGACTTTAGCCATGATCGTGGTAAACGCATGATGGCTATCAATCAAATCATATTTGATTTTGAAATAAGGAATTTTCGCCAACAGATT
Organism: Pseudomonadota bacterium; assembly: GCA_020051095.1. Taxonomy (GTDB): domain Bacteria; phylum Pseudomonadota; class Gammaproteobacteria; order Legionellales; family Legionellaceae; genus JAFIFT01. Next base: position 50,060 of record JAGVJN010000010.1, on the reverse strand, counting down.
AAATTCATCGGCGGCTTCACCAATACTCATCCGCTGAATGGGGCCATTTGATGTTGGCATTAATGATGGCTCTATGGATGACGACATCATCGAGTCATCTTCATAGGTAGTTTTCGCAATGCGCGTTGTTTTAGTTTTATAATCAAACGCTTCGTTCTTAATTTGCCATCGAACACTGATATTTTTTACTTCACCAAACGCCCCCTTTGCTAGTATCCAGTTATCCAAAACAAAGTATTTATCACTCCCAGAAAGGGGCTGTTTAACATCGTTGACTAGTCGGATAGCTTTAATAAGACTATGGGTTGGAATTAAGTTGATAGGCTTGCCATCCTTTTCAACTTGGTAGGGTTTTGATGCCATAAAGTAAGTTTCATGGGGGTAGGTTTTAATTAACTTTTCAACCCACTTAGCATTTTCAACATGAGTAGGATTAAAAATCTGATCGTCCATTGATCATCTCCATTTAATCAACTTCACTAGGGATACTATCTACTACCTTAATTCATAGTCATATTTTGCACAAGAGGTTTGCTTTCCATGATAAGAATGCTACTATGGCATTAATCATGGATATATGCCAATTGCTATAATCAATAACTAAGTAACTTGCTTTTTTAAGCGTCTTGGTTATATTAATGATATAGATTAACCAAAGAGATCGCTTTATGACGACCAATTTGTATAGTAACGAATCAATAATCGTAAGCCTGGTGGCAGATGACTTATTAGAAAGTCGCATTGAACATGCGTTACAAGCAGGGTTTCGTCGTATTGAGGTGCAAAGCCATGACATGAGCCGGCTAAAAGCAATCAAAGAAAAATTTGGGGACATCATTTTGGGTGCAGGCTTGGTTATCACGACGCAACAGCTTGAAGATAGCTACCTTGCTCAAGTTGATTTTGTCACCAGTCCCGGCTTTTTACCCTCACTTGTGCAAACCGCTTCGATTTATTCCATTGATTATTTGCCAGGTGTAGCGACCGTGTCAGAAGCCATGCAAATCTTTGCGTTGGGCTGCAAAAAAGTTCGCCCTTTGCCAGCTTCTTTATCCTTTTGTCAAACGTTATCGCATTACCTTCCTGAATTAAAGCAAATACCGGCTGATATTGATTGGGATATAGCAGAACAATACCTGGCAATCCCATCTGTCATCTCGGTTAGCATTTGCAATCCTGAAAATGAACACTTAAAAGCAATGACTGAAAACCAAGTTGTCTCTTAACAAATATGAGAATGTCGCTAACGCGTGAATTAACTGGCAGATTTTGAACGCATTCCTGTATTACTTTAATGTAAAAAATAACAAAAAAGCGCCAATACAAATTGCACTGTCCGCTATATTAAACACCGGCCAATGGTAGTTTTTGTAATAAACGAGGATGAAATCGATCACGGCACCATGAATAAATCGATCAATCACATTACTAAAAGCACCGCCAATAATCATCGCCAAGCTCATTGCTTGCCATCTCGCCTTGAGGGCTGTCCGCCACATCCATATAAACAAGACAGTACACATGGTGAGGCTAAAGCCAGTAAAAAACCATCGGTGCCAATCGCCAGCACCACTTAGAAAGCTAAAAGCCGCGCCCGTATTGAAAGCAAGCATCCAACTTAACATGGGTATGACAGGCACAGAATTGTAGGGTGTTAAACTGGTTAACGCCCAATACTTAGTGAGTTGATCAAAGAAGATGACCAGGAACAACACTAGCAACGGTTGCCATCGACTCATACAAAAGACCTTATTTCATCAATGCCGGTAATGTTGTTGACACAACGATGACACAAATCAGGATGATCCGCATGACTCCCAACATCGGGTTGTCTGTGCCAGCAACGTGTGCACTTAGGGTCTTCTGAGGCATCAACGACAATGGCTAATTCCAAGTTTTCTGCTTGAAAGCTATGGTTTGGCGCTTCTTTGAAGGCTCGAATCTTAGCGTTGGAAGTGATAAGTAAAAACCGCAGTTCGTCTTCTAAGGATTCCAGCATCGAACGAATACCCTCCCCAGCATACAAGGTCACATTAGCCACTAACCCTGAACCAATCACACCTTCTTTTCGTTTCATTTCAAGCGCTCGATTCACTTCATCGCGTATCGGTTGCAATGTTGACCAAAATGCCATGTCGATCGAAGCAACATCTGGGAAAGCGTCATACCATTCATTTAAGAACACCGAGTCGTTTTTAACGCCAGGGATGTACTGCCATATCTCTTCCGCGGTAAAGGAAAGTACGGGTGCCAACCAGCGAGTCAAGGCATGAGCAATATGATACATTGCCGTTTGACAAGATCGCCGGGCCGCACTGTTTTTGGGTAAGGTGTATTGTCTATCTTTAATGATATCTAAATAAAAGCTACCCATATCGATGGAGCAGAAATGATGGACTTTTTGATAGATGACATGATAGTCAAACGTATCGTAGGCATCGATTACTTCCGCTTGAATTTGTTGAGCGCGCTTAATTGCCCATGCATCGAGCGCGACGAGTTGTTCCGCGGGTAAAGCATCTTTCTGAGGATCGAAATCAAACAGGTTTGCTAGTAGAAAACGAGCCGTGTTGCGGATGCGCCGGTAGGTGTCGCTGATACGTCGCATGATTTCATCTGATATGCTAACTTCTTGTTGAAAGTCAGCTGAACAAACCCATAAACGCAAGATGTCCGCACCATAGTCTGCGACCAGCGTGTCTAACGCGACATAATTTCCCTTCGATTTCGACAGTTTCTTTCCATCCGCATCGACAGTAAAGCCATGAGTTACGACGGTTTTATAAGGTGCTGAACCATTGATAGCAACAGCAGTGGTTAACGACGAATTAAACCAACCACGATATTGATCCGACCCCTCTAGATACACATCTGCGGGGTATCCCAACTCTTGGCGTTGCTTTAACACGGTATAATGGGACACACCCGAATCAAACCAAACATCCAAGGTATCGGTCATTTTTTCGTATTCACTTGCGTCTTTCCCCAATAATTCTTCGGGATTTAAATCAAACCATGCATCTATCCCATTAGTTTCAACTTTTTGGGCGACTTTTTCGATTAAATTAACAGTTTGGGGATGAAGTTCTCTGGTTTCACGATGAATGAACAATGGCATGGGGGTTCCCCATGATCTTTGGCGCGATATACACCAATCAGGTCTATTCTCAACCATTTTTGCCATTCGCTCTTTGCCCCATTCGGGTAACCATTGGACCCGATTAATTTCAGCTAAAATTTGCTCCCTCAAGCCATTTTTATCCATGGAAATAAACCACTGAGGCGTTGCTAGGAAGATAGTTGGGGTTTTATGACGCCAACAATGAGGATAGCTATGTAAAATCGATTGATGACTTAATAAAACTTCCTCATGCTGCAAACGCTCCAAGATGGGCTGTTGTGCTTTATTGATGTGTAGACCACCAAAAAGGGGGAGCGATTCCACAAAACAACCATTTTGCATGATCGGGTTATGAATCTCAATGTTGTATTGTACTGCGACAGCATAATCGTCTGGGCCATGTGCAGGGGCAGTATGGACACAGCCGGTTCCGGATTCAGTCGTCACATGTTCGCCTAACAAAACTGGCACTTTTTTATCAAACAATGGATGCTTGAGTGACATAGATTCCAAAACGTTACCTTGGCAGACAGCAACTTTTTCAAACGACTCAATGCCATATCGTGCCATTACGTCATCACATAAATCAGCACAGACAACGAAATAACATTGCTTCGTATCAACCAAAACATAGTCTAGTTTGGGATGAACACAAACAGCTTCGTTCGCAGGCAGGGTCCAAGGCGTGGTGGTCCAAATGGGAATAACCACTGGTTTTGTCGGTGAAGTATCGCCAAACCGTTTCAAAGCTTCGTCAGCATCAACGGCGATAAAAGCAACATCGATCGACGGTGATTGCTTATCATCGTATTCAACTTCCGCTTCAGCAAGCGCAGAGCCACATTCGATACACCAATGAACTGGCTTGAATCCTTGATGTAAATGACCATTTGCAATGATCTGTGCTAACGATCGTAAGATATCCGCTTCATAGCGGAAATCCATAGTCAGATACGGATGATTCCAATCACCAAACACACCAAGCCTTTTAAATTCATTGCGTTGTATATCAATTTGACTGGAGGCATATTCACGGCATTTTTCGCGAAACTCACTGACAGATAGTTTATGTCCCGCTTTTCCTACCTTCTTTTCCACATTTAACTCAATTGGCAGACCATGACAATCCCAGCCTGGCACAAATGGCGCACGATAACCGCTCATTACCTTTGATTTAACGGTGATATCTTTTAAAATTTTATTTAACGCATGACCACAATGGAGATGGCCATTTGCATAGGGAGGGCCATCATGCAAAACATATAATGGCTTTTGGGCTTGCTCTTTGCTCATCGCTTGGTAAAGCCCAGACGTATCCCAATCTTCTAATCGTTGCGGTTCCCGCTGACTAAGACTTGCCTTCATGGGAAACTCAGTTGTGGGGAGGTTAAGCGTGGATTTATAATCTGTCATTGCATATTACTCTTCATCTATCAAAGTTGTTAGGTTTGGCAAAATAGGCTTCACTTTCTTGTATATCTTGATGGATTTGGCGAATTAAGTCATCAACATTAGCAAATTTTATCTCATCTCGCCGTTTGTGTAAAAAAACAACTCGCAACCGTTCGCCATACAGCGACTGTTCAAAATGATGAAGGTGCACTTCCAAAAAAAAGGTAGTTCCATCAACGGTAGGCCGGTTGCCGATGTTCGCCACCCCAGCATGAGCTTGTCCATTCGAACGCATCACCCAAACATCAAACACGCCTTGAATCGGCATTCGGTTATGGCTTAATTTAATATTCGCTGTGGGTATTCCCCACTTTCGTCCTCGTTTATCACCATGCATGACGCGTCCTGATATCGCATAAGTCCTACCAAGCAACCGTTCAGCCGATTCAAAATCGCCTCGTTCCAAGGCTTGTCGAATATTAGTTGAGCTAACCCGATTTTTTTCAACGGTAAAATTATTAAAACAGTCAACCTCTGCATGGCAGAGCTTTGCTTGTCGTTGGAGTGTTTCATAATTTCCCTGACGCTGATATCCGAATCGAAAATCTTCGCCCGTTAAAAGGTATTTAATATTTAATGTGTTAAACAAAATACGCTTTGCAAAATCGTCTGCCGGTCTCAGCGCCATCTTTTTATCAAACTTCAAGCAGATTGCATAATCAATACCTAGCTGAGCAAGCTGACGCAGTTTTTCTCGGAGCGAATATAATCGAGCAGGAGCCTGTTCTCGCTGAAAATATTCAGCGGGTTGGGGTTCAAACAATATAACCGCCGTGGGTAGAAGGTGTTTCGCTGCCTGTAATTTCAATGCTTGAATTAATGCTTGATGGCCAAGATGAACGCCATCAAAATTGCCAATGGTTGCAGCAATGGGATTATCCTGAAAGTGTTGATGTTGAAACCCTCTGAATAACTGCATTAATTCCTTATCCCATTTTACTCTTCAAATGACATTAAATGACCTAATTTATCTTTTTTCGTTGCCAAATAGTCTCTGTTTTCTGTGGTCGCATATGCCGGTAAGTTTACTCTTTCTGCTACTTGAATACCATAATTTTGCAGTGCTTCCAACTTATTAGGGTTATTGGTGATTAACCTGACAACAGACAAGCCCAAATGCGTTAGAATTTGATAAGCAATTGCATAACTGCGATTATCGGCAGGCAAACCGAGCTTTAAATTTGCATCGACTGTATCATAGCCTTGATCTTGTAAGGCGTATGCCTTTAGTTTATTAGCAAGTCCAATCCCTCTTCCTTCTTGCCGCAAATAGATCAACACGCCCCCTTCTTCTCCGATTTGATTAAGCGCATGTTTTAGCTGAGAACCACAATCGCAGCGACACGAACCAAACACATCACCCGTGATGCATTCAGAATGTATACGAACAAGGGGTACTTTATTTCCATCTCTAGGCGGCTTAACTAAAGCAAAATGCTCCGATTGATCCAATTCATTATGAAATACTGTCATGGTAAAGTCGCCTAATCCCTTGATTGGGAGCCTGGCGGAGGAAGCTACCTCAATTAACCTTTCATGCGTAATACGATATTCAATCAGGTCTTTAATGGTGACCATCAGTAAGTTATGTTGCTCAGCAAAATCTACGAGCTGATCGCGCCGACTCATTGTGCCATCTTCATTAATGATTTCACAAATAACAGCGGCAGGCGTTAACCCTGCGAGTCTTGCTAAATCAACACTGCCTTCAGTTTGACCCTGTCTTGCAAGCACCCCTTTGGGATGAGCCTTTAGTGGGAATACATGGCCTGGGCTTATCACATCTTGTGGTCCCGAATTGGGATCGATAGCAACAGCAATTGTCCTGGCTCGATCTTGGGCTGAAATTCCCGTGGTGACGCCTTCGGCTGCCTCGATGGATACGGTAAAGGCTGTGCCAAAGGATGACTGGTTTTTGGAAGTCATCATGGGTAGATGCAGTTTTTCAATTAATCTTTCTGCCATTGAAAGACAAATGAGTCCTCGACCAAATCGAGACATAAAATTAATAGCTTGGGGGGTTGCATAATCAGCAGCAACAACCAAGTCTCCTTCATTTTCACGAGCTTCATCATCTAATAGGACAATCATTTGGCCTTTTTGCATTGCCTCAATTGCCGCGCTTATCGGCGAAAATGGGTTTGTCATACGCTTATTACCTCTTGTTCAATTAACCGCACCTGATGGGCGATAAGTCTTGCAAAATAATCAAATTCTATATTCACCGAATCGCCAACATGCAAACTTGAAAGATTCGTATACTTGAGCGTGTGGGGGATAATCATCACTTCAATAAAATCCCCTTCTGCTTTATTAATTGTTAAGCTAACTCCGTTGATAGCGATGCTTCCCTTAGGAAGCAAATACTGTGAGGCATGCTTATCCACAAATTGAGAAAATGCCATCACATGATAATCGCCCAGCATGTGACTGTTAACTAACGTGGCACAGGTATCGACATGACCGGTCACATAATGGCCACTAAACCGCCCATTCGCGGGCATTGCCCGCTCAAGGTTCACCCAATCTCCTTGCTTTAAACGCCGAAAACAAGTTTTATCTAACGTTTCGGGAGAAAGATCGAACAGCGCATGCGTATCACTGCTTAGTGCGGTTAAACAGGCACCATTGACACAAATGCTTTCACCTGGTTGAATATCAGGCCAACACGTATCGATGGTTAGACGGATGCCATTGTTTTTTTCAGCAATACTCAGTACTTGAGCCGTTTTTTCAACGATTCCGGTAAACACTTAATCTCCTATGCGGTAATTCATCAAGTTTTAGTCGCATTACAAAACCCGCTTTATTCGCAAGATTGTATCATTCAAGGTATACGAGCAATATCCATTCACGTCCCCCCAAATCCATTTACCCGTATGTCTACTATGGCAATGGAATTATCCTGATTTAACTACCAATCCAAACGAAGTATGGCATTATCATCCATTATCTGCCAATTCACGACGGGTTTTTCTTCGGTCCAATTAGGCATATCAGAAAAAGCTGATATGGCTTGATTGCCTAACACATGAGGCGAAACATATAAATACGTCGTTTGTACCAATTTATGCTGGTGCAAATAGGAAAACAACTTACCACCCGCTTCAACCCATACATCATGATACCCCTGCTCACCTATTAGACGAATAACCGCATCCATATCAAGCCCAAACTGGTTTTTGGGCACTGAGAAATGGTGCTTGGTGACAGCAGACGCAACCGTTGCCTCTGGCTGGTGAAATTGTAACACTATTTTTGCAGCTTGTATTGCTTTTGCTACTTTGGGTACGCTTAAATCGCTATCAACAACCGCTAATGGCTTACTGGTTTCCTTCTCGTTGATCCGAACATTAAGCAATGGATCATCGGCTAGAATGGTTGCGGCTGATGTCAGAATAATATCACTGCTATCACGATGAAGGTGCGTATGGGTGCGACATAATTCATTACTTAATTGAAAGGGTTGATTCCCTTTATTGGCAATTCGACCATCAAGGGATATTGCCATTTTAGCGGTAACCCAAGGACGATGATGGTGTGTCCAATAGTGGTAGCTTTGATAAAACTGATCGATTTCTGGCATTGGAAAATGAATAACTTCAATACCATTTTCCCTTAAAATTTTTGGTGTATCATTTTGTTTTACGACTGGGTTGGGATCAGCAAATCCATAGATGATCTGGCTCACGTTTCTCTCAATGATTTGCTTCACGCAGGGGGGAGTTCGACCCCAATGATTACAGGGCTCCAAGGTGACATATAAACGAACATCGCTTAAATCACCTTCAAGCTGATTTAATAAGTTGATCTCGGCATGGGGAGTGCCTGCACCTTGATGAGCAGCGCGTGCTAGAACATCCTGTCCTCTAACAGCAATAGCCCCTACGGATGGGTTGGGAGCGCAATACCCACGAAAACGCTTAGCCTCATCCAGTGCTTCGAGCATGAATGAACTGTGCATACATAAAATAGATGGAAAAATTGCTCACATACTAGCAAAATTTTCCTAGTCAGGATAGAGTTTTAATTGAAATAGCGACATGCAGGATAAAAACAAGCTTGAAAGAATAAGGGCTTCGCTTCGCTGGAAGGAGGCATCTTGAAAACAAAAGTAAATTTTTTTCCCATGCGAGGCAAATAGTGTACAATATTTATTTAACTTATTGAGAATACCTTGAACTGCTTCAATTTTCGTTCACTCATGGCGTGGTTTATTCTTTCAATTATGATTGCCTCGCCTGGTTATGGCTTAACAGCCTATACGAATAAAGAACTCGATGAGCTTGAAAAAGAATTTAGGCAACAAATTAATCAATCTAGCTTAGTGATACGCGAACCACTTGCCGTACAGTATATCAACCACCTAGGCAAACGACTGTTTAAAGACCAAGATGGCAAGCCCCCCTACTTTTTTATCGTTCAATCAAATGAGATAAACGCGTTTGCGGGACCAGGTGGACTCATTGGTATCAATACATCACTCATTTTAACGACAGAATCCGAATCAGAACTTGCCTCGGTGATGGCCCACGAAATGGCCCACGTTGAACAACATCACTTATATGCCATGCTTGAACACCAAAAGCAGATGCGCATCCCCATGCTGGCATCCATGCTAGCTTCCTTGGCATTAGGTGTTTTAAACCCTGTGTTGGGAGAAGGTGCTATGATGGCCTCGTTAACCGGATTAACACAAGATAGAATTAATTTTGTTCGTGCGAATGAAAAAGAGGCCGATCGCATCGGTATCAATTATTTAATCAAAGCAAATATTAATCCCCAAGGAATGATTCGCTTTTTTAAAAAAATGCAAGAAAACTCACGCTATTATTATACCGACAATATTCCCGCTATTTTGCGTACTCATCCACTGGATGAGGATAGAATAGCAGAATCAGAAAATAGGGCGGGAACGACGAAAGGCAAAAAATTTAGTACAGATTTTAACTATTTTTATTTTCGGGAATTGATTCGCGTACTTTCAACCGAGGATAAATTCCGACTCAGTAAATATTATGCCAAGTCGTGCCAGCCCAAAATGGCTTGCGACTATGGCCAAGCCTTATTAGCAACCAAACAACGCCAATTTGAACAAGCAATGAAACAGCTTACCAAGCTTGATGAGCAAACCCCTGATAACATTTTTATCCAATTAGCCTTAGCTGAAAGCGAACAAAACAGCAAAGATAAACACTATGGCTTAATGTTGATGAAAACACTGTATGAAGATTATCCTGATAACTATGCCGTGATTGCAGCCTACGCAAAGCAGCTCATGTTACAAAATAATGCGAAGGAAGCAACGTCGGTCTTGGTGTCTGGGCAACGCCAATTTCCGCAGGATGTTGCGCTTTGTTATTTATTGGCGCGCGCAGAAAACCAAAACAAGCGATTAAGTTACGCCTACTTCACCCAAGCACAATGCTTTTTACTCGAAGGCAGACACCGAGATGCCTATTTTCAATTAAAAGAAGCGAATAAATACGATAAAAGCGATTCCTACATTCATTTAAGGATCAATGCATTAATTGGTGAGATAAAATTATTGGAGTCTACTTAGGTAACGTCCCTGACAACAAAATTATTTAAATATACCTGATAGAAATAAATCCGACCAATATTATTATTGGTCGGTAAGCAGATTATTTGCTTGAAGGCGAAAAGCAAGCATCAACCGCGCTAGCGATAGGATAAGTAATAAGCTGACTAATTGTCGAAACAAGTTTAATCGCCATTGCTAGCACAAATGTTGCTATTGTCAGGGGTAGTAAAACTGGGGAAAGCAGAATGCATAAGCCAGCCGCATAATTTGATCCATTGTGCTGCGCCACCACTTGCATTGCAAAATCTGCCGATTTATCACTGAATTGATTTGAATATTCTTTATAATTTCGCCTTGCACTGCTATTAGCAAAAATACTATAGGTTGCTGTATAAGGAAGATAGGCTAGTGAGTTTGATAAGGATGATACCCCATCATAAAAGTTATCTAAAAGACCAGTAGCAGACATAATTCTCTCCGATTGCTAAAAAAGAGATCAATTATACACATAATTACTCATTTGATCAATATTATGGCTTTATTTTGAAAAAGAATGTGACATTTCTAAATTGCTAAGACACCAAGCTGAATTATTATTGATTATTTATTCTTATTAGGGGCGATTAATATCTCTCAATCTTCAAGAAATAGTTGAATCATTGGAAAAATATCGCACCACTTTTTTATTATACTGCAGATATATGATGAGAATATCTCCCTAGTGATAAAGGCGTTATTAATACGTCAAGATGCAAGAAAAAAGGCTTTAAAGGTTTTTGAATAGAAGAAGTTGGTCGTAAGCCGGGTTCTGTCGAGGACAATCATTCATCTGGGATTGATATCACTATCAACCTCAAGCGACCTACCCAAGCCCCGCATGGGCCATGCGTTGGGAGATCCCAAGGGCTTCTATTTGGTCTTGCTCCAAGTGGGGTTTACCCTGCCACAACTGTTGCCAGTTGCGCGGTGCGCTCTTACCGCACCATTTCACCCTTACCATTGCTGGCGGTATATTTTCTGTGGCACTTTCCGTAGGTTCACACCTCCCAGGCGTTACCTGGCACTCTGCCCGATGGAGCCCGGACTTTCCTCCCTTCTAAAGTGAAGAGCGATTGTCTGACCAACTTCGTTTATAATTTTAGCAGAATGGTGAGATTAATGATATAACGATAAGCAGATAATTCTTATCAAACCACTTCTTTACTCTCATCGCGTATAATGGCTAAATTAAAGACATCGTGCAAGGCAACGATTGCTTGATCGACAAAGCGATTATCAATGACCACCGTGATTTTTAATTCAGAAGTCGTAATCATCTGAAGATTGATGCCAAGTTGATCCAAGGTACGGAATAACTGAGGTGCGATTTCAGGATGGCTTTTAAGCCCTGCTCCGACTACCGATACCTTCGCTAAATTTTCGATGCTACTAATTCGCGATAATCCGAGTTCTGATTGCATGGATTGCAATAACGCCATACTCGGACCATATTCATCTTGGTGAACGGTAAATATAAAATCCATTTCAGTATCACTGGTTGGATGCTGTAACAAGGTATCGGTGTTAACACCCTGTTCAGCCAATTTGCTCAATACGGTTGCAACCGCCGATTTTTCGGAAGGCAAACCGGATAATGTAATCTTTGCTTCATGACGGCTGTAAGCAATCCCTGTAACAGAAGGCGATTCCATTTTTTCTCGTTGGGCCATGGATATCAATGTGCCAGGTCCCGCCTCTTTAGAAGACAACACCCTTAAGGGCACTTTGTATTTACCTGCAAATTCCACCGAGCGAATTTGTAATACTTTGGCACCTAGGCTGGCTAATTCAAGCATTTCCTCAAAACTAATTTCTTCTAACCGTCTGGCATTTTTAACCACACGCGGATCGCAGGTGTATATGCCATCGACATCGGTGAATATTTGGCATTCATCCGCGTTAATGGCGGCTGCAATTGCAACAGCCGTCGTATCTGAACCGCCCCGTCCCAGAGTGGTGATATTGCCATCTTTATCAGCCCCTTGGAATCCTGCCACCACCACGACAAACCCTTCTTTTAAAGCCGATTCGATTGCTTGGCTATGGATGGTTTCGATCCGGGCTTTTTTATAAATTGCGTTTGTTTCAATACCAGCCTGATACCCGGTCATCGATTTAGCAGGGATATTAATTGCCTGTAATGCCAAGGCCGTCAGCGCACTGGTAATTTGTTCGCCTGTTGAGACTAACGTGGCATATTCCCTGCCATCCGGATTGGGGCCATACGATTTGGCTAAGGCAATTAATTTATCGGTTTCGCCAGCCATTGCGGAAACAACAACCACCACTTGATGCCCTTCATGGTATGCTTTTGCAACGATAGAGGCCACTTTTTGAATATGGTCTGCCGAAGCAACGGAAGTTCCACCAAATTTTTGCACATATCGCGCCATATGTCGCCTTATTCTTACGTTTCAAAACTATGAAAAGTCTGCTAGGGATGTTCCTTCCCTGTTAGCGACTAACCTTTTGCTTTATCATGGTATCAACTTGAAGCAAGCGTTCATTCAGATCCGTTGGCAGCGGGCCTCCTCCTTGAGCTAATTCATCTCTTCCTCCTCCTTTACCGCATAGGATTTGGACTAACTCTTTGGCCGAAGGCATTCCCCCAATCAATGCTTTATCAACCGCTGCTATCACATTGATCTTATCATCTTCTATTTTGTATAGCATAATCACAGCATTCTGCATAGAGCTGCGCAACTGATCAACTAACTGTCGTAAGCCTTTACTATCAAGCTCTGGCATTTCTTTTACTAGTACCTGAGCTGTGCCAATTGAGACCGCTTCTTTGACCAAATCTTTACTTGATTGGCCCGCTAATTTATTTTTTAGATCCGCTATCTCTTTATTTGCCGCTTTCAAATCTTCCACTAATTGCGCTGTTTTTGCGACAACTTTCCCCACACCGGTTTTTAAAGTATCGGCAATACGTTGCATCATATCGAGTCGGCTGTTCAACCATCCCAAAGCATAGGCACCTGTTACCACTTCGATACGTCGTATACCGCTGGCAATACCAAACTCAGAAATTATTTTAAACACACCAATATCGCCAGTGCGATTCACATGGGTACCACCGCATAATTCTTTTGAGTAATCACCGACGCTGAGAACTCGAACTTTATCACCATATTTTTCACCAAATAAAGCCACAGCACCGGCTTTTTTTGCTGCATCCATACTCATCACATCGGTCGCCACAGGTATGTTGGCACGAATGACCTCATTCACAATATCTTCCACTTGTTGAATTTGTTCTGGCGAAAGTGCCTGGTGGTAAGAAAAATCAAAACGGGTGATGGTGTCGTTAACCAAAGACCCCTTTTGTTGAACAGACTCCCCTAAGCACTGTTTTAACGCTTCATGAACTAAATGGGTGGCCGTATGATTTAAGCGGATAGCATCGCGGCGCTGGGCATTCACCCGCGCTGAGACGGTATCTTTCATCGACAAAACACCGGATAGAACTTTTCCCTGATGGACAATTGCCTGGCCTATTTTTTGAGTGTCTTCCACCTCAAAAACGCCTTCATCACTCTCAATGGTGCCTTGATCGCCTATTTGCCCACCGCTCTCTGCATAAAAAGGCGTTGAATCCAAAACCACTAAACCACTTTCACCTTCTGATAATTGCAAAACCGGCTGATTATCCTTGGTTAAATAAGTAATTTTGGCTTGGATACTATCTGCATCATACCCATGAAAGGCACTTTCTTGCTCAATAACAGGCATGTCATGGTAGTCAATGGCAAACTGGCTTGCTGATTGGGATTGTTCCCGTTGCCTTGTCATGCAAGCATCAAATTCAGCCATATCCACCGTCATTTGATATTCGCGCGCAATATCAGCCGTTAAATCGACTGGAAAACCATAGGTATCATATAATTTAAAAGCAAGTTCGCCCGGAATAACTTTTCCCGATAGCTGACTAAGTTCTGCTTTTAGCAACGTTAACCCTTGCGAAATGGTATCTGCAAATTTCTCTTCTTCTTTTTTCAAAACGGTTTCTAACTGGGTTTGGCTATTGGCTAAATCTGGGTACGCGTCCCCCATGACATCTATTAACGGCTTCACTAACCGATAAAAAAATGGCAGTTCTAATCCCAATTGGTTTCCATGCCGAATAGCACGGCGAATGATACGCCGTAATACATAGCCTCGTCCCTCATTACTGGGAGTTACTCCGTCTTTGATTAAGAAGCAACATGAACGAATATGATCCGCAATAACCTTTAATGAGTTACTGTTTTTATCAATATCTGGCTTTAACGCAATGATCGATTCAATGAGTGTGGTAAATAGATCGATATGGTAATTATTATGAACTCCCTGTACGACAGCCGCTATGCGCTCTAACCCCATCCCCGTATCCACGGACGGCTTAGGCAATGGGTGCAATTTCCCATGTCGGTCACGGTTAAATTGCATGAACACTAAATTCCAAATTTCAACATATCGGTCGCCATCTTCCTCAGGACTTCCCGGAGGTCCTCCCGCTATTTCAGGGCCGTGATCGTAAAATATTTCTGTGCAAGGTCCACACGGCCCGGTATCTCCCATCGACCAGAAATTATCTTTTTCACCGCATCGGGAAAACCGTTGAGAAGACACTTTCATCTCGTTAAGCCAAATATCTTCCGCTTCTTTATCTTCATGGAACACAGTGATCCACAATCGCTCTGGCGGCAGCCCCAGCACTTTCGTTAAAAACTCCCAAGCATATTGAATCGCATCGCGCTTAAAATAATCACCGAAACTAAAATTACCCAGCATTTCAAAAAAGGTATGGTGCCTTGCTGTATAACCAACATTATCTAAATCGTTATGTTTTCCACCAGCCCGGACACAACATTGTGCGGTGACAGCACGGGTATAAGGGCGAGGCTCTAAACCAAGAAAGGTTTCTTTGAACTGCACCATGCCAGCATTGGTAAATAATAATGTTGGATCATTACCTGGAATCAGCGAACTTGAGGGAATCACTTGATGGTGGTGCTTTTGAAAATACTCAAAAAATGCTTGACGAATTTGTGCTGTATTCATGTTACGACTCATGTGTTAAAGAATAATGTTGCTTAGGGATATCCCCTGCTTTTAAGACTGTTTAGTCATTCTAATCTTCTTGATTTACAAAGCACGCTCTAATCACTTCGGCATCAAAGCCCCTGCTTTGCATAAAACGCATTTGCTTTTGGCGAGTCTTAAAATCGTTTATGTCGCTACCGGCATGCGCAAATTTCTTCCCATAAACCATTATCGCTTGTTCATACCAATCAATCGTCGATAAATGGTTCCTAATCAAGTCACTCGCGATTCCTTTTTGTTGCAACGCATGCCGTATTTTCAGAGGGCCATCGCCTTGGCCTACCCGATAGCGAGCATAGTGCTCAACAAATTGATCGTCGCTTTGGTACCCTTTTTGTTGGCATTGAATAATAGCTTGCTCTATTTCTGTATCCGAAAATCCTTGGCTTGCAAGTTTGATTTTAAGTTCATGGCAACTATGGGCACGGCGAGCAAGCAGTTGAACTGCTTGCTCAAACGCTTTACTCATCAACCATCTCAGCTACTTGAGCAGGCTCCGCGACTCGTTTAGGGAGCAATTCTGAGCGAATTTTTTGCTCTAACTGTGTTGCAATCTCAGGATGTTCTTTGAGATACAAGCGAACATTATCTTTCCCTTGACCAATTTTTTCACCTTGGTAACTGTACCAAGCGCCTGACTTATCAATTAGGCCAAGATCCGTGCCTAAAGTGATAATTTCTCCTTCACGAGATATCCCCTCACCATAGAGAATATCAAAATCCGTCTGTTTGAAAGGAGGAGCGACTTTGTTCTTCACGACTTTGACCCGTGTTTCACTACCAAGGACTTCTTCGCCTTTTTTAATCGCGCCAACACGGCGGATATCCAAACGCACGGAGGCATAGAATTTCAACGCATTACCACCCGTGGTTGTTTCTGGGTTACCAAACATAACCCCAATTTTCATGCGAATTTGGTTAATGAAGATAACTAATGTATTGGAACGCTTGATGTTAGCGGTTAATTTTCGCAATGCTTGAGACATTAAGCGCGCTTGCAGCCCAACATGCGAATCGCCCATATCCCCTTCAATCTCTGCTTTCGGTGTCAATGCAGCAACAGAGTCAATGATAATCACATCAACTGCCGCAGAACGGACAAGCATATCTGTAATTTCTAGCGCTTGTTCGCCTGTATCGGGTTGTGAAACTAACAGCTCATCAACATTCACCCCGAGCTTCTCTGCATAGCTTGGATCCAGGGCATGTTCAGCATCGACAAACGCCGCCGTCCCACCCATTTTTTGACACTCAGCAATCACCTGAAGTGTTAACGTTGTTTTACCGGAGGATTCGGGACCATAAATTTCAACCACACGACCTTTAGGCAATCCGCCAATTCCCAATGCAATATCTAATCCTAACGAGCCGGTTGAGATGGCACCAATATCTCGCACGACCGAGCTATCGCCCATACGCATCACAGAACCTTTACCAAATTGACGCTCAATTTGAGCTAAGGCTGCATCTAAGGCTTTTTGTTTATTATCTTCCATTGTTTTACCCGTTATCATTGTTTAGTAAACATGAATTATCACACAGATAAACATAGTCAACAAGCGTGGCCGTGAAATCGGACCAAACAGTGATCATGCGATAAACTGTTCTGCCATGGTTAATGCATATAAGCAAGATTGCGCACGAATTGTCTGTCGGTCTTTACCATCAAAATAGTGCGTTTTGGAAAGGCTTTTGTCCTTGCTTGCAATAGCAAAGCAAACCGTTCCAACCGGTTTGCTTGGGGTACCGCCTGAAGGGCCTGCAATACCCGTAACGGCAACGGCAATATGAGCCTGACTTTGTAGAAGAGCACCCTCAGCCATTGCCAATGCCACGGGCTCACTGACAGCACCTTGTGTCGCTAAGAGGTCTGGACTCACATCTAACTGATTAATTTTTGAAGCATTACTATAAGTCACAAACCCACAGTCAAACCAATCTGAGCTTCCTGCAAGCTCCGTTAGCCACATCGCTAGTTGACCGCCTGTACAAGATTCAGCAGTACAAATCAATTTCTGCTGAGTCGTTAACAATGCTGTGACACGTTTTAACTTTAACTGAATTTGTTCGATTAATTGTGTTGCTGCCACCAATAACTCCTTCTTCTTAACCCAAAGATCAATCTTGTAAATCTATCCCCAAGCAATCCTGTATTTATTGATTATACCGGTGCTCATAAAAAATGCGAGATTATAATCTTTGTTTTTAGCCATTTTTATGTTACAATGTACATATTTAATACAGCATTTGGCACATCATGATTGTTAGACGTATTGCTCCCCATCGCTTTTCCCACCTGAGTAGTCTCCTCTATGAGTGTTGTTAATTCTCAAACCACCTTAATTTTGATTTAACGTATATTTTTGGGAATTCGACAAATGCAATACACAACAAAACTTTTAAAAACATGGCTTCAATCAAACTTGTTTATTTATGGCCTTATGATAAGTCTTGGCTTATTTGTTGGCTATTATGAGATTTACATACTTGATCCAATTGGTCATGCAGTTGCCGATATCTTTGTTCGCTTATTTAAGTTAATCAGTTTGCCAATTATTTCTTTATCAATCATCGTCACCGTATCGAAATGCCAACCCGATGGTTCGATTAAACGAATATGGCGCCGTATGCTGTTTTACACATTTACCACCACAGCTGTCGCAGCGCTAGTTAGTTTTTTTCTTTATGTACTCATACAGCCCCAATCAATCAACACCAGCCAGATTGATACACAGACTTTGACAGGCCAAGCCTTTCATTACAGTCAATATCTCTATGATATTTTTCCATCCAATTTCCTGGATCCTTTTTTAAATAACAAAGTAATGGGTGCTATTTTCTTAAGCCTTATTGTTGGTTTTGCGCTGCCTCAAATCCCTGATAAACAAGCACGGGATGCTGTCTTTCAATTCTTCAATGGTGTGCACAAACTATTGATGGTATTAACGCAATGGCTGATTCGTTTAATTCCACTCGCATTATTCGGATTTATGACCACAACAATCCATCAGCTTCATGCGGGTAAAGCGATGACTGGCTTATTCCAATATTTATTAGTCATCGTTGGGGCAAACCTCATACAAGGGCTTATCATTCTACCATTATGGCTTCGTGCCAAGGGGTTAAAACCGTTCATCGCGATGAAGAAAATGATGCCTGCGTTATCGTTAGCATTTTTTTCTAAATCGTCCGTTGGCAGCCTACCGGTAACCATGGATACCATCGAAAAGAACTGGGGCGTTCGCACGTCAACAAGCCGCATGCTACTCCCGCTTTGCACCAGCCTTAATATGAATGGTTGTGCTGCGTTTATTTTTACCACAGTCATGTTTGTCATGCATTGCCAAGGTGTCGATTTTTCATTGCTTACCATGCTGTTGTGGGTTTTTATTGCAACCATTGCTGCAATTGGCAATGCTGGGGTACCAATGGGCTGCTTTTTCTTAAGCGCGAGTTTGCTTTCTGGCATGAACATGTCCATCGAATTAATGTCTGTGATACTCCCCTTTTATGCATTAATTGATATGCTTGAAACAGCGCTGAATGTATGGTCCGATGCTTGTGTGACGAAAGTGGTCGATCATGGGATTGACGCACAAAAGGTAGACCTTGGATTAGATGAAGCGATACCACTCGCAGCGCAAAGAGCCAGTGTTTAGCGCAGGATGCTCTAGGGACAGCAAATCGCCGTTAAGACAAGAGCTCTAGGCATATTTGATAATACATCGTGGCTAAACATTCTAGCTCGGATAAATCACACCACTCATTGACTTGATGAATGCTTGCATTGACCGGTCCGAGTTCGACTACCTCGACACCATAGGGTGCGATAAAACGGCCATCCGAGGTACCACCGCTGGTACTTAATTCAGGCTTGCGGTTTGTTTTGGCCTGAATAGCCTTGACTGTGGCTTCAATTAGCGGCCCTCTTTTTGTTAAAAAGGGCTCACCATTTACCCGCCATTCAATGGTTACAGGCACCGTATGCTGATGAAAGATCGCTTCGGTTTGTTGCTGTAAACCAATCGCTGTTTGTTCGGTTGAAAAGCGAAAATTAAATTGCATCTGTAACTCACCCGGAATGATATTGCTCGCATGCCCCCCACTATCAATATGCGTTATTTGCAGGGTGGTTGGTGGGAAAAAATCATTCCCTGCATCCCATTGATATTGACAGAATTGTGCGAGTGCCGGTGCTATTTGGTGAATCGGGTTTAGTGCTAAATGGGGGTAAGCCACATGCCCTTGCTTTCCATGTAATGTCAGCTTACCCGTCAACGAGCCGCGTCGTCCAATTTTAATAACATCACCCACTGTTTTGGAGCTTGATGGTTCGCCAACCACGCAATAATCAATCGATACCCCTTTATTAGTCAACTCAGACATGACATGAGGCGTGCCATGCTCAAATAAATCACCTTCTTCCCCTGACGTGATTAAAAACCCAAGCCTTCCTTTAAATTGCTGTTGGTGTTCTGCATACCACTTAGCCATTAGTAGCATGGCAGCAATGCTGCCTTTCATGTCGGCCACCCCTCTCCCATATAATTTGCCCCCTACTTCTGTCAAATCAAACGGGTCTGTATGCCATTTATGATGATCGCCAACCGATACGACATCCGAATGGCCAGCAAAAACTAACAAGGGGCCATTTTCACCCAGATACGCAAAAAAATTAGACACTGGCG
The DNA here is from genome assembly GCA_020051095.1 of Pseudomonadota bacterium. Taxonomy (GTDB): domain Bacteria; phylum Pseudomonadota; class Gammaproteobacteria; order Legionellales; family Legionellaceae; genus JAFIFT01. Next base: position 30,127 of record JAGVJN010000010.1, on the reverse strand, counting down.
GATTATCATATTGCTGGCAATGAAATCCTAGCGAGCGAAAATAGTCCATCATCCACGTTTGACAACCAGCATCATCGGGGGTGATTGACGGAAAACTGATGAGCTTGGCTAAAATATCACGAAGTTCCATTTAAAACGGCCCTCTGAGTAAGTCATTAATACTGACTTTTGACCGTGTCTTAGCATCGACTTGTTTGACAATAACAGCGCAATAGAGGCTATATTGTCCATCGTCAGAAGGAAGGTTACCAGGCACCACGACCGAGCCAGCGGGCACACGACCATAGCTAATTTCCCCAGTCATGCGATTATAAATTCGGGTACTTTGCCCAATATAGACACCCATTGATAATACCGATCCCTCTTCAACTATCACGCCTTCAACCACTTCTGAACGTGCACCAATAAAACAATTGTCTTCAATGATAGTTGGCGCGGCTTGTAACGGCTCTAAAACCCCACCGATTCCAGCCCCACCCGAAAGATGAACGTTTTTTCCAATTTGGGCACACGAGCCTACTGTCGCCCAGGTGTCAACCATGACCCCTTCATCAATATACGCACCAATATTGACATACGAAGGCATTAATACCGTGTTTTTGGCGACATAGGCACCTTTCCTAACCACCGCATGAGGAACCACTCTGACCCCATGGGTTTGAAAATCCTCCCCAGTAAAATCCTGATATTTCAACGGCACCTTATCATAGAAATGGGTGAATTTCCCGTCAATGACTGTATTATTCTGTAATCGAAAAGACAGTAACACTGCCTTTTTTACCCATTCATTGACATGCCAACTTCCCTGTTTCTTTTCAGCAACCCGAATGTCACCTTTATCCAATCCCTCTATCACGCTTTGCACGGCCTGTTTAACATCATTACTGGCATTCGTTGGTGTTAAATTTTCACAATGATCAAAAGCTGATTCGATCAACGGTTGGTAATTCATAATTTTCTCATCATTAAGGGTTCATCGATAAAAGTAACTGATCTTTGTCATGCCATTGTTTGTTTAGCCACTCACGAAAGGATTGTTGCAAATTAGCATCATTGACTAGCCTATCGGTTAAGAATTCCTTCGGAATCTGAATCTTACGAATCGTCACATGAATCGCATCAATTCTTCGACAGAGGAAATCCCATAATGAACAACGCCTGCTACTATAATGGATAGTCACATCGATTAAACTGTTTATTTTTTCTCCCATGGCGGAAATGGCATAGCTAATCCCACCGGCTTTGGGTTTAAGTAAATTGTGATAGGGGGATTGTTGAATGCCCTTTTTTATCTCAGTAAAACGAGTTCCTTCAACAAAATTAATGATGGAGGTAGGCCGGTAACGAAACAGTCGCATGGCTTTTTGCGTTCTTTTGATGTCTTTACCTTTTTTATGAGGATGCTTTAAAAGCTGCTCTTTAGAATACCGTTTCATAAAAGGACAACCCATCGCCCACCAAGCAAACCCCATCAAGGGCACCCATTTTAATTGGTCTTTAATAAAAAATTTTAAGACAGGGATTTTCCGATTAAACACCTTTTGCAAAACAACGATATCCATCCAACTCTGATGATTGGCAACAATTAAATACCAATCCTTTTTATTTAAACTGTCGAGACCATCAATTCGCCACTTGGTTTTTTGTGTCCGATTAATAAAGAAATTATTAACACCAGACCAAAACATGACCACACGGTCAACCAATCTTGCACAAAAACTTTGCCATGGGGTATAAGGTATTAACTTAAATAAGCCAATAAATAAAATGGGTATGAATGCCAACATCGTTGACATGCATAACAACAAAATCTGCAATACGCCCAATAATGGTCTCCCTCGCTTACTCTTATCCTTCATGCATCGCTCCTAACGCTTGTTCTAAGTCGGCTATCAAATCATCCTTATGCTCAATACCTACTGATAATCTAACAAAACTATCGGCAATTCCAGCTGCTTCTCGCATTTCTTTTGGAATAGCGGCATGGGTCATAATGGCGGGATGCTCAATGAGACTCTCAACCCCACCCAAGCTTTCAGCTAAGGTGAAAACGTGACAGGCTGAAAGAAAACGACAAGTCTGTGCTTCATTTCCCTTAAGAACGCAACTGATCATGCCTCCAAAATCTCGCATTTGCGCTTTAGCAAGCGCATGCTGGGGGTGAGAAGCTAATCCGGGATAAATGACTTTTTCAACCTTGTCATGACCAGACAAATATTCAGCTACAGCCATTGCATTATCGCAATGCTGTCTCATACGTAACGATAAAGTTTTCAAGCTTCTCAAAACGAGGTAGCTATCAAAAGGCCCTAATATGCCACCTGCTGAGTTTTGTAAAAATGCAATTTTATCGGACAATTCCGCATTGGCAGTAATGATCAAACCCGCGACCACATCCGAATGACCATTAATATATTTAGTGGCTGAGTGAACAACGATATCAAATCCAAAGGATAAGGGGTTTTGTAAGTAAGGGGTTGCAAACGTGTTATCCGCTACCGCTAACAACTGATATTTCTTCGCCAGAAAACTGATCTTTTTTAAATCGACTAGCTTCAGCATGGGATTTGAGGGTGATTCAATCCATATCATCTTAGTCTTGTCTGTTATCGCTGCTTCAATTGCTGATAAATCAGTCATATCCACAAACGAAAAGGATAATTGGCTGGTGTTTTGTTTGACTTTACTAAATAATCGGTGAGTACCGCCGTATAAATCATCCATAGCAATGACGTGAGACCCTGCTGGGAGCAGATCGATAGCGGTATTCACAGCGGCCATGCCCGATGCAAACGCAAAACCTCGATGGCCCTGCTCTAAGTCAGCAATGCATTCTTCCAATGCGTGTCGGGTTGGATTTTGTGTTCGAGAATATTCATAGCCAGTATGCTGACCAGGCGCTGATTGGCGATAAGTCGAAGTAGCGAAGATGGGGGTCATCACCGCTCCAGTCACTGGTTCTGCTGATTGCCCAGCATGAATTTGTCGAGTATCAAAATGCATTTTACGCATGCGCACCTCTGCAAGTATCATTATAGTGGTGTTATTGTAAAGGTGGGAGCAACAACGCGCAACCAGAAAATGGAAAGCAACTTTATATGGGAAAAGGTTGCAATCAAAAATAACTTAAGATAACATGCGAGACCATGCAGGAGAGATGGCAGAGCGGTTGAATGCGGCGGTCTTGAAAACCGTTGAAGGGTAACCCCCTTCCCAGGGTTCGAATCCCTGTCTCTCCGCCAACATGATTGTTCTTTATTTTTTCTTACTCGACTGCTTGTAAAAATTCAATGCAAGCTCAGCAATCTGATCCCTTAATGAATCAAATCGTTCGTTTTTAGCTATCGATGAATAAAATCTTATTTGACCATTTTTATTTACTGTCATTAATTTTTTGCCATTGTCTAGCAATTCAAATGGTTTTTCCTTGTGTTTTTCTTCTTCGCCATGAATAATTTTTAGCAACGCAGTTTGCCAGCTTTTAAACGATTTTGTTTTACCAATCTGTGGCGCAACTTGACTAAGTGCTCTCTGGTATATCTCCCCTTTGCGCCAATATTTGTGAATGATATCAGCTGCTTTTCGTGAGATATGATGAACATTTGCCGTATTCGACCAAAATGACAGAGGCACTTGAGAAAAGCATAGAAGCTGGTTAAGCTCTTCCTTAGAAACCGAGACTTGTTTACATAATTCCTCTTCTGAGATTTTATTCGACTCTAATAAGTTATGACAAACTAACCCCAGAGAAAAATCGGATACATGTTGCTTTTCATTTTCTGAAATGAGGCAGGCGATTGCTTCTTCAAAATTATAGTTACGAACAACCGCTTGCACAGGTCTATCCAGCTTTTTGCAAGCTAAAAAACGTCGAAACCCAGCAATGACCACGTATTGCACATGCTTATTCGTTCTTGCTTGAAAGGTATCATTGACGCGGGTGATGACAATTGGTTGCGCTTGACCTTTTTCCGCGATGCTTTTCGCGAGGGAAGACACTGCAGCAAAATCAACTTCAACATCATCGCGGTATTCCCAAGCATCAAGCATGTGAGTATCAATTTCAATCAATGAATCACGATCGCCTAATTCCTGTTCGGCCTTATATAATTTTTCCTTAAGTACTGCTGATAAACAAAATTCATTCATAATTAGATCCTCTCACGATAGTCTGCTTGGTGATCATTCTGAGCAGGTGATGTTGATTGTTTTTCATTACTTGCCTTTTGCAGATCTTTGTCAGGACCAGACGATGTACTGTTATCTTGACCGTTTGATTGACCTTTATTTGCTTTTGAAGCGTCTTTTTTTCCAATCTCGAAGCCAAACATTTTTACTAATTCTCTTGCTAACTCTTTGAATTCATCATGACTTTCAGAGTTAGGGGCATAATCACCCACCCATTTACCTTGGAAAGCCGACTCAGCGAGTGCTGTTTTAAGTGTGATAAACGCTTCAAACGCATAACCAGTTTTTTTCAATTCTCGGATGAGTTTTTCAGAAATATTTTGACGCTTTTGTACTCTAACTCCGACAATTTTGAATGGTTTTTGAGCCATTTGTGGCACTGAAATCGCATCCGATAAGTTATGTTGATCGAGAAAACTAGGCGAGCAAGGCAACATGACTAAATCGGATAACATAATGGCTTTAAACGCAGCCGGCATGTAATTAGGTGGTGTGTCCAATAACACAAAATCATATTTACTTTTCAGTCGTTCAATGGGTTCAAGTGGTTTTTCATCATATAATGGAACGACGAAATCAATGTAAGGTCCGTTTCGAGCCCAAGTAACTGCGTCCGGTTTGTCTTTATCCATATCAGCAACCACAACGCGATAACCTAACTCTTTAAGCGCTCCGGCTAAATTAACAGTTGTCGTAGTCTTAGCGCTACCCCCCTTTGCCTGGCTGACAGCTATGACAAATCCCATGTCCACTCCTTAATATTTCAAGCTTATTGAATAAGTCGATTTGTTTCTCTTATTCTTTAACAATAGCACAAATATTAAAACTCATGGTTTAAGAGTGAACTTTTTGCTTATAAACATTAGTGTTTGGGGATAAATCGGCAACAAGCCTACAAGGAGCTAGCTTCCAATGTCAAATAAATAGGCTGGAACGATTCAAAGGCCTTTAACAACCGCATCGATTGCTTTCAATGATTTTAAAAGATCGGGCATTTGCTTTAATGGCCAGCTGTTTGGGCCATCCGATAATGCTTTATCAGGGTCAGGGTGGGTTTCCATAAATAGTCCGGATATCCCAACTGCCATAGCAGCCCTAGCTAAGGGGGGGACAAACTCACGCTGCCCACCGGAAGCGCCATCTTTACCCCCGGGTAGCTGCACCGAATGCGTTGCATCATAGACAACGGGACAGCCCGTTTCACGCATGATTTGTAATGATCGCATATCAGACACTAAGTTATTGTAACCAAAGCTCACGCCACGTTCACAAACGAGAATCTGTTGGTTTCCGGTCGCTTTAGCCTTAGCCACAACGTGTTTCATTTCCCAAGGAGATAAAAATTGCCCCTTTTTGATATTAACAGCAATACCTTGAGAGCACACATTTTGAATAAAGTTAGTTTGGCGGCATAAAAACGCAGGCGTTTGCATGACGTCCACAACCTTAGCGACTTCATGAACCGGCGTATCATCATGGACATCAGTTAAAACCGGAACACCAACTTGAGTCTTAACTTTTTCCAAAATTTGCAAACCTCTTTCTATTCCTGGGCCCCTAAAGCTAGTGCCCGAAGAACGGTTGGCCTTATCGAATGAGGATTTATAGATAAATGATATTTTCTGTTGTAAACAAATCTCTTTCAGATAGCCTGCTGTTTCGATAGCTAATTCTTCACTCTCAATAACACATGGACCTGCGATCAGAAAAAAAGGGGTTTCAAGCCCCACATCAAAGCCACATAATTTCATGATGATTCCTTTTTAGAAGCATAGTCGCGAGCTGCGTTAACGAAACTCGAAAACAGCGGGTGTCCATCTCGTGGTGTTGATGTAAACTCAGGGTGAAATTGACAACCAATAAACCAAGGATGATCGGCTAATTCAATCATCTCAACTAAATTTTTATCGGCAGAGTGCCCTGCTACGATCAACCCCTTTTCCAGGAGAGCATCTAAGTATTTATTGTTCACTTCATAACGATGCCTATGACGCTCAATGATTTGATCCTTTCCATATATTTTTCTAGCTAAGGAAGTCTCATGCAATTGACACATTTGTGCGCCTAATCGCATTGTACCGCCTAAATCGGAATTCTCATCTCGGAATCTTTTTTGGCCATCTTCATCCATCCACTCCGTAATCAAACCAATGACAGGGTAAGGCGTGGTCTTATCAAACTCTGTTGAATTAGCCGAAGCCAAATGAACTTTATTGCGAGCAAATTCAATCACGGCAGTTTGCATCCCCAAACATATTCCTAAAAAGGGAATTTTACGCTCCCGGGCATACTGTACTGCTTTGATTTTACCTTCGATACCACGCTCGCCAAAGCCACCAGGAATTAAAATTGCGTCCACGGCTTCTAATATTTCGGTGCCATGCTTTTCAATCCATTCCGCATCAATATAACTAATATGAACTTTATTACCGGTGTGAATACCTGCATGAATAAGCGATTCATTAATGGATTTATATGCATCACTAAAGTCCGTATATTTGCCTACCATACCAATTTTTACTTCGCCTTTTGTCTGCTTTTGCGCTTGGACTACACGTTCCCATTCACTTAGATTCGCTGGCGCTAGGGTCAAAGCTAATTTTTTCACAACAATTTCATCTAACCCTTGCTCATGCAATATCAGTGGAATTTCATAAATGCTTTTTGCATCTTTTAATGAGAAGACAGCTTCACGTTCCACATTGGTAAACAAGGCAATTTTTTGTCTTGTCTCAATGCTTAATTCTTTTTCTGAACGACATATTAATATATCGGGCTGAATACCAATTGAACGCAGCTCTTTTACTGAATGTTGCGTTGGTTTCGTCTTGGTTTCACCAGATGAAGGAATATAAGGAACCAAGGTCAAATGAATAAATAACGTACGTTGCGAGCCTAACTCGATCCGCATTTGCCGAATCGCTTCAAGAAATGGTAACGACTCAATATCCCCCACCGTACCACCGATTTCGATCATTGCGATATCATAGCTATCTGCCCCAGCTTTTATGCAACGCTTGATCTCGTTGGTTATATGAGGAATAACTTGGACCGTTCCCCCTAAGTAATCACCGCGTCGTTCCTTCCGGATGACATTCTCATAAATTTTACCGGACGTGTAGTTATTACGACGCGTCATTGGCGTTCGAACAAAACGCTCATAGTGCCCTAAATCAAGATCCGTTTCGGCGCCATCTTGGGTAACATAAACTTCCCCATGTTGAAAGGGGCTCATTGTACCCGGGTCGACATTGATGTAAGGATCGAGCTTGATTAAAGTCACCGATAATCCGCGAGCCTCCAAAACAGCAGCTAAAGAAGCCGCGGCTATTCCTTTACCCAAAGAGGAAACCACCCCACCGGTGACGAATATGTAGTTAGTCATAATGTTCCCGTACTAAAGAAACTTGAAATAACAAAGGGTGTACAGGACCTACACCCCCCTTATTCCAGCGAAAAAAATTTTTTGATTCAGTGAGTTAGTTGAACTAAACGCCCTCATCAAAATTTCTTTTTGCCTTGACCTTAGGGTTTTAAATAAGACCTGGTGTATTTTGTTGAAAAACAAAATAGCAAAAAGCATTTTTGGAGTCACGGCTATAGTAACAGAATATATGAACGATTCCTAGCTTGAGATACTGACATTCAACTTGTAGCAACAATAGCATCCTCAGACGAAGCACCTCGTATTTGTATCAGAAATGGAATATACATCAATGCGATAAAAAACGACAAGGAAAACAAGGTGACCCAACCAAAGTTGATTTCTATCATCGCCCCAAAGGGACCACAGATAACCCGTGGAATCGTTGAAAATGCAACAAATAATGAAAATTGAGTTGCCGTAAAGCGTTTATCGACAATGCGCATAAATAGCGCTACCAATGCGGTCGAACCTAAACCATTGGCAAAATTATCAGTGACAACACATAATGCTAATAAACTGACATTGTGGCCAACCCATGCTAAAACGATATAGGAAATATTTGTCGCCGCTTGAACTAACCCAAACACCATTAATGCTCGGTATAAATCCCATCGCATTAATAATACACCGGCCACAAGGCCCCCCAATACAGTAGCAATGATACCCAAGCCTTTGCTCACATAGCCGATGGTCGACAGGGAAAAATCCAATGTTTGCAACAAAAACGGTTGCATAATCGGACTCGTGATTGACGTAAATGCCTCCGCAAACTTATAAAAAAAGATAAACCCTAACAAATAGAAAATTTTATCGCGTTGCCTTAACTCGTTGATTGCGTGCATGAACGCTTGAGTAAGCCCTTCAGTGACAGGATAACCTCTCGGCTCGCGACTAAGCACACTTGCACTTAAGCCGACCAGCATAAACAAAGCGATTATCTGATATGTCACTCGCCAACCAAATTTATCGGCAATTATCAACGCCAAGGAGCTGGATAATAACATGGCCAAACGATATGCGGTGGAAGCGATGGAAGCACCCAAGCCATGAAGTGATCGAATTAAATATTCAGCACGATGTGCATCAATCACCGCATCTTGCGACGCAGCCAAGATGGCTAACAAAAAGGCGAAAAGGCCAACCAATACCGGGTGTATTATCGGATCAGCAAACGATAGAAGAAATAGTCCTACCATCAAGCTAACCTGGATAGCGCATAACCATCCTCGACGCCTGCCTAGGCCAAATAAATTAAATTTGTCAAACAAAGGTCCCCAAAAGAAGCGAAACGTATAAGGGAGATTGACCAAACCTAATAGACCGATGACAAGAATGGATGCTTTTTCAGAGCTATACCATGCCTGTAATGTCGAACCAAGTAGTGCAAAAGGTAAACCCGAGGAAAAGCCTAAAGCGAAGACTATGATCAGTTTTTTAATCGTCGATGTTTTCATATAAGAAAAGAGGGCCAAACGACCCTCTTTGGATGATTAGGATGACTGTTTTTTATCTTTTTCAATCGATATCAAGTGAATCTTGAAGATCAATGTCTCATTTGGTCCAATCATGCCGCCAACACTACGCTCACCATAGGCCAACTTAGCAGGAACATATACTTCCCAAGTTGAACCAGAAGGCATTAATTGCAGTGCCTCAACCCAACCAGGAATAACCTGAGATACTTTAAACTCCGCTGGCTTACCAAGTTTTTCTGAACTATCGAATACTTTACCATCGATTAATCGACCCGTATATTCAACTTTTACAATATCATCTTTGCTTGGTTTTGCACCACTGCCTTTGGTTAAGATTTTATATTGCAATCCGGAAGGCAACTCAACAACCCCTTGATCTTGCTTATTTTTTTCAAGAAACGCTTCACCTTTTGCTTTATTTTCTAGCGCTTGTTGTTTGTATTCTTGTGTGCGCTTAGCTATCAATGACTTTTGAAACGCCGTCATGACTTGTTTCATTTGCTCATCATTTAATTGCAAATTACCACCTGATAAACCATCCTTTAAACCAGCAGCAAGGGCTTCGGGATTGATTTTGATGTTTTGTTGTTTAAATTTTTGCCCCAAGTCAGCGCCTATACTATATGAAACCTTATCCATCTCAGAATTTAGCATTACTTGTTCACTAGCATAAGCAGCTGTCGAAAGTGCAACACTTATGACAGAAGCTGTAACAAGTTTGATTCTCATAAAAATCCCCTTAAATATTTTCAACATCCTAAAAAGTCGCCCCTGTATTTTGCCTAAAGCAAATTTAAATTACCAGAGGGATCCCCAATTTTCCAGAAATTTACAGTCTGTTGCTGTTCTTATTATTAGCGATATTGCCATATTTGCGATTATTTTAATCAAAATTAAACGAAATATTTCCACGACCTTAGCTAGGATATAACTATCATCGTCTATTTTAACAGGCCTTAGCCATGATATTTGGCTATTTTTTCAGTATAGACTAAGAATCCTATTTGTGTTTCCTGTATTTTCCTTTTAAAATAGCGATACTGAAAATTAAATGCTCACTAAGTTAAATTGGTTAGTCTAGCCAGCTCCATATCGCACTTTTATAAAACGAGAAAAACCGCCCTAACCAGATTCATCTTGGTGGATCATCAATACTAAAGGCTATTCATGAATATCAGTTTATTTGACATGTTTTCCATCGGCATCGGTCCATCAAGCTCTCATACAGTAGGACCAATGAGTGCGGCCAATGCATTTATTCACTTACTAAAGCAACATAAAGTGTTTGACCATGTTGCACGCCTCAAAATCGAATTATATGGTTCCTTAGCATTAACAGGCAAAGGACATGGTACCGATAAGGCCATTATCAATGGTTTATGTGGTTATTTACCCGAAAACATTGAACCAGAAAGCATGCTTCCCAGAATGGAAAAGGTGTTTAAGGAAAGCCAATTAAACCTCAATGGCGAACGCGTTATCCCATTTGATCCTGAACAAGACTTCCCGTTCTTGCAAAAAGAATTACTGCCTAAACATACCAATGGCATGCGCTTCATTGCTTTTGACAGCAATAATCATACACTTCTTAGTCAAGACTATTATTCAATCGGTGGTGGCTTCATCGTAACAGCGGAAGAGTTTGATCAACAAAGTATCGATTTACTTGAACTACCACACCCTTTTGCTACGGCAAAAGAATTGCTAAAACATTGCCTTAAACATAACAAGACCATCGCCGACATCATGATGGACAACGAGTTGAGTTGGCGTAGCGAGAGTGACATTAAAAAAGGAATATTGCGTATCGCAAAAACCATGTTAGATTGCATCGAAGCTGGCTGCCAACATAGTGGGGAGCTACCCGGTGGTTTACATGTTAAACGCCGAGCCCCGTTATTATATCAAAAACTCATTGAGAAAAAGGGAATTAAAACCAATTTCGAACAAGCTGACATTATGAATTACCTCAATCTCTTTGCCATGGCAGTCAATGAGGAAAATGCCGCTGGTGGTCGAATTGTTACAGCTCCCACAAACGGGGCTGCGGGCATCATTCCATCGGTTTATCGGTACCTGCAATATGCGTATGACAAAATAACGGATGAAGATACATTTACCTACTTTCTAACATGCGCCGCAGTTGGTATTCTATATAAAAAAGGCGCATCAATTTCTGGCGCTGAAGTGGGATGCCAAGGGGAAGTAGGCGTTGCCTCCTCCATGGCCGCAGCAGGAATTACTGCCGTATTAGGTGGGACGGTTGCCCAGGTAGAAAATGCGGCTGAAATTGCCATGGAGCATCATTTAGGCATGACCTGCGATCCAATCAATGGATTAGTGCAAATTCCTTGCATTGAACGAAACGCTATGGGGGCTGTTAAGGCCGTCAATGCCTCACGCATGGCATTAATTGGTGATGGTGAACATAAAGTATCGTTAGATAAAGTGATCCAAACTATGCGCCAAACCGGTATGGACATGCAAACAATCTACAAAGAAACATCCTTAGGCGGGCTGGCAGTTAACTTTATTGAATGTTAGGGAATACAGATGAAAGGATTTTGTCATTGGATGATGAGTCTTATAGGCTGGAAAGTAACCGGGGAACTTCCCAACGTCGACAAGTATGTCTTAATTGCCGCACCGCATACGAGTAATTGGGACTTACCCCTTGGACTCCTCGCACGGTGTGTTAAAAAAATGGATATCCGCTTTTTAGCAAAGAAGGAACTATTTTTTTTTCCACTGAGCTCAATTTTACGATCGCTTGGCGGCACACCCGTGGATAGAAGTCAAAAAATGCACATGGTCGATCAAATTGCTGCTATTTTTGACCAACATGAGAAATTTATTCTTGGCTTAGCACCGGAAGGAACCCGAAGTCCTGTCAAACGATGGAAGTTTGGATTTTACCACATCGCCGTCAAAGCCAATGTGCCCATATTTTTGGTTGGCTTTGATTACCAAAAAAAGGAGGTTCAACTGCATGAACTGTTCTATCCCACCGGTGATCTTAAAGCCGATTATGACCATTTTCGCCAATATTATTTGACAGTTCGAGGTTATCGGGCCAAAGAAATCCCTGAAATTATTGAATAAAGTTATTTAGAAGTCCTGTTGATGATAGGCTTGAATTTAGTTAACATTACCCCTCTAGATTAATTTTAATACACAAATAACGAAGGTTAGTGACTTAGCCTCAAATTAAGGATCTGTTTTGTCTGAGCATATTGGTCAGGTTTGTTTAAATATTGCATTAGTTTTATATCTCATCCATTACTTGCCGCAATTATTACACAATCGCCATGTTGAAAATCGCATCCAACTGAATATCCATTTTCATGGGTTGCTAAGCATCGGCTATTTATCCGATTTAATTTTTGCGTTTGGCATGAACATGCCATGGCAGTATTGTATGGTCAGTACGGTCGGTGTTGTTTGCCTCTTTATGCAACATGTTCAATTGAAAAAACAATATCATCAACGTCGCCTGTTTTCCTATTACCAATTACTCATCGGTTTTTTTGCAGCTATTTTCTTTCTTAGCCTTTATTTGAAACTACCAACACCCTTTTTCTTGGGGATGGGCTATGTCTGCCAGGCTGCAATTTGGACCTATACGTTGCCTCAGATATGGCATAACTTTCGTAATAAGACTGGAAAAGGCTTACATTCCGCCTATTTAGGCATGACGATCGCCTGCTATGGTCTCGATGTGATTGCTTCAACAACGCTTCACTGGCCACTACCCGCTGTGATTGGTGCATTTTACGGGCTAGCTTGCAAAACAATTTTATTATCCCAAGCCATACTCTATAAAAATAAAGCCTTTCCCCAAGTCCTTCAAACTACCCGTTTTTAAGCAAATATCATGATGAATAAAGGATGAAAAGAGTAGGTCTGTTAAACTAGGGATTATAACCGGCGTCGCATTGACCATTCCATGTTCTTCGGCATCTTCAAGGTAGGACTGTTCTATCGTACCAAAAACTAAATACAAGGACAGGCGATGTATCAAACCCCTATTATTCCTTTGCAAAAGATATGACAGTCTTGATTTGTTGATGTCCAAGATACAAAGCAACGAGCCTATCGATACCTATCGCAACGCCACTGCATGCTGGCAGACCATAATTTAAAGCAGCTAAGAAATGAGGATCAATGACGGATGGTTCTTTTTGTTGTTGACGACGCGATTGATTATCTTGTTCAAATCGTTTTGTTTGCTCAGTAATATCAGTCAATTCATGAAAACCATTCGCAAGCTCAAGGCCCCGATAGTAAATTTCAAACCGCTGTGCTTTACCATCCTGAATTTGCGCTAATGCTGCTTGCGATTGAGGGAAATCTATCACCGCTAGCGGTCTATCGTGCTCAGTTAGCGATGGCTCGATAATATCTGCCATTAATAAAAACAAATATTGGTCGCGATCTTGCTCAGTGGCTGGTAATACTGTTTCTAACCCAAATTCTTTGAGGCAGATTTGCAATTCTTCAAGCGTTGCAAGGTGGGGATTAATGCCACAATTTTGTTCAAATAGTGATTGATAGGTGACTAACTTAATTGGAGGCCACCCACAAATTGTCTGAAACAGTTCACTGATCACGGTGATAAGTTGTAGATGGTCAATATCCAGCTGATAAAATTCTAACATCGTGAATTCGGGTTGATGCCACCGCCCTTTTTCCTCGTCGCGAAACACTTTTCCGATTTGGAAAATCGGACCACTGCCAGCAGCAAGTAATCGTTTCATGTAATATTCAGGAGATGTTTGCAGATAGTGTGTTTCGCTATTACAAACTGCTTCAATGTTTTTTAAATAGCAGTCAGTGACACCATATTCTCCCAGACAAGGAGTGTCTACTTCTAAATAACCTTGATTAATGAAGAATTGCCGAATGGATTGGATGAAGCGCGAACGGGAATTTAAATCAGCGATCGTCGCGGTAGGTTTCCAAGAAGTTACGTCTTTCAAAATAAGCCAAGCTCCAATTTCGCTGCTTCTGTCATGCGATCTTGGGTCCAGGGTGGATCCCAAACCAGCTCAACAGTGCACTCATTGACCCCTTCCACACTCAACACCGACTGCTCAACTGTGCCTGGAAACGTTTGTGCAACAGGGCAACCAGGAGTCGTTAACGTCATTTTAATATGGGCATGGGCTTCATCATCAATATCAACATCATAGATTAAACCCAAATCATAGATATTGACTGGGATTTCAGGATCAAACACCGTTTTTAATTGATCAACAATGGCTTCTTTAACCAAGACTTTGTCACTTTTTTTCCCAAAGCCAAACATCGTTTCTACTCCGTCGACGCTGTTTCTATTGCTTGTTTTAAAGCAGCGTCTAATGTGTGCCATGCTAATGTGGCACATTTAACCCTTGCAGGAAACATGCGAACACCGGATAACACTGTTAATTTATCAAGACCTGTTGTCGATACATCATCATCTTCCGTTAGCATATGATGAAAACGTTGAAACAGATCTTTTGCCTCGTCCACTGTTTTGCCTTTCAACGCTTCTGTCATTAACGAGGCTGAAGCTTGAGAAATAGCGCACCCACAACCAACAAAACTGATGTCTTGAATCGTGTTATCGCAAACTTGTAGATACAAGGACAACTTGTCCCCACACAAAGGGTTAAAGCCTTCAGCATGGTGCGTATGCGACGTCATATCATGATGATTTCTTGGATTGCGGTTATGATCAATGATTATTTCCTGATACAACTCTCTTAAATCAAAACTCATTTAAATACCTCTTTGACATGATGCAATGCTTCAATACACCGGTCAATTTCTGCTTTGGTATTATAGAACGATAGCGACATTCGTGTTGTAGCGGATACTTCAAAAAAGTCCATCAAAGGCATCGCACAATGATGGCCACTTCGAACTGCAATACCTTCAGAATCTAGGATAGTACCAATATCATGAGCATGAATTTTAGGATTCACAAAGGATAGGATCGGCACTTTATGCTTGGCCGTACCAATAATCGAAAACCCATTAAGTGATTGAAATGCTTCCGTTGCATAAGCTAATAATTCTCTTTCGTAGGCAACTACTGAGCGCATATCTAAAGACCAGAGATAATCCAACGCAGCACCCAGGCCAATTGCACCCGCTATATTCGGTGTTCCTGCCTCGAACTTATGGGGGATAGCTGCATACTCCGTGGATTCAAAGGAAACATAATTGATCATTTCCCCACCGCCCTGATAGGGCTTCATACTGTTCAATAAGGACTCTTTGCCCCATAAAACACCTATCCCGGTTGGACCATACATTTTATGACCCGAGAATGCATAAAAATCACAGCCTAGTGCGCGTACATCAATCGGTAAGTGAGCCGTTGCTTGCGCACCATCCAGCATCACAACCACCCCTTTTTCATGGGCAATTTCAATCAACTTATGCACAGGATTAATCGTTCCAAGCGCATTTGAAGCATAATTTAAACTGACGAATTTTGTCCGCTCATTAATAAGATCAGCAAAGTCATCAATCAGCAATTCACCATCATAATTAATCGGCACAACTCGTAACATAGCCCCCGTTTTGCGGCAGAGCATTTGCCAAGGGACAATATTGGAGTGGTGCTCCATGTGGGTGATTAAGATCTCATCGTATTCATTGAGTTTTGGTAACAGATAGCTATTGGCCACAAGGTTGATTGCTTCTGTTGCGCCACGAACATAAATACACTCACTGGCACTATTTGCATTAATAAAGCGCGCAATTTTTCGTCGTGCCATCTCATATTGTTCAGTCGCTCTAACACTCAAAGAGTGGACTCCCCGATGAACATTCGCATTATCATGCTCATAGAAATGACTGACTGCATCAATGACGGATTTTGGTTTCTGGGTTGTGGCAGCATTATCTAAATAGATTAGTGGCTGGCCATTCACTTCTTGATGAAGGCCTGGGAATTGCTTTCTTATCGCTTCAACATCCAATCTTTCGTTGTTATGTGCCTCGATAACCATTGTCTCACCCTAAATGTTGGTTTAATAACTCAGTCATCCAATCCTTTAACTCAGAATGGGGCACCGATGCTAGATTCTCACTAGCAAATGCATGAATTAAATAACGACTCGCTTCCGCACGATTAATACCTCTTGTTTCTAAATAGAATAGTGCATCTTCTTCAAGTTGTCCTACGGTAGCGCCATGGGAACAAACAACATCGTCAGCAAAAATTTCCAATTGGGGCTTCGTGTCGATCTCGGCACGAGGCGATAATAACAAATTCTTATTTTGTTGCTGGGCATCGGTTTTAACTGCCCCAGGACTGACAACCACCCGTCCATTGAACACGCCATGCCCATCCCCTTGTAGGATACCTTTATAATCTTGTCTGCTTTGACAATCTGAGACGTGATGGAAGACAGTTGTGTGATGATCAACATGTTGACTCATGCCAGGAGCATATATTCCATTCATCAAACACTGAGCCTGTGACTCATCCAAGTTAATGGTCAAATCACTTCTCACCAGGGCACCACCTAAACTTAAGCTATGGTTTTGATATTGACTATTAGTCATTTGTCTAACGGCAATGTGACCAACATGATATGCGGCTTTACTTTCACATTGAATTTTATAATGGTACAAAATAGACGATTCAGCTAAATGAACCTCGGTGATGCTGTTGGTAAAATAATCCACTTGGTGGGCACCTTGGTAATACTCAACCACACTTGCCTGGCTTGCCTTAGACAAAGCAATGACATGACGTAATTGTATGTTTTGGCCAAGCCTGCTATTTGTATGGCGCAAAATAATCGGTGAGGAAATTTGAACTTGTTCAGGTAAATACAAAAAAAGCCCCGATTTTAAATAGGCAGTATTCAAATAATGAAACCCATGCTCTTCTGCTAATATCGTTGCCAAATAGGTTTGTACTAATTCAGGGTATTGCTCAGCCGCATGACGTAATGGGAGGCACACAACGCCTTCAGGTAAGTTGAAAGAATCAAGTTGATTGACATCGATCTCGCCATTTATTACATCAATAACCATGTCTGTGTTTAATGGACAAGGGCTATGCGCCATTGGTTGTTCACAAGCAGTTGGTTTATCGGAGAAACGATGCCCTGCCCATTGATCGGTACTGGTATATTTCCAATCCTCATCACGGCGAGATGGAAACCCTCCCTGGACTAATTTCTGTATAGCAGATTGCTGTTTTCGAGCAAGCCAGTCAATTGCTGTTTGGTTATTGGTGGCTTGTTGTCGATAAAACTCAACGACTTCACTCATACCTTCTCCACCTTATCTACCCAACTGTAACCCTTCTTTTCTAATTCTAAGGCAAGCGACTTATCACCCGATTTAACGACTTGACCATTCGCTAATACATGGACTTTATCGGGTTGAATATAGTCGAGTAATCGTTGGTAGTGGGTTACTAAAATAATGGCTCTATCAGCGCTACGCATTGCATTAACCCCTTGGGCAATGATTCGTAGTGCATCGATGTCTAAACCCGAATCTGTTTCATCCAAAATCGCTAATTTAGGCTCAAGCGCTGCCATTTGCAAAATTTCATTACGCTTTTTCTCACCACCCGAAAACCCTTCATTAATATTTCGATACAAGAAACTTTCATCCATATCTAAAAGAGCACATTTTTCGCGGATAAATGATAAAAATTCGATCGCATCGAGCGTCGGTTTATTTTGACCTTTACGAACAGCATTGACAGCTGCTTTTAAAAAATTAATATTGGTGACTCCCGGAATTTCTACGGGATATTGGAAGGACATAAATATCCCTGCCTGAGCCCTTTCTTCAGGCGCAAGAAGTGTTAAATCTTGGCCAAGGTATTCAATTTCCCCATGAGTGATTGTATAAGCTGGATGACCCGCGATCACTTTCGACAAGGTGCTTTTCCCCGACCCGTTTGGTCCCATAATGGCATGCACTTCCCCAGCATTAACCGTTAAGTCAATCCCTTTCAATATCGGCTGTTCACCTATTGCGACATTTAATTGTTTGACTGATAACATATTATCCTACTGCCCCTTCTAAACTAATACCTAATAACTTAGTTGCCTCTACAGCGAACTCCATCGGTAATTCTTTCAACACCTGTTTACAAAACCCATTCACTATCATTGAAACCGCATCTTCTGTATCAATGCCACGTTGTTGGCAATAATACAGCTGCTCTTCACTAATTTTTGATGTGGTTGCTTCGTGCTCAATTTTAGCACTAGGATTTTTTGCTTCGATATAAGGGAATGTATGTGCTGAGCAGGCACTACCCATCAACATGGAATCACATTGTGTAAAATTACGCGCATTATCGGCATTGGGAGTTATTTTTACTAGACCACGATAAGCATTGTGGGATCGGCCTGCGCTAATTCCTTTAGAAATGATGGTTGAACGCGTATTTTTTCCAAGATGAATCATCTTAGTACCTGTATCGGCTTGTTGGAAATGATTCGTCAGTGCAACCGAGTAAAACTCACCAACGGAATGATCCCCTTGCAAAATAACACTGGGGTACTTCCAAGTAATTGCTGAACCAGTTTCTATCTGCGTCCATGAAATTTTCGAACGCTTACCTTTACAAGCACCTCGCTTGGTTACAAAATTATAAATACCCCCCTTCCCTTCTTCATCACCAGGATACCAATTTTGAACGGTCGAATATTTAATCTGAGCATCGTCTAAAGCAACCAATTCAACGACGGCAGCATGGAGTTGATTCTCGTCTCGCATAGGTGCTGTACAGCCTTCAAGATAGGAAACATAACTTCGTTTATCGGCTATGATCAACGTTCTTTCGAACTGGCCTGTGGAAGCGGCATTAATGCGGAAATAAGTCGATAGTTCCATAGGGCAACGCACACCTTCTGGGATGTAAACAAATGATCCATCACTGAACACAGCTGAATTCAAAGTAGCGTAGAAATTATCGCGATACGGAACCACTGAACCCAAATATTTTTTGATTAAATCCGGATATTTTTGCACAGCTTCTGAAAATGGGCAGAAAATAACACCGGCTTCAGCGAGTTTTTCTTTAAAAGTGGTTGCAACAGAGACACTATCAAACACAGCATCCACTGCAACGCCCGCAAGCATTTCTTGCTCTCTTAATGGGATTCCTAATTTTTCATATGTACGAAGTAATTCAGGATCGACTTCATCTAAGCTTTTTGGACCGTCTGCTTTTTTCTTAGGTGCCGAGTAATATGATATTGCTTGGTAATCAATGGGTGGGTAATGCACACTAGACCAGTTAGGATGCTTCATTGTCTGCCAGTGGCGAAATGCTTGTAAACGCCATTCAAGCATGAATTCTGGCTCATTTTTTATTGCCGATAAACGTCGGATAACATCTTCATTTAGTCCTGGCTCAAAGGTATCGACATCAATATCTGTGACAAAACCATGCTCATATTCTCGTGATATGAGCGTGTTTAAGTGTTGATTACTATTAACCACTATATTCTCCACTTACGATTCTTCGAATACCATCTACCTGAATGGTTCTTAAACCTGGTTTAGCAAGCTCTGCTAGCGTTACGCCTTCAAGCGCTGTTTCAATCGCTCGGCTTATCAAGCGCCAATTACCTTGAATGACACAATAAGGCTCAATCGCACAATCACCGTGCGAGACGCTACATGACGTTAAACCCCGCTGTTCTTCCACGGCATAAATAATGTCAGCAATTGAGATTTCATTAGCAGCTCTTATTAATTGATAGCCACCGGCAACACCTCGCTCTGAACGAAGTAAGCCAGCCGTCGCTAGTAGTTTTAAAATTTTACTAACTGTGGGCACCGCTAATTTAGTTGCTTCTGAAATTGCTCTGGCATTCAATAACTGCTGTTGGTTATTAGCTAAATAAACCATCACGACGGTTCCATAGTCAGCTAATTTACTGATGCGGAGCATAACACCTCCAGGCAAAATAATCTAGTACTAATTTAGTCTTAATTTGGGTTATAACAAGCCAATGATCGAAGTAGACAATATGCAAAATAGGGAACGTCGTTCCTTGGGATAACTGCCTCTATTAATGTGATCTTTGATGAAACCAAAATAACACTAACAACGTGTAGAAAAATTCATTATCTATCTAGTACTATTTTAGTACTATTTTTGTAAAATTGCTAGCCTATTTATCAGAGTGATCGCTTACGGACGTTTCCTAAATACTGCTATTAATATGGCTATCAACCTTGGCGTTATAGATTAATCCGTTAATGTATAGATCGTAAGCCATGATACCGAGGTTCGATTCAAGTTGTTGCCTTAAGGAATTTCGCTGCTCGACATCAACCGTCGCTTTCTTACCAGGATGGATAGCAGTCAGTCTAACTATCAAATAGCCCTGATTAGCAATGGACTTTCCAGCCATACGATTAATGGATTGAATCACAAAAGCCAAATGATTGACATTCGCAGGGACTGTATCGGATTCACGTGCCACATTTTTCTGTTCTTTCCAATCAAGTTTTGACTGTTTCAGCAGGGATGCTAGTTTCTCAGCAGAGATTTTACCTTCAACAAAGGACTGTCCAAGTGTTCGTACAAACTTTTCTGCTTTTTGCTGGCGCAATTTGGCGTTAATCATAGGCGCGACCGCATCAAATGATTTTTCCGTGGCAGGTTTATGCTCCTTAATGCGAAGAAATACAATCGTATCGCCATCTATTTGTATTAGTTCACTGTTATTACCTAAATCTAATACATCATGACTGAAGGCTGATTGAATCAATTGTTGATGCTTCGTTATCGCCTCGCTTCCCCCTTTTCGGGTGAAAAATGATGTTTCTAAAAGAGGCTCCGATACTGATTTTGCAGCGGCGTCTAAACTATCCGGGGTCTGGAAGGTTAAGTCAGTCAGTGATTCCAGTTTTTCATTAAAGCGTTTCTCCGCTTTTGTATTGACCAATTGCTGGCGAAGCAAGGATGAAACATCTTCATAAGGCTTGGCACTAGCTGGAGTATAATTTTTAACTTGGAATATTTCATACCCATACTTTGTTTTAACGGGGGCACTGACTTGGCCAATCGTTTTCAAGTGCATAAGAACTTTACCCAAATCACCTTGACCCGCTGTAATCCAAGGCAACCCATTATCTTTGGTTAATGCTAATTTATCGTCTGTGTATTTCGCTTTCAATGCATCAAACTGCTCAGGATTTGCTTGAGCTTGTTTTGCAATTTCTTCAGCCTTTTCCTTACTTTTAACGGCGTTGGCATCATCTGAAGCAATTAGAATACGAGCAACCTGCCATTTAGCGGGCTCTATAAAGTTCTGTTTATTCTCTTCATAATAAGCCCTTACCTGCTTATCTGATATAATTTTATCTTGTGCTTGGCGTTCTTTTGCTAGTGATAAAAGAATATATTTCACACTGATTTGTTCAGGATTTAAGAATTCAGATTGATGCGCATCATAGTATTGTTTCGCCTCTTGCGCAGATACGTTTTGATCATCGAGAAACGATTTAACAGGGATGACAAGATAATCATAGTCTCGTTGCTGATAATATAATTTTATGAACCGATTAACTTCATAGGGAAGCGCAAATTCTGTGCCCATAAATGCGAATCGTTGTTGATTCATCAGCAAACCTTGACGTACCTCTTGTTGAAAGCTCTCTGGTGTATACATTGCAGAAGATAAAGCTTGTTGATATAGGGCTGTCGAAAATTTACCATCTTCTTGAAATTGGGGGATAGCGAGTATTGCCGCATTCGCTTGTTGGGCATCGACATAAAATCCATTTTTCTCAGCCGAAGATAGCGCCACTTGCTTATTGACGATATCCTGCATTATTTGATCTTTCAACTCTTGCTCTTTTTTCTTTGTCAAAGTAGAAAGATCAATTTGCTGCCGTGCTCGGCGATAATATATTTCAAATTCTTGTTTTGATAATTTGACCCCATCCACCTCGAGTACACTATCTGAATAGTTTCGCGATTGCAGATAATAATCAATTCCAAATAACGTAAAAGTGAAAGCAATCAAAATAACAATTATCCAAGCAACAACGCCTTTTACACGTTCATTTAGCTTTTGTAGCATGACAGTATCCGTTTAAATAGTTTGTTTTTCACATTTTGGCACTCAGGGTGTCCCCTAATTCCCTTTATGGTACCTTTTCCCCAGGTTTGAGGAGAAGGAAAAGGATAGATGTTTTTTACCAATCCTGTAAATTTGCCTATAGTGTCATAATGATACCATCGTATCAAGTACTTTTCGTATTCTTAAATGAAAAGGGCTTGGGTAATACTGTCACTATTCCATGGGACTGTAACCTATTCAAAGCCGAGAGTATGATCACAGGTATCAATCTGTGTGTTGATATTAAGGTAGTTGGCGGAGTGGACGGGACTCGAACCCGCGACCCCCGGCGTGACAGGCCGGTATTCTAACCAACTGAACTACCACTCCATTTTTGGTGGGTGCTGCAGGGATCGAACCTGCGACCCTCGCCTTGTAAGGGCGATGCTCTACCAGCTGAGCTAAGCACCCATTTGCATAACCATCATGCGAAATGTGTCGAAGGCGCAATCTTATGAAATCTTCGGATCGATGTCAATGAGTTTTTGAAAATTTGTGAAGGATATTTAAATCCGAGCAATTTTCCCATATCGCGCTTGTCCTCATGAGCTTATAAGAATTGACATACAGTTTAGTGAATAATTTAAGATTATGGGAAAGACCTAACTTGTTATCAAAAAGAAACGCGCTCATTAAGAGCGCGTTGTGTGGCGGAGTGGACGGGACTCGAACCCGCGACCCCCGGCGTGACAGGCCGGTATTCTAACCAGCTGAACTACCACTCCAAGCCTTGGTGGGTACTGCAGGGATCGAACCTGCGACCCTCGCCTTGTAAGGGCGATGCTCTACCAGCTGAGCTAAGTACCCAACAGTATTAGCCTTGTTGAACAGCATCCTTTAAGTTCTTACCTGCTTTGATTTTTGGTACACGAGCCGCAGGAATCTTAATGGAAGCGCCAGTCTGTGGATTTCGTCCAGTTCTAGCAGAACGAGTTGTTGTTGACATAGAAACAAAACCAGGAATAACTACTTGTCCACCTGATTTCAACTCATCTATGGAAGTTTTTACAAACATATCTAACACTTTACTTACGCAAGCTTTAGTTTCACCTGTCGCTCTTGCGATTGCATCAATTAGTTCACTTTTTTTCATTTTAACCTCTATCCAGTTAAGTAGTTACTCAGTCAAAAGAAGGGTTTCTCTTGATCTCAAGTTCAACATCCCTGCCTTGCCCAATAATGCTGGGCAACGTTAAAAAATATATCTGTTTTTAATGCGCGTGTAAATCCTTATTCATGGTTTTTTTTCGATTTTTTCCCGAAATAGCAGCACTTTTCGCATTCTCTGCCTTATTCTTAACCGGATTGCTTACCAAAGCCAACTCAAGCACCTGCTCAATCGTTCTAACGGGATGTATTTTTAACTGCCGCAAAATGTTTTGAGGTATCTCTTCTAGGTCCTTTTCATTTTCATAAGGGATAAGAACGTGCTTTATCCCGCCTCGATGGGCTGCTAAAAGTTTTTCCTTTAAACCGCCGATTGGCAACACATCGCCCCGTAAAGTGATTTCGCCTGTCATGGCAACATCCGCTCTCACTGGAATTTGTGTTACTACGGATACTAATGCTGTGCACATTCCAATGCCAGCACTGGGACCATCCTTCGGCGTCGCTCCTTCAGGAACATGAATATGGAACTCGCTATGCTCATAAAAATCGGGTTTTAAATCAAATTGTGCGGCCCTGGAACGAACAACGGTGGTTGCAGCCTGTATGGACTCCTTCATAACATCACCTAGTTGCCCCGTTTGAATGGTTTTTCCCGACCCAGGCATTTTGGAAGCTTCAATTGTTAACAGCTCACCACCAACACTTGTCCATGCAAGACCTGTTACCATACCAATACGGTCCATTTGCTCGGCCAAACCATATCGAAACTTTTTAACACCCAAGTATTTATTGATATTCGTGTGAGTGACGCGCGCGTGTTTGACTTTTTTACTTTTTAAGATGTCTCTGACAACTTTGCGGCAAATGGTTGCAATATCTCTTTCAAGATTACGAACCCCAGCTTCCCGGGTATAATTTCGAATTATATCACGGACAGCTTTTTCAGAGATTGTAATCTCCTCTTCTTTTAGACCATTCAGCTCGCGTTGTTTTGGAACAAGATGTCTTTCTGAAATATGAACTTTTTCATCTTCGGTATAACCCGCCAATCTTATGACTTCCATCCGGTCTAACAAGGGCGCTGGAATTTCCAAGGAATTGGCCGTGGCAATAAACATCACATCACTCAAATCATAATCCACTTCTAGATAATGGTCGCTAAACGTATTGTTTTGTTCAGGATCAAGTACTTCTAATAACGCAGATGCTGGATCACCGCGAAAATCCATCGCCATTTTATCGACTTCATCCAACATGATAAGCGGATTTTTTACTTTGGCTTTGCATAACTTTTGAATGATCTTTCCCGGCATCGAACCAATATAGGTTCGTCGATGACCACGAATTTCTGCTTCATCTCTAACGCCACCTAAAGCAATGCGAATGAACTTTCTACCGGTTGCATTAGCAATCGATTGACCCAGGGAGGTCTTACCAACACCTGGTGGTCCAACAAGACATAAAATGGGGCCTTTTAGACGCTTCACGCGTTGTTGAACAGCCAAATACTCAATTATCCGTTCTTTAACCTTCTCAAGACCATAATGATCCTGATCAAGCACTTTTTCCGCTTGCTTTAAATCATATTGAATTTTGCTTTTTTTCTTCCAGGGAACACTTAGCATCCAATCCAAATAGTTGCGAACCACAGTCGCCTCTGCTGACATTTGAGACATCATTTTAAGCTTATTAAGTTCGGCTAATGATTTTTCTTTAGCATCTTTTGGCATGCCAGCTTTGGCTATCGATTTCTCGAGCTGCTCAATCTCATTCCCTTCCTCGTTGATTTCGCCCAATTCTTTTTGGATAGCTTTCATTTGTTCATTAAGATAGTACTCCCGTTGGCTTTTTTCCATTTGCCTTTTTACACGGCCTCGTACACGTTTTTCAACTTGTAATAGGTCTATCTCACCTTCAATAACAGCCATAAGGCGTTTCAAACGTTCACCAAAATCTTGGATTTCCAGAATTTCCTGCTTATCTTCTACTTTTAAAATCAGATGGGCCGCAATGGAGTCAGCCAGTCGGCTGGGTTCTTCAATGCTTGCAAGGGTTCCTAGCACTTCAGGCGGCAACTTCTTATTCAACTTGATGTATTGTTCAAATTGAGACATGAGTGCACGCATGATAATTTCAATCTCCTGCTCACTCATCGATTTACTTATGTCTTTAATAGGCTCAAGCACGGCTTCAATATATTCTTTTTCTTGGGAGTAAGAAACAGCCTTCGCACGTGTTTCTCCTTCGACCAAAACTTTAACGGTGCCATCGGGCAGTTTTAGCATCTGTAATACGCTGGATATGGTGCCAATTGTATAAATATCGGAAGGAGAGGGATCGTCAAGGCTTGATTTTCTTTGTGAAACAAGAAAAATTTGCTTATTATCCAGCATGGCAGCCTCAAGCGCTTGAATTGACTTTTCGCGGCCAACAAATAGAGGTATCACCATGTGCGGAAAAATAACAACATCTCTTAGTGGTAAAACAGGAAGAGGCTGAGAGTAATCTTGCTCTTGTTCAGCAATTTCAGTAGCAGTTGTCATATATTACCCTTTTGTTATTTTCAATTAATAAGGTAGAGCAACGTTAATTGTATATTTGGAACCGTCCCGATAGTTATCATAGGGTTGCAAATGAGATAAATCTAACTTCATTTCTTACTATTTGCTCCCCACCAATCTATTTGGTGGGTTCCTCAGGTCGTTTCTATTTACTTGTTTTTGCGATAGGTTTTTTAACCTCTTCTTCTTCATATATCAGAATGGGTTTTGATCGATTTAAAACAGCACTTTCGTCAACCACAACTTTATGGACACCTTGCAGTGTTGGAAGCTCATACATTGTATCTAATAGTACGTTTTCTAAAATTGAACGCAATCCTCTGGCGCCAATTTTTCTTTCCAAAGCTTTTTTGGCAATCGCAGTTAACGCTTCTTCGCGGAATTCTAACTCAACGCCTTCCATTTCAAACAAAGAGATAAACTGCTTTGTTAACGCATTTTTGGGTTTAGTCAGGATTTCAATTAAGGCTTCTTCATCCAGCGCATGTAAACTAGTCACAACCGGTAAACGTCCTACAAACTCTGGAATCAACCCATATTTGATTAGGTCATCTGCTTCTAGCTGATCAAGCAGCATCTGCTTTTGTTCATCGCTTTCCATCTGTTTCAAACTAGCAGCAAACCCGATACCTGATTTGTCACTGCGATTTTGGATAATTTTTTCTAAGCCAGAAAAGGCACCGCCACAGATGAACAAAATATTGGAGGTATCGACTTGTAAAAATTCTTGCTGAGGATGTTTCCTACCACCTTGAGGGGGTACTGAAGCAACAGTCCCTTCAATCAACTTGAGCAAAGCCTGCTGAACACCTTCACCGGACACGTCCCTGGTAATCGATGGGTTTTCCGATTTTCTTGAAATTTTATCGATTTCATCAATGTACACGATGCCCTGCTGTGCTCTATCAAGGTCGTAATCACATTTTTGCAATAATTTTTGAATGATGTTTTCGACGTCTTCCCCCACATAACCTGCTTCTGTTAACGTCGTTGCATCAGCCATAGTGAAAGGTACATTAAGCATTCGAGCTAATGTTTGAGCTAAAAACGTTTTACCACTACCTGTTGGCCCAATCAGTAAGATATTACTCTTACTTAATTCGACGCCATCATCCCCTTTATGCTTCAGTCGCTTATAGTGGTTATATACGGCAACAGATAACACTTTCTTAGCATGCTCTTGACCGATGACATATCCATCCAAAAAGGAAGCAATTTCTTTCGGCTTTGGCAATTCAACTTGCGCTTCTTCTGATGTAATTTCTTCTGCGCCTTCACGAATAATGTCATTACATAATTCAACACATTCATCACAAACAAATACGGATGGTCCGGCAATTAGTTTTTTTACCTCATGTTGGCTTTTACCACAAAAGGAACAATACAGTACCTTTTCATTTTTTCCGTCCCCATCTTTACTCATGATTAAAACCCCTATAAACGCTTCGGTGGTATGACAAACTCGATCAACCTCATTGTCATTGATCCATCGCTGTCATTAACCATCAAATGAACTCTGAATAATAGCAAGAATTAGGATATGCAAGTCTATTGCAGTAATACACGCCACTAAATTCTAATTTTATTATAGCAAGATTTGCATATTATCATATTCCAAATTGTATTTCCCCATATATGGGCTTGAAAAAATATTTAAAGTCTAAATTGCAAGAAAATTCTCTATTCTTACCTAAGCGCATAGAAACGTCTTCAGGATGTATAAACACTATGGACGATCTATGTTTCCAATTAGCTTATAAAATCAGATCCTAGGAAATTAAAAAGCCTGCGAAAAGCAGGCTTAATAGCGATAATTTAATTAGTTTAGCTATTGGATGAAGATCCATCCGCTCGGTTATACAAAACTTTATCGGCCAGGCCATACTCGACCGCCTGGGATGCGCTCATAAAATTATCCCGCTCGGTATCACGCATGATTTGATCGGGAGTTTTACGTGTATGGTGAGCCATAATATTATTGAGTTTTTCACGGACGGCTAATGTCTCTCTAGCATGGATTTCAATGTCTGTTGCTTGGCCACGATAACCACCTAACGGTTGGTGTATCATAACCCGTGCGTTGGGTAGGCAAAATCGCTTTTCATCCGCACCGGCACAGAGCAATAATGCAGCCGCACTTGCGGCTTGACCAATACACAGCGTGCTGACATCCGGCTTGATAAACTGCATCGTATCGTAGATAGCAAGACCAGCCGTTACAACGCCTCCCGGCGAGTTGATGTATAGATAAATATCTTTTTCGGGATTTTCCGATTCGAGAAATAACATCTGGGCAACTACTAAGTTGGCCATATGGTCTTCCACTTCACCTAATAAAAAGATAATTCGTTCTTTTAGTAATCGAGAATAAATATCGTAGGATCGTTCTCCCCGAGAGGTTTGTTCCACAACCATTGGAACAAGACCGCTGGCATTGCGAATTACTTCATCATGGTTCATCGGCATTACTATTCTCCCTGTTCTGCCTGGGTATTTTTAGGATTCATAACAGCATCGTAATCCAATTTCTTCTCTACCTTTTTTGCTGATTCTAATAACTTTTCCGCAACGAGCTCTTCCACGACTAACGAACGAATATTGTCAAACTGCGTTTTATCACCCTTGTAATGTTTCTTAAATGCATCGGGATCTTCATAGGCATCAGCAAGTGTATCTATTTTCTCATTAACTTGCTCATCGGTGGGTTCCACTTCAAACTTCTTCACATACTCAGCAAACAATAAACCAAGCTTAACGCGTTTTTCTGCTTGGTCTTTAAACATATCGCTGGGTAAGTCAGGCAATTTCTTATTGGTTTGCTCATGACCAAATATCCGATGCAACATATCTTTTTTTAACTGCTCAATTTCATTGTCAACTAATGATTTTGGCACATCAATCGTATTCGCTTCAAGGAATACATCAAAAATTTTATCACGGTTCATCTCTGATAGCCGTCTGTCTAGCTCTCTAACCATATTTTTTTGAATGTCTTCTTTAAGTGCTTCGACTCCACCTGTTTTAATACCAAACTTTTCTGCAAAGGCATCGTCTAATTCAGGCAGTTTTGGGTCAAACACATTAACTAATTCGATCGCAAAACGCGCATTCTTTCCTGCCAAATTTTTCTGATGATACTGTTCTGGGAAAGTCACTTCAATATCAAAAGAATCCCCTGCTTTATGGCCGATGATTCCTTTCTCAAAGCCTGGAATCATCGAGTCTGAGCCCAGCTCTAACTCAAAGTTACTGGCTTTGCCACCTTCAAATGCTTCATCGCCAATAAATCCTTCGAAGTTAATTTCAACTTTATCGCCTTTCTTTGATTTGCGTTTAACTTCTTTCCATTCTTTATGTTGTTCTCGAAGTTTTTCCATCATTAGGTCGAGATCTTTATCGCTCACGTTTGATTTGATCACTTCAACTTTTGCGCCACCCAAATCACGAACTTCAACTTCAGGCAGAATTTCAAATAATGCATGGTAAGTGAAGTCTTCACCCGACTTAATTTGTTCAGGTTCTATGCTGGGATAGGCTGCTGGCTTTAATTCAGATTGATCGATTGCTTTGAATAAAGTTTCTCGAACCATTTTTTCCATAACATCAAGATGGACGTTCGTAAGAAAACGCTGTTTAACAATATTCAAGGGGGCTTTCCCAGGACGGAAACCATCTAATTTGACTTTTTTGGCCAGTTCTTTTAACTGGCTATTTACCATGTTGTCAACTTCTTTTGCTGGGACTGAAACGGTTACCTTCCGTTCTAAGCCATTTAACGTTTCAACCGAAACTTGCATCGATTCACCTCTTGGATTTGTCTGTGTAAGAATTTGGTGCGAAAGGAGAGACTCGAACTCTCACAGGTTACCCCACTGGAACCTAAATCCAGCGCGTCTACCAATTCCGCCACTTTCGCTAACTGGTTGGCATTATATATCAGTATTACTGATTTTGGTACTCTGACAAATTGTTTGTAACAAATCAATTCTATAATAATGGGGTGAACGATGGGACTCGAACCCACGACAACCGGGATCACAACCCGGGGCTCTACCAACTGAGCTACGCTCACCATTATTTTCATGAACCCTGAAAGGCTGGCACGCCCGGCAGGATTCGAACCTGCTACCCTCGGCTTAGAAGGCCGATGCTCTATCCAGATGAGCTACGGGCGCAACATTGGTCGGGGTGGAGGGATTCGAACCCCCGACATTCTGCTCCCAAAGCAGACGCGCTACCAGACTGCGCTAC
>JAGVJN010000047.1 GCA_020051095.1 Pseudomonadota bacterium | reverse complement strand
TATCGAAACAGAAGGAAACGATTCGGACTGAGGTTTAATTTGATTGCTGGAATTTATAATTTTGAACTTTAGGATGGTTATGCAAGAGCTCTAATGAATTCACTTTAAACATAGTCAATAACTAATGCAAATGCAAGAATTGCTAGATTCGATAGGTTAAACTTTTTCGATTTGCCTATTTACGATTGGTTGAGGTATAACGCAAGACAAGATAGCCCAAAATCCCTGCCATAGTAGACCCGCACAATACCCCAATTTTAACTAGATTCATCAACTCAGGGTGCGTTTGTTTATAAGCTAAACCACCAATGAATAAACTCATGGTAAAGCCAACGCCGCAGAGTAGGGCAAGACCGTAGGTTTGTCCTATACTGATGCGGTCGGATTGAAGATAGCTACGATGTTTCACAAAATAATACAGTGGCATAAAGATGCCGAGCTGCTTACCAAAAAATAATCCGAAAGCAATACCCAAAACAATTGGATGAACAAACATCTGCCATTGGATATCAACTAAAGACACGCCTGCATTGACTAAGGCAAATGCTGGTAATATTAAAAACACGATCCAAGGATGTAATTCATGCTCAAATGTTTCCAGCATGGATGGCTTATTACCTTGCTGTTGGTCTGGGATAGTCATTGCTAAAACAATGCCAGCAAGGGTTGCATGAACCCCTGATTTTAATACGGCGACCCAAAGTAAGACGCCAAAAAAAACAAAGACGGAGACTTTCTTGCAGCCAAAATAATTCAGTCCAATCAGTGTGATAACAAATAGGCCTGCGAAACATAACGATAAAAAGGATAAGGAGCCTGTATAAAACACGGCGATGATGGCAATGGCAGCCATATCATCAAAAATGGCAATGGCGGTGAGTAATATTTTTAACGAAACGGGGATGCGAGAACCCAATAGCGATAAGATACCTAACGTAAAGGCAATATCGGTTGCAGAAGGAATGGCCCATCCTTGCAAATACACCTTATCATGAACATTAAACAGGGTAAATATCAAGGCGGGGACTAATAAGCCAGAGAGTGCTGTTATGGCTGGCACTAAGATGGACGTTTTATCGCTAAGAATCCCACGTTTAATCTCACGTTTGATTTCTAATCCAACGAGTAAAAAATAGATCGACATCAAGCCATCATTGACCCACAGCAAGAGCGGCTTATTAATATGAAAATCACCGATTTGAAAGAGAACCGGTGTGGCAATGAGCTGGTTGTATGCAAATCGCATGGGGGTATTGGCAATGATGATGGCGATAGCGGCTGAGAAAAATAATAAAATTCCCCCCAACGTTTCTAAACTGTAAAAGGTATCGTTTTTTTTCACGAAAGCCCGTCCTTTGTTAATCTCTATGTTTATGATTACAGAATACTTTCTGGAATGCCAGCGCTTTATTCCAAGCGGGTTTTGCATTAAACTAATATTTTAACATCACTTGCTTATCATGCCATTGATACGAACCATGACTCCGGTGGATTTAAGTCAGGTATGCCAAATCGAAAAGCGCATTCATCCACTTCCCTGGGGGCATGACATATTTCACCATTGCTTATGGCTAAATTACCGCTGCCGTGTCATGCTCGATTCAGACCACCACCCTCAAAAAATAATAGGCTATTGCATTTCTCGCCACTTAAATAACGCCTGTCATATCTTAAATCTTGCTATCGATACGCCTTACCAGCGAAAAGGCCTAGCCAGTCAATTACTCGACGAATTGATTGACGAAGTGATTGCTATTAAAGAAATCGATCACATTATTTTGGAGGTTAGGCCATCAAATCATGCCGCCATAAACCTCTATCAAAAATATGGTTTTCAACAAGCCGGGGTGAAAGAACAATATTACAAAGACCTAACCGGTTGTGAAGATGCTTTTATATTGAAGCGTCAATTGAAATAGTAAGGTATATTGAAACATAGCTTCACTAAATCAATCCACATGAACAGAAATCACCTCAAGAAATGCTTTCCCATAATGGCTTAACTTATGTTGACCAACGCCATGAACCAGTGCAAATTCCGCTAAATTTTGTGGCTTTTTGGCTACCATATCAAATAATGATGCATCACTGAAAATCATAAAAGGGGGTTTATTTTCTTCTTGAGCGACTAATTTGCGTTTATCACGTAGGGCGATAAATAATGGGTGCTGTTTATTGCCTGATGGCGTTGAAGATAGCCTTTGTTTGCGTGAAGCTTTGGGTTCTTTTTTCGGAAGGGCGATAGCGATATGCGTTTCGCCTTTTAATAATCCTCTCGATTTTTCGGTTAATTTTAAAACGCCGAATTGATCAAAATCTTGATAGCAATAATCATGTAAAATTAAATACCAGGCAAGATGGCGCCAAAAATGAATGGGTTTATCCTGGCCGATCCCATACGTACTTAATTTGTGATGACCGGCATGGATTATCTTATCGTTTTCAATCCCACGTAATACGTCAATGACTTGTTGAATACCATAAGATTGCTTGAGCCGGTAAACACAGGAAAGAAATTTCTGCGCTTCTTCGCTGACATCCACTGTTTCGGGCGGGTTGTCACAGACATCACAATTTTGACAACTTGTGGGACAATTTTCATCAAAATATCTAAGCAGAATTTGCCGTCGGCAGTGGTTGGCCTCCGCATAGGCAATCATATGATTGAGCTTATGTTGCTCGACTTTTTGTTGATTTTCATTGGCATTAGACGTGATGAAGTATTTCACTCGGGCGATATCAGCAGGGTGATACAACATCAACGTGGTTGCTGGCAGCCCATCACGCCCAGCTCGGCCTGTTTCTTGATAATAGTTTTCAATGGATTTGGGGAGATCGTAATGAATAACAAAACGAACATCGGGTTTATCAATACCCATACCAAAGGCAATGGTGGCAACCACAATGTCAATTTCATCATAGCGAAATAAATGTTGGACACGCTGCCGCTCTTCATGGTCAAGGCCTGCATGATAGGCCCGGGCAGAAAAGCCTGCCGCTTTTAATTTTTCACACACACTTTCCACATTTTTACGGGTCGAACAATAGATGATGCCTGATTGACCTGTTTTGTCTGCTAGAAATTGTTTAATTTGCGAAAGGCCATTTTCTTTAATCACCACCTTGTAGTAAATATTAGGGCGATTAAAGGAGGCAATGTAATATTTGGGTTGGTAGTGAAGTTTGGCAATGATGTCTTTTTGTGTTTGTTTGTCAGCTGTGGCGGTGAGTGCAATGATTGGCACATGAGGGAACCTTGATTTTAAGCAACCAAGGGCAGCATATTCAGGGCGAAAATCGTGTCCCCATTGGGATATGCAATGCGCTTCGTCAATGGCAAATAGCGAGAGCTCACATTCATCGAGTCGTTGCAAAAACGAATCACTGACCAAGCGCTCAGGGGCAATGTATAATAAATCCAATTGATTCGCATGTAATTGAGACAAGACGCTACGCGCTTCTTCGGGCGATAAGGACGAATTATAAAAGGCGGCGCGAATGCCTAACGAACGAAGGGCATCCACCTGATCGGCCATCAGAGCAATTAAGGGTGAGACAACCAATGCTACACCGGAACGAATTAAGGCAGGCACTTGATAACAAATGGATTTCCCCCCACCCGTTGGCATGAGTACCAGGGTGTCTTTACCTTCTATCAGATCTTGGATGATATCGGCTTGGGGTTGGCGAAACGTTTCAAAGCCAAATACGGTTTGTAAAACAGAAATAGCCGATGGGTTTGTTTTAGAAGGCGTTAATGCTATAGACATACTGATTATTTTTATTGTTTTTTTCAGGACACGCTAGGCTATTGCTAAGGAGTCGAATTATTCTTATTTACCAAATTCCGCCATATGATATCATTGTTTACCATGTTGAAAAGTATTAAAGGAAAAAAATATGGATTTTAACTTGTCTGAGGAACATCTCGCATTCCGCGACATGGCTGCCAACTTTGCTGAGGAAAAACTCAGACCCAATGCCGGGCAATGGGATTTAAATCACACCTTTCCAATTAATGTATTAAAAGAAGCGGCCCAACTGGGGATGGCGGCGATGGTTTGTCGTGAGGATATTGGTGGGGCAGGGCTAACGCGATTAGATGCAGCGATTATTTTTGAACAATTAGCTACGGGTTGTATCACCACCACTGCTTATTTATCCATTCATAACATGGTTGCATCACTCATTGATCGTTATAGCGATGATGCCTTTCGCAAACATTGGGGACCCCAATTAACCAGTATGAGTAAAGTGGCAAGCTACTGTTTAACGGAGCCTGAATCAGGTTCTGATGCTGCTTCTTTAAAAACCAACGCGGAAGATAAAGGGGATCATTATTTAGTCAACGGCTGCAAGACATTTATTTCTGGCGGTTCCGTCTCTGATTTATACCTCACTATGGTCAGGACAGGTGATAATTCCTATAGAGGTATTTCTAGCTTATTGATTGAAAAGAACATGCCTGGTGTGAGCTTTGGTGCACAAGAGATGAAGATGGGTTGGAAGGCACAACCCACGACGATGGTGTATTTTGAAAATGTCAAAGTGCCCAAAAGCCACTTGGTTGGCAAAGAAGGAGAGGGCTTTCGCATTGCTTTAAATGCGTTAAATGGCGGAAGAATCAATATAGCAGCTTGCTCGCTAGGTGGAGCCTTAGCGTGTTTACGAGCATGCCAACGATATATGTTGGAACGAAAACAATTTGAAAAGCCAATCGCACAATTTCAAGGATTGCGATTTTATTTTTCGGATATGTATACCCAATTTGAATCAGCCCGTTTGATGGTGTATCGTGCAGCCAGTGCACTACATCAAGAAGATCCCAAAGCAGCCACTTATTGTGCCATGGCTAAACGCTATGCCACGGATACGGCATTTCAAATTGCCGACAGAGCCATGCAAATTCATGGTGGATATGGTTATTTGCATGATTATCAAATTGAACGCATCTTTCGTGACTTAAGAGTTCATTGCATCTTAGAAGGCACCAATGAGATTATGCGAGAAATCATCGCTAAGAACACATTAACAGAAGACTATGTCATCGAATAATAGGAGTAGGGAATGGAACATATTAATTATGACGTGGATAAAGAGGGACTTGCTACCATCACTCTGAATCGACCTGAAAAACTCAATGCACTCAATGAGCAGGTTTTACGTGGTTTAGCAGAACTATTTGAGCAAGCGAAGTCGGATAAACGAGTCAAAGGTCTCATTCTAACTGGCAATGGTAAGGCGTTTTGTGCGGGTGCGGATATTAAACGATTGGCTGAGTGCGATGCTCAACTGGGATATCAGTTTGCTCAACAAGGCCAATCGGTATTTCGTGCCTTAGAAACAATGGGAAAACCCAGCATTGCAGCCATCAATGGCTATGCGTTTGGGGGCGGATGTGAGCTGGCTATCAGCGCAAGCATCCGTATCGCAAGTTTTGACGCCCAATTTGGCCAACCTGAGGTCAAACTCGGTGTTATCCCTGGGTATGGAGGAACGCAACGGTTGGCGCGATTAGTGGGTAAAGGTCGAGCCATGGACCTTTGTTTATCGGGCCGTTTCATCCGCGCCGAAGAAGCCTTGTCTTGGGGCTTAGTTTCCGATGTCGTTGAAGCAGGTCAACTACTCCCTCATGCCAAAGACCGATTACGTCAAATTACGCAAATGGCACCGTTAGCCATTCAAAGTGTTTTGGAAGTGGTGGATAGAGGATTTGATATGGCGTTAGATGATGCCTTGCATCTAGAGGCGGTTCATTTTGCAAAAACGTGCGCAACGGCTGATAAACAAGAAGGTGTCAGCGCATTCTTAGAAAAGCGTGCTGCCGAATTCAAAGGAGAATGATCCATGCTAGTTGAGGTGAAGACTGCGATTGAAAATCAACTGGCTGTGTTTACATTGTCTCGGGAAAAGGCGCTGAATTCACTAACGCATTCGATGATTAAAACCATTCATTGGCATGCTTACCATTGGTCGCAAAGAGACGACATTGCATGCTTTCTTTTTCCCATGTTACAACAAAAAGTCTATTGTGCCGGTGGCGATATTCGTTGGCTTTATGAACAAGGCAAAGCAGGGTTTCATGACCGGCAAATGACCTTTTTTGCCGATGAGTATCGGTTAGATTACGCAATGGGCCAATTTTCCAAGCCCGTGGTGGCGATTGTCGATGGGTTTTTAATTGGTGGCGGAATGGGATTGTTAATGCCTGCCAATACCATCTATGCGACTGAAAAAGCCATGTTTGCCATGCCGGAGACTGGGATTGGCTTTTTCCCAGATGTGGGCATGAGCTATCGTTTGAGTCAGTGTCCTGGTTTTACAGGCCTTTATTTGGCATTGACAGGCCAACGTATGAATGCCCATGATGCCCATTATTTAGGGTTAGTCGGAGGTGTTCTTGAGGATGACGTTGCGTTACAAATCCAAACAATGGCTAAGGAAAATGGTACGGATAAAGCCATCTATCAAATGCTGACAACAGCATTATCGGATAAATCACAAAAGGGCGAGGCCCCCATTGCGTTGCTACGCGATCGAATTGATACCGTCTTTTCAAAGGGTTCCGTGGAAGAGATGATAGAAGCCTTAGGGAAAATGTCAGATGCCTGGGCACAACAAACGTTGAACCAACTAAACAATGCGTGTCCTTTAAGTTTGCGAGTTACGTTTGATCTCATGAAAAAAGTTCGAGACGGTGACCAAGCAAGTACTTACCAACTTGACCATACAGTGGCATATCACTTTATGCGATGCGCTGATTTTTATGAAGGGGTGCGCGCCCAAGTCATCGACAAGGACAAAAAACCACGATGGCAATTTGGTCAAATCGCTGATATCCCTCAATCCGTCATTGACCAGTTTTTTGTTTGTCCCGACTTGCCATTGAATCTCGATTATTAACCGAATTTAGTTGAGTTTGAACGTGTGATCGATTCATAAGTGTACACCTATTGCATGCAAAATAGTGTTGTGGATTTAATTCGATAAATAAACGGTTTATTGGTTAGAATTTGTTTATTTTCGCGCTAAAAGCAGCTATGATCATGAAAAAATTTATAGTGTCCCTAGGAGAAAGAGAAATGGCTATGACCCAGAATGATCTATTGGGTGCAATTGATCAGTACGGCGCAAAATTTGTTGATTTGCGTTTTACCGATACGCGAGGTAAGGAACAACACATTACCATCCCCGTATCAGCAGTCGATGACGATTTTCTTGAAAACGGTAAGGCGTTTGATGGTTCATCCATCAAAGGCTGGCAGGGAATTGAAAAATCTGATCTGGTATTAATGCCTGATCAAAGCACCGTTAAACTGGATCCATTTTTCCAAGATGAGACAGTGTTTGTGCGCTGTAATGTGGTTGACCCTCAAACCAACTTGGGATACGACCGGGACCCTCGCTCAATTTCTCAAAGAGCGGAAGCATACCTTAAATCTACGGGAATTGCCGATAAAGTGTTCTTCGGTCCTGAACCTGAATTCTTTTTATTTGATGATGCCCGTTGGGAAACTGGGATTAGCGGTTGTTTTTATAAGCTTGATTCAGAAGAAGCAGAGTGGAACTCTGGCAAAGTGTATGAAGGCGGTAATATTGGCCATCGTCCTGGAGTTAAAGGCGGTTATTTTCCAGTGCCACCGGTTGATTCATCGCAAGATATTCGTTCTGCTATGTGCTTGATTCTTGAAGAATTGGGCATTCAAACAGAAGCCCACCACCATGAAGTAGCAACAGGTAACCAATGTGAAGTGGCAACCAAGTACAACACACTGACTGCGAAAGCGGATGAGTTGCAAGAATTAAAATATGTTATCCATAATGTTGCCCATAATTTTGGTAAGACAGCAACCTTTATGCCCAAGCCATTAGTCGGTGATAATGGGAGTGGTATGCATTGCCATCAGTCACTGTCTAAAGACGGCACTAACCTATTTTACGGTGATCAATACGCGGGCTTATCGGAAATGGCGTTGCACTATATTGGCGGTATTATTAAACATGCCCGTGCACTGAATGCCTTTACTAACCCCGCAACAGTCAGTTATAAGCGTTTGGTCCCTGGTTTTGAAGCGCCTGTTCTGTTAGCTTATTCTGCTCGTAACCGCTCAGCGTCCATCCGTATACCCCATGTGATTAGTCCAAAAGGGCGTCGTATTGAAGTGCGCTTCCCCGATCCCATGGCCAACCCTTATCTCGCATTTTCAGCAATGATGCTTGCAGGTATCGATGGTATCATTAACAAAATTCATCCCGGTGATCCAATTGATAAAGACCTCTATGATTTACCACCGGAAGAATTAAAGGATGTGCCAACGGTTGCTTCATCTCTGGAAGAAGCATTAAATTGTCTGCAAGATGATCATGACTTTCTATTGCAAGGTGACGTGTTTAGCCGACCTTTCTTGGAGAGCTATATTCGCATTAAGCGAGAAGAAATTCAGCAGGTTAGGAGCTGGGTGCACCCCATTGAGTTTCATTTATACTATAGTTTATAATTATAGGTTCAATTAGGGGCTTTCCCTAATTGTCGGACCCTTAATTCTCGGATTGAAAGCGGCAGTCATGTCGATGAGAAAAAGGGTCTGACTCAACCGAAACGGTCAGCAGAGGTTTTTAAAATCCGGCAAGTGGTGGTTATGGAGAACACAATGCGTGTTTTTTTGTTAGGTGTATTAGCTTTTCTGGTTAATATTCCAGCAGAGGCTAAAATCTATCGATGGACTGATAGCAGTGGCCAAGTTCATTTTACTGACCAACCGCGCCCTGGTGCTGAACAAATTGATTTGCCTCCAATCCAAACGTATTCTCCCCCCGAGCCATCGAAAGAAGCAACCAATGACGATGATCAATCCGATAGTGCAAATGACGATGAGGTATCGCCCGGATATAAAGTTTTAAGCATTGTGCAGCCCACCCCGGAAGCGACTATTCGAAACAACCAAGGGTTAGTGCCTATTTTGGTTGAGTTAGAGCCGAAGCTCAGGAAAAATGATAAAGTTCAACTTATCTATGATGGTAAGCCTATCGGTGATCCTCAGAATACGACAACCTTTACCTTAACCAATGTGTTTCGCGGTTCTCATACGGTCTCCGTGCAAGTATTATCAGATAAGGGCGCTGTGTTAAACACTTCTGAAACGGTCACTTTCCATATGCATCGACCGCGTGTTGGCATGGGTAGACCTGCAACCGGTGGTAGGCCTTAGATTCACGGCACACCGATTGACTCTTTTGTTATCCAGTAACATTTGCCCCTTGAATTTTCGATTATATTCCCCATATTCAATCTCATCGATAGATTCAGAAATGATGGGAGTATTCAATGACAAAACAAACGATGGGATTTCAGACTGAAGTCAAACAAATGCTTAACTTGGTGATTCACTCACTTTACTCTAACAAAGAAATCTTTTTAAGAGAGTTAATTTCTAATGCATCGGATGCACTGGATAAGTTGCGTTTTTTGGCATTAAGTAACAGTGAGCTGTATGAGAATGATTCCGATTTAAAAATTACCCTTGAAGTGGATGAAAAGAAAAAGCAAATTGTCATTCGCGACAATGGCATTGGCATGAGCAAAGAAGAAACCATTGCTAATTTAGGGACCCTTGCAAAATCAGGTACAAAAGAGTTTTTAAGTCACTTATCGGGCGATCAAGCCAAAGATTCTCATTTGATAGGTCAATTTGGCGTTGGTTTTTATTCGGCATTTATTGTGGCTGACAAAGTGACTGTTCATACGCGAAAGGCGGGTGTTTCTGCGAAGGAAGGGGTTGTTTGGCAATCGTCCGGAGATGGTGAGTTCACTGTCGATGATAAAACATTATCACATCGTGGCACAGAGATAATTCTTCATTTGAAAAAAGACGAGGATGAGTTTTTAAGCGATTACCGCTTACGCTCAATCATTAATAAATATTCCGACCATGTGTGTTGGCCAATTCAAATGAAGAAAATGGATGACGAGGGAAAAGAGTCTGATGATTTTGAAACCATTAATAAAGCAACAGCACTTTGGACATTAAGCAAGTCAGAAATCAGCAGCGAGCAATATGAAGAGTTATACAAATCCATATCCCATGACTACCAGACCCCACTTACCTGGACGCATAATCATGTGGAAGGAAAACACGATTATATTTCCTTGCTCTACATTCCCTCTTCTGCACCGTATGATTTATGGCAACATGAAGCCAAACATGGCTTGAAGCTATATGTCAAACGTGTATTTATCATGGATGATGTTAATCAGTTCTTGCCACGGTACTTACGCTTTGTGAAGGGAATCATTGATGCGAGCGATTTACCCTTAAATGTGTCACGTGAAATTTTGCAAGATAACAAACAAGTAGATGCTATCCGCTCAGCCTGTACTAAGCGCGTACTATCGATGTTGGAAAAATTAAGCAAACAAGAAGACGACAAGTATCAAAAATTTTGGAAAGAATTCGGCCTTGTATTGAAAGAAGGACCGATTGAAGACTATAGCAATAAAGAAGAAATCGCCAAGTTGCTACGCTTTGCCTCCACCCATAATGCGGATGATCAGCAAACGGTTTCACTAACTGATTATGTGAGTCGAATGAAGGAAGGGCAAGACCAAATCTATTACATCACGGCTTCCAGTTATAATGCCGCTAAAAATAGCCCTCATTTAGAAATATTCCGTAAAAAGGAAATAGAAGTCTTGCTGCTCAGCGATAAAGTCGATGAATGGTTAGTCAGTTATTTAAGTGAGTTTGATGAAAAACCTTTGAAATCAATCGCTAAAGGGGATGTCAAACTGGATAATAATGAAGAAGAGCAAGCAGCCATTAAGGAGAAGGAAAAGTCATTTGAATCGATGTTGTCTCAAATTCAAACGATTTTAGGTGAAAAAGTTAAATCGGTGAAATTATCTAATCGCCTAACGGATTCGCCCGCTTGTGTGGTGGCTGATGATCAAGACATGGGACTTGAAATGCAGCGTATTCTTCAGGCAGCAGGTCAGCAATTACCGGCAACTAAACCCGTTTTGGAGATAAATCCCGATCACTCGTTAATCAAAAACCTTCATGCCGTCACTGATGATGAGAAATTTAAAGAATGGGTCTATTTGTTGTTTGACCAAGCATTACTTGCTGAAGGCGGACAATTAGATAATCCGGGTGAATTTGTTCGCCGAATGAATCGTATGTTAGTTGGTGGGTGCGTGGATTAGCATAATTTAGCATTACCTTGCGATAAGCTGGGTAGTGCTAAACCGTTTACTCATTTAAAACGTCGCTGGAAGCCAATCGTTGAGAGGACTTTCGTACTAATTTCCTCAATTGAGCAGGCGGTTGAATTGATATAAGGGATATTTTCATGCTGATATATCGCTTCAATTTGGGATGTTTCAATGCGGCATGTCTCAACGGATGCATACTTACTGTTGGGTCTTCTTTCACTGCGTATTTGTTGAAGTCGATCACAGTCAATGGTTAGGCCAAACAATTTATTTTTATAGGGTTTTAAACACTCAGGAAGACTCGTGCGGGTTAAATCTTCTTCTGTGAAAGGGTAATTGGCAGCAAATGCGCCAAAGTGAAGCGCCATATACAAACAACTCGGTGTTTTTCCACTACGAGAGACCCCAATGAGGATAATGTCTGCCTTATCATACCCTTTGAGACGTATGCCATCATCATGCTGTAGTGCATAATCCACGGCCTCGATGCGATTTCGATAGGCTTGGCCATTTTTAACGGCGTGGCTTTTTCCAACACT
Source organism: Pseudomonadota bacterium (assembly GCA_020051095.1). Classification (GTDB taxonomy): domain Bacteria; phylum Pseudomonadota; class Gammaproteobacteria; order Legionellales; family Legionellaceae; genus JAFIFT01. The sequence goes on along the minus strand of JAGVJN010000047.1, from coordinate 66,571 downwards.
ATAGGACGATCGAACACCTAACTCATTTTCCAAGGGAGATAAAAATGTGGTAAATAGATCAACCATGAACGCATTCGCCTCTTTCAGAATCGCTAAAATTTCAGGTTGGACAATCGTTACAAATACAATGGGCCTTTCTTTACTTGATTGAGCAACACTATTGATCTTATCAACGGCTTCATAGGCTTTTGGTAATGAGTTGACATAGGGGAGGGTAATGTTTTTAGTTTGAACGTGGTCAAATTGGGTCATCAGGCTGTTTCCCAATGTTTCAGCTGTAATCCCCGTTCCATCTGATACCATAAATATTGTACGCGACATAATTTCTCAAAATCATTAATTAAAATGGATAAGCCCAAATTCACACTGTCTCGGCTTCGCCGAGTTATACCCACATTTCGCTTTGCTCCATACGGACTACGATCAACATTAGCCCGTATGGAGGCCTTTTGCCGTAATTCGGGAAGCATCGGCGAAGCCGATTCCTTTTAGACTTGAATCGTAATGATTAATTTTAACATTTTCATTAAGAATGTGCTATTTTTAAATAATATCAATAGATTATATTGCCGCTGATGGTGCTTTTGGTTGTCTGAGTATCAGTGATTCCGATAACCAAATCCTTGAGGAGCAATCGATGGTTAAAACAATACAAGAGCAGTCATTGTGGTTAAGATGGGCAACTGAGATTCAAGCGATAGCACAGACAGGCCTTAGTTATACGAAAGATGTGTATGATTGGGAGCGGTATGAGAAGTTGGTTGCAATTTCTGCTCAAATGATGGCCGAGCTAACTGACGCAGATAAAAGCGCATTATACAAAGCATTTTTACAACAAAAAGGGTATGCTTGTCCAAAGCTGGATGTTAGAGCCTTTATCGTTAAAGAGGATTCCATTTGCCTTGTTCAAGAAGCACAAGATAGCAAATGGTCTTTACCGGGAGGATGGGCCGACGTCAATCAGACACCTTCCCAATGCGTCATCCGAGAAGTATTAGAAGAAACAGGGTTTCGCGTTGAAGCCGATTATTTAATGGCTTATTGGGATACAGCGCATCATGATCACCCACCTCATTGGCCTTATATTTATAAAGCGATATTTGCCTGTGAGCTGAAAGGTGGAACGCGAAAGTTTAGCCACGAAATTGAAGATATAAAATTTTTTCCTATTGATAAATTACCAACTTTGTCTCAATATCGAATTACTGAAAAACAAATTCAACAGCTCTATACTTTATATAAACAAGGTAATAAAGTCACGGTTTTTGATTAAAAGGTCTAGTATGCTTGAGCAAGATAGATATCAAAAAAGTCCCAAATTATATGTGATAGGCTTAACCATGTTGGTGCTGTTTTGGGTGTTTATCTTATATAGTCTCTATATAATCCCATTTTTAATTTGGGATTTACGATATGATATTCCCGAACTGGTTTTAAGTTGGCTATTTTACTTGCAATTTGACTTAGGGATGAGTGTACGATTATCCAAGGTTCTAACATTCTTAACCTATGCACTTCCAGCGCTGGTTTTTATGTTGATTTCCAGCATTATTTCCAATTATATTGATAACAAGATTGTCAGAGAAGAAGAAAATAAGGTGAGAACATCGATTCCTGTTGATGAAGCGCCTCAGCCTACATCTGCTGCACTTGGTCCGATCAAACAAGATATAAGCTTTGCAACCAAATTGGTATTATTAATGCTGGTTGCCTTAGTTGTATTGTTTACTGTGGAGTGGCTAATATCAGTCCCTGCCCCTGCAAGTTAAGGAAGATAGATCATGTTTAATATTCGACAACGCCAAATTAACAAACTATTAAAGAGAGTTAAAGCGTACCAAGCTGGCCGACTGAATGCTGAGCCTTCTGAATCGGCATTAAAAAAAGAAATAAAGATATACAAAAAACTCATTAAACTGTACCAAAAACTAATCGGCAAAAAGCGGTATCCCCATGCACAAATACAGATAATTGAAAGTTATCGTGTGGCTGCAGGTCTCCATGATGCTGAATCCAGTTATCATCTTGGAAAATATATGATGGATGAAGCGAACTATCGTCAGCATTTAGAAGAAGAAGGGCTATTCTCACATCCCTCAAATCTAAAGCAACGAGATAGTTGCTATGAGCAAGCTCATATCTATCTTGAGGCGGCTACCAACCTAGGTCACATTGAAGCGATGCGGCTGCTAGGACTTAGTTATATCCATGGCTGGGGTAAAGCAAAAGACAAGGATAAAGGATTTGATATGGTGGTTAGTAGCATTGAAAAGGAAAATGCTTGGGGTAAGTTAACTGAAATATTCTCGCGATTGGGGTTGAATCGGCCAGAATTAATTTCAGAATTAATCCAGCATCGAAGAAAATAACATGGATGGTATTCTTCTATCCTGGCTATTTAAGGGTAAAATGCTAAATACCATTGGATAATTGTTGGGCTATATAATAAGGCAATAAACCCCGAGGCAATTAAAAAGGGACCAAATGGGATAGGCGTATCTTTGCTTTGTTGACTCATGCGAAGATAAATCATACCAACAATCGCTCCAATTAAAGAAGATAGCAGCAAAATTAGCGGTAATGCTTTCCAGCCCATCCAAGCGCCAAAAGCGGCATATAATTTAAAATCACCATTGCCCATGCCAATTTTTCCGGTAACCCAGTAAAATAATTGGATAAATAGCCATAAAAATAAATAGGCCCCAATCGCACTATAAATAGCCGTATTCACATCGATAAATAAGGACTGTGTGTTAGCTAAGAGTCCTATCCAAAGCAGTGATAAACTCAAACTGTCTGGAATAAGTTGATGATCCAAATCAATGAAAAAAATAGTGATGGCGTAAAATAAAAATAACAAACTAAACAAAAATGCTGCTGTTTGACCAAAATGGATAGCACATAATAAGGCAAGAAGGGCGGTAGTCGCTTCAACTATGGGGTAACGCCAGGAGATCTTTTCCTTGCATTGCCGACATCGACCCCTTAAAAGAATAAAACTTAGGATAGGGATATTGTGCCAAAATGGGATCAGTGTTTGGCAATGGGGACAATGAGATCTTGGTGAAACCAGGTTTATTTTCGTTTCTTCTTTTTCAGGGAGTGCTAGTAATGTGCGACAATCTATTCGCCATTCAGATAAAATCATCTGTGGCAGTCGAGCGATAACAACATTCAAAAAACTGCCAATACACAGTGCAAATAATACGGTGAAAATATAAAAATACATCGGTGGTAAATGAAACATTGCTATCCTTGTTATTATTCTCTGAACGCCGATCTCTTCGTTAAAAATTGTTTTTCATAAGCATTTTAAGCACATTATGCTACACATCAACTATATAACTTCAACTCATCAATCCCTCATCCGCCCTTTGGGTACCTTCCCCCATGTCTTGGGAGAAGGAAAACTGAAGTAAGTTATAGCGTGGTCCTAATTCAGTTGATGAATAGAAAAAAAATGTATCTTTGATGCGATTGGCCAACGGTAATTAGGGTTGAAATTAGACGGCAGAACCCAGTTTGAATATCGGTAAATACATTGCCACAACCATGCCTCCGACCAATATCCCTAATATTGACATAATTATTGGTTCAAGCAAACTACTTAGTGCATCAACCGCATTATCGACTTCTTCCTCATAGAAATCGGCAACCTTGGCTAGCATGGTTTCTAACGAACCCGATTCCTCACCAATTGCCACCATTTGTACGACCATGTTGGGGAATAAATTAGTATGCTCCATGGCCAGTTGCATCGTGGTCCCTGTTGAAACCTCGGTACGAATATTCTCGGTTCCTTTTGCATACAGAATATTCCCGGTTGCACCGGATACAGAATGAAGGGCTTCCACTAAAGGAAGACCAGCAGCGAATGTTATCGATAGGGTTCTTGCAAACCGCGCAATAGCCGCTTTCTCAATAATCGGACCAATGATTGGGAATTTTAATAAACTCGCATCAACTTTTTCGGCAAAGGGTTTGGAATGCTTAAGGGTATAGACAAATCCCCAGACAGCCGATATAGCGACACCAAAAATAATATACCAGTATGCTTGGAAAAATTCTGAAATCGAAATAACCATTTTCGTTAGTGCAGGCAGATCAGCGCCAAACCCTGAAAACAACGATTCAAATTGTGGAACCACAAAGATCATTAACCCCGCTGTCACTAAGAATGCGACTACCATAACGGCAATCGGATAAGTAAGTGCTTTTTTGATTTTTTTCTTAATGGTTTCAATCTTTTCTTTATAAGTTGCTACCTTGTCTAACATAATTTCAAGTGAACCTGATTTTTCCCCTGCATCGACAAGATTGCAAAATAAGTCACCAAAGTAGTCAGGTTGCTTTTTCAATGCTTCGGATAAGGTTAATCCTGTTTCGACTTCTGCCTTGATTTCAAGGATTAGTTTTTGCATGCGTTTATTTGCTTGGCCTTTGGCGACAATATCAAACGATTGCATAAGCGGTATACCCGATTTTATCATGGTGGCTAATTGTCGGGAAAAAACGGTAATATCTCCTTGCTTTATTTTTTTATTGCTCGAATCAAATAATGAACCCCGCTTTTTTTGCACCTTGCGTGTGACAATTCCTTTTTTACGCAAATCGGCTTTTGCGAGCGCAACAGAACGGGCTTCAATTTCGCCTTTGCATTTTTCACCCGATTTATTGATGCCTTCATATTGGAAGACTGCTACTTGTGTTGTTTTTGTATTCGCCATGTCATTTAATCAACCGTTACTCGGTTGACCTCCTCTATCGTGGTGACGCCCTCTTTAATTTTTATTAACCCTGATTGATAGATTGTTAGCATGCCATCCTTGGTTGCCTGATTGAGAATATCGAGCGAATTTCCGCCAGTCATGATGATGCGTCCGATTTCCTTAGTCATCGGCATTACTTCAAATAATCCGACCCTGCCTCGGTATCCATTTGTGCATTGGTTACAGCCAACAGCCCTATATGGTTTAACTTTTTTGGCATCTGCTTCAGAGAACCCAAGCTCGATTAAACCTTCGGGTGGAATATCATCAATAACCTCACGGCAGGATTCACACAACCGTCTTGCTAAACGTTGGGCGATAATGATGCTGACGGAGCTGGCGATATTAAACGAAGGGACTCCCATATTCACCAAGCGAGTTAACGTCTCTGCGGAGCTATTGGTGTGTAATGTGGATAATACTAAGTGACCGGTTTGTGCCGCTTTCACTGCAATTTCAGCGGTATCTAAGTCGCGTATCTCACCCACCATGATGATATCCGGATCTTGGCGAAGGAATGAGCGCAATGCGGAGGCAAAATTTAAACCTGCTTTTAAATTAATATTAACTTGGTTGATGCCAGGCACCTTTATTTCCACCGGATCTTCTGCCGTTGAGATATTTCTTTCTTTGGTATTTAACATTCCTAATGCCGTATAGAGCGTGACTGTTTTACCGCTACCGGTAGGTCCTGTTACTAAAATCATCCCCTGAGGCTTGTCAATTGCCTTGAGAAAATGTTTTTGTTGAACCTCACTGAAACCGAGTTTTTCAATACCTAATTTCGTCGTCCCCGGATCTAAAATACGCATAACCACCTTTTCGCCACCGACAGTTGGGCAGGTGCTGACCCTAAAATCGATTGCACGTGATTTTGATAAGCGCATTTTAAAGCGTCCATCTTGTGGCACCCGTCTTTCAGAAATATCTAAATTCGACATCACTTTGATCCGCGCTGTTATTCGACCAGACAGACCAATCGGTGGGGTAGCAATGACACCTAAAATACCATCTTGTCGATAGCGAACTCTGTATTCACTTTCGAAGGGCTCAAAATGGATATCTGATACCCCTGATTTGATGGCATCGATCAGTATTTTATTCACGAATTTAACAATCGGCGCATCATCTTTGGCTAGATCGGCTGGATCGCCATCGGCATCTTCATCACTTGTGATCTCAAGACTTTCTAAATCGGTAATTCCATCATCAACATAATCATCCAGGCCTTGTTTATCTTTTTTGCTGAGTAATGATTCGATGGCTTCATGAAGTTTATCGCTTTCTACAATGATAGCGTGGGAATGAAGTCCCGTATGAAATTGTATTTCCTTTAAAGAAGCATGTTTTGATGGATCATCGGTCGCAATATAAAGATTATTACCTCGCGTAAATATGGGTAAAATCATGTGTCTTTGAATGAGCTTTTCATTGACTAAGGCAAGTGGGGCAGTGTCGATATCAACCGCATCCAGATCCAAAAGAGGCACGCCGAAACTTTCAGCTAGACGTATAGCGACTTCGGTTGCGTTTAGGATGGAATTTACCACCAAGAAATGCAATAAGGGCACTTTATCTTTTTGTGCTTGTTGCTGGTGTTTTAATGCATCTTCCTTGCTCAGGAGCTCTTCATGCACTAATAACTGAGAAATTCCATGTAATCTGGGTGTTTCTGTTGTTGTTTGCATAATCAATAAAATCACATAGATTTAAATTAAATATAGTGTATAAAGAAAACATTTGCTGAAAATTAAGCTGATATGATTGTAAAGAAATACAAAAAGATTTAAATATATACACATTGGGGCTATTTCCTTATCCTAGGTTTGGACTTTTGCAAGGGAGTCTATCAATTTGATGACGAATGTCAATTCTATCGTATAGCCAATATGTTCGGGCACGGTCATGGGCACCGCTTTGCTGGGCACGGGCACGTATTCGAACGGGGTAGATTTTAATTTCTTGTAAAGAAGCTATTCATTGGTTTATTGACAGTTAAACAAGCTTCCCCTAACTTATTACTTTGGCAAACAGTTGTTACGTTTGTTAGGTGGGTGCGATTGTCAAGCGCACTCCGAAATTTTATAACCTAACTTAAACGACTTACTTTTATAATAGGGTGCAAGGTGGATCAGTTTCATAATGGTATCGAAGCATGGTTTCAAACCCAACATGGACATCGCGTGATGCGACAATTTCGTGAGCAGTTGCGTCCGTTATCACCTACCATCAAAGGGGATAAAATTTTGCAGTTGGGATTAACCAGCAACACGCCTCTTTTTTCTGAATTATCCTATTCACATGAGTGGATTCTCACCTCAAAATCTAGCAACGATTCGCGAGTCGTTCGCGCAAACTATGATGAAATTCCTTTTGAAAATGAATCGTTGAATGCACTGCTTATGCCGCTGAGTTTTTGTGAACGAAACTTTCATGATTGGCCATTAGATGAGGTTGACAGGGTGTTAAAATCCATGGGCTATGTTATTTTTTTTGCTGTGAACCCCATCAGTTTGTGGGGGGTAAGTTTACGTTTTCGCAAACTTTCCTTTATCGATAAAACCGTGTCTCATCTTCCCTCATTATTGCAGTTAAAAAGGGCCATGCTCCGTCGAGGGTATCAGCATTATTATGTCAACTACTTTTACTATCTCCCACCCGTAAGCCGCAATATTACCATTAATCGCTTAAGGGTAATTGAGCAAATGGGGGAGTTGTTTCCCCCTTGGCCTGCCGCTTTTTACCTATTAGTGATGAAAAAATCCAGTCTTACATACCCCGATGCAGTGGTTTCAACCTTAACTCAGAAAGCGTCAACGTCAATTTGATTGAGCTAATTGTCTGAATTAAGTATAATCGTGCAAAAATTGTAATTGGGTAGTGAAATGGCTTCAAAGTGTCTATATCGGTTGGTTTTTGCATATCAAGACAAAATATACGAAATATACGTTCGTTCAATTTGTGAGAGTGATATATTTGGATTTCTAGAGGCAGAGGAATTTGTATTTGATACGCAGGCATCCATGGTAGTTGACCCTTCCGAAGAGAAGCTAAAAATGGAGTTTAAGTCAGTTAAAAAAACCTATATCCCGATGCACGCAATCTTGCGAATTGATGAAGTTGATAAACAAGGCGTTGCTAAAATCTTAGATGGCAAAAATAGCCAAACTAAAATAAGCTATTTTCCTCACCCTGAAACTGAAAGGTAAAGTATTATGTCTATTCCCAGTAAAATTCGTCAAGTTTATGAGCGATCGAGTTGTCTGTATACGTCAAACGAAGTGGAGGCGGCGCTCGACAGAATGGCTATCAATATCCATGACAAATTATCCGATAAAAACCCCGTGATAATCTGCGTGATGATTGGGGGGTTGGTTCCCTTAGGCAATTTATTGCTCCGGCTCGACTTTCCCCTCGAAGTGGATTATGTTCATGCAACCCGCTATCGGGGTGAAATACGGGGTGGAGAACTTGAATGGATTGTCCGCCCATCGGTGGATCTGAAAGGGCGCAATGTGTTGATTGTGGATGACATCTTAGATGGCGGTGTTACCTTGGCTGCCATTGTCAAAGAGGTTAAAGCAATGGGCGCGGATGAGGTTTACACAGCAGTATTAGTGGACAAACATCACAAACGTGTGCCCAATGGTTTAGATAAAGCAGACTTTGTTGGATTGGAAGTCGATGATCATTACATATTTGGTTATGGGATGGACTATAATGAATATCTCCGCAATGCACCTGGCATCTATGTGGTTGACCCACAAGATGAATAATAAAAATTGCAACTATTTAGCCTCGTTCACCGAAAAGCCCTATTTGGCGCATCTTGAGCTAAAACCTGACTTTTCCCTGTAAATTAAAAATCTAGGTGAATAGATAAAAGAAAATAAATTTGACTATAATCTATCATATACCTCGATAACTGCGTTGATAGGGATGAAATCATATGAAGTACTTCTATGCGCTATTTTTGCCTTTCGTCATGGAAATCAGCTACGCCGATGTGACCTGTTATTTAAATATCGTAAAAGATTCCTGCTGGAATGATTTTAATGTCAATGTTGTGGCCATTGATACAAGTAATAGAAGTCAAGTTGCACAGGCTACCATTGCCAAAGGCAGCAAATGGACACGAGTTTCCTTCAAATGCAATCCAGGGCAAACACTGCTTTATAATGCGACATTTACGCCGGCGTTTTGGGAAGCAGATAAGGATAAAGTATACCATGCTACCCAATATTGGTCTTTACCGAACCAATTAAACCCTGGCGACGTGGCCTGGGAATTGACAATCTGTTTTCCAAGCAGCTTTAGTGGCGTGCCTTTTCCGCCCACTGCAGGCAGTGATTGCGCTTGCCAATACGATCAGATTCAACCATTAAAGCTAAAAACAGACAGCTCCAGCCAATAAACCTGACAGTTATCGAAAGTGTGATTCATATTTATACCCAATTTACTTTTATCACCAAGTTTCACTTTTCAACATTGAGTTTATATTGTCCGATGGTGTATGATGAACGACTTTTTAAAGACTTAATTCAAAGAACAATAAAGTATGTCTGAGTTAAAAAGTTTGATCGCTCAAACGTTGCTTGTGGGTTTTGAAGGGGCTGACATCAATGAGGTTCGTGATGAACTAGCGCCTTTAATCGCATTAAATGCAGCAGGCTTTATCCTGTTTAGCAATCATTTCAAGCAACGACAATTAAAAAAAAATATCGTTGACTATTTTCAAACCCAATCATTAATCGAAGGTTTGCAAGCTATTAATGGTAAGCATCATCCATTACCATTACTCATGGCGGTTGATTATGAAGGGGGGCAGGTTGATCGCTTAGGGCATTTGCGCGGGGCGCCAGTGACTTGTTCAGCCAAAGAATCAGCGAGGCTTCCGCAATCATTATTTAACCAACAAGCCCAATCAATGGCAGATTTTTGTCATCAATTAGGGTTTAATATTAATTTTGCACCAGTCGTTGATTTGGATTTGAGCAATGGCCAAGGTTGTATTAATATGTTGGATCGCAGTTATGGTACAAATGCGCAACAAGTTAGCAAGCTAGCATGGCAATTTATGCAACCGTTTTTGCAGTTGGGTATCGCTTGCTGTCTAAAGCATTTCCCTGGCCATGGATCCGCCATGGGCGACACCCATTTACAGCTAGTCGATGTATCCGATACCTACGAGATGGATGAGCTAAATCCGTTTCAACAAATTCTACATCACCAACATCCTTTGGTGATGGTAATGACAGCCCATATTATCAATCGAAATCTCGATTCAACCGGGTTACCATCGACGTTATCCCGTGTGATGTTGAATCAACAATTACGGAATAAATGGCATTACGATGGGGTTATCGTCAGTGATGACCTGCAAATGCATGCTTTAGCGCATCATTATTCCTTGAGTGAGCGGCTAGCAATGGCGATGAATGCGGGTTGCGACTTGTTAATCATTGGTAATCAAATGAGTTATGATGAGCCGATGGCAATCATTGACATGATGGCTTCACTCGTTAACAATGGGGACATTTCGCTATCGCGTCTTCAACAAGCTGCTGACCGGGTAAGAAAATTAAGACAACGTATTAACAATAAAGAGGTCGTATGAAGAAGTTAGTTACCAGCCTATTGATACTTTGCACGGTGTTATTATCGGGTTGTTCCAGTTGGTCAAACAAAGAAGTCGATGTGAATGCTGAATACCGTGGTTTGACGGCAAAGCAGCTATATGATCAAGCAAATCAATCCGTCAATAAAGGCAATTACAAAACGGCAATCCGTGAGTTTGAGGCAATGGAAACGTTATACCCTTTTTCAACCTATGCGCAAACCGCTCAGACAAAATTGATGGATGCCTATTATAAAAACGAAGAGTATGCCTCCGCAGCTGCTTCTGCGCAGCGTTATATCCATCTATATCCTCGCGCTGAGAACGTTGATTATGCCTATTATTTGAAAGGTTTGGCAAACTTCCAACAATACCGAGGCGCTTTTGCTAAGTTTTTACCCATGGACGAATCCTGGCGTGATCCTGGTACTGAAGCGCAGGCCTATGCAGATTTTGGGATATTTATCCAACGTTTCCCAAACAGCAAATATAAAGCGGATGCGCTGCAAAGAATGATTTATTTAAGAAACATGTTTGCTCAACGCGAACTAAACAATGCGAATTACTACTTTGAACGTCAACTATACGTTGCGGCCGTTGAACGCGCCAATTACCTGATAGAAAACTACCCTCAGGCACCGTCTGCCGAGCAGGCGTTAACGATAGCCTATCGAGCGAATATAAAATTGGGTTTACAAGCAGCTGCTGCGGATGTTGCTAAAGTCTATGAAGCAACCTATCATAAATCCATGAAGGTTTGATAACCGTGTCTATCCACATGGTTTAGGGTATATTGCCAATCAGCTTTATAAGTGATTCATACAAAATTGGGCAATATCAACTCTACGACATACCCAAACGTTTGGCTTTGATTTTAGATAATTCAAAAATTCCTTAATCACTTGGGCGCGTGCCGGATAGCCACTAATTCTTGGGTGTAAGCCAATTGTCATGACAGACCATCGATTTTCAGATACTAAATAATCCAGTGTATTTTTTAATGTCAGATAAAAATCAGCGGGTCCACTGAAACCTGGTTGAGTACAAAAACGAAAATCATTGGTGACCAAATTATAAGGAATAATGAGATGGCGATCGTCATCATAATAGGGGATATCATCAGCATAACTATCCGAGTCATACAAGAATCCACCGATTTCTTTCAATAGACGGCGGGTATGATTACTTTTTCTACCGCTGTACCAACCTTTTATGCGTTGATTCGTTAATTGTTCAATCGTAGCAATGGTCTTAATCATGTGCCTTTTTTCTTCAGGAGCACTCAATTGCGACTGATCAATCCACCGCCAACCGTGCCCAGCGATATCATACGCTTTCTGAGTCAAATATTGACAAAGCGGGGGATTTAATTGTAAGGCAAGTCCTGTTGCAAAAAGGGTTAATGGGACATTGTTTTTTTCAAATAACCGCAATAAACGCCAAACACCGGCACGGCTACCATATTCATACAAAGACTCCATGCTAAGGCTGCGTTCATTTTTTTCCTTGCGGCTTAATGGGAATTCGCCCCCATAATTTTCACAACTATCATCGCCATTGACTGGCGTTAGCTCAGCGCCTTCTTCATAATTTAAAACAAAATTAACGGCAACTTTTGCACCATTTGGCCAATCATAGTCAGGAGGGTTCGGGCCATAGCCGATGAGGTTGCGTTTCATTTTAGCCTAACTCAAATGTGGTGATGCCATAAATTTGTGCATCTTTCAAATTAGGCTGACCCTTTAGATACATTCTGGCAGTCTCAAACACTTTTTCCATTTGGTAGTGACCAACCAATGCCCGGGCATGTTTATTATTCTCGGGAATATCTAAAATAACCGTCTCACCATGGGCATGATTAGCCAAAGCCTGAAATAATTGGTCTGCGATAGCGGGTGTGTTTGCAAATAAAGGACCTATTTTAAACCCTTTTCGACAGGCGCGAATAACGCCATATCCTTTGATTTCATTATCCTCTATCCATACGAGTGAAAGGCTGTTAGGTTGATTAACCCATGCTTTCAAAAACACAGGCCTTTCAGCCGGAAAATGTTGGCGATCGTAGTCGAATAAGGTTGGTAAATGCCGTGGTTCGATGGGTTTAATTGCCTTATGATTGATAGGAAAAGAGGGCAGTTTGGCCACTTCATATCGTGCATTGTTATGGGCTATTTTGTAGCCAAGGCGTGCATATTTATCCAGCATGTTGGTGACGCCATCGATACCAGCATTACGGCTACCAACATACTCGAGTCTCTTTTTCGTTAGTTTAAGACCGTATCCTTGTCCTCTAAAATCGGATGCAACGATGTAAAAGCCGCAAAAAGCAAAATGATTATCATAGCGGACGGCTGACCCAACTGCGATGATTTGGTCATCCACTAAGCCGGCAAAAAAACCATGGGGGTCAGTGGCAAAGAAACAGTCTGCATCATGAAGTCCAGGATTCCATCCTTCGGCTGCAGCCCATTCAATAGCCGTATCGATTTCTGGGCGAACCATCCTGCGAACGATGTAGTTTTCTGCCATATTCGCAATCCTTATAGTTGATTAAAGAAGATACCCCCCTGATAAAAAAGAGGGGGCGGCCATATTACCATGATATCTTCCTTAGTCTAATTGTAGGATGTTTTTGCGCGGTTATGCCACAGTTGGTTCTTGTTCAGAAGTCAGCGTAATGGATTGAACACAGCTCTTTGCTAAGTCATCCACTAAACCACGCAGCTCACCTGATAAAAGGGTCAGTGCGGCATCTTGTTGTTGATAGTCTTCATCAAGTTGTTTTATTTCTTGAAAATCGTCATTCAAATAATCAAGGCATTTCAAACGTTTTACAATGAGATCTTGGGTGAGTGTAAATTGAATTCTATCGTGCCATGTTAATGAGATTTCAGCTGCTGCTAGCCCTTGCTCAATCAACGTTAATATTTCATCAGCAGGCATTTCATACCCTTTACAATTAATTTTTTTCTTTTCGTCGCTTTGTGAGAATAACAAGCAATCATTCGCTAAAGAAAAGTTTGCTGGTAGTGTTTCGGGGTGACTGATCCAACTTGCAAATCTTAATGCCATGTCAACTTGAGGGCTAAATGGCTCAATGCTGATTGATGGAACAGATTTTCGTAGCAAGCTGAGTAATTGAGAAGCCTGGTTTGCAGAACTGCTGGCAACATAAATGCGATGAGAAACCGTATCGATGATGGCTGGCAAGCGCTTTTGTAAGCAGAACGACTTTGGCAATAAGTCAAATTCAATGTCTTCCATCATTTGCGCTTTTTCTTGTTTTTTTACTTGGCGATTTTGTTGCACTTCAATTTGCTCAATTTTTTCACTCAGCTCTCTTTGGATGACAGCCCTTGGCAATATTCTTTCTTCCTTTCCAAGGCAAATGAGTTTTGCGCCAGCCACATCTTGGACGAGTTCGTCCGAATAAGCTGGTAGCCACCCATACATAAATCGAGCATGGGGGGGGCAAGGTTTTAAATAGTCATTTCTTAGCGCTTCAGCAAAGTCTATTTCTTCTGCTAATTCATAATGGAAAACCATTAATTGATTGAACCACATAGTATCACCTGTTGATTAGTATGATTATTAAAGATGAATGCCAAGCGTATGTTGACAATTCATTACAAAATGTTAACAGACCATCGGCTTATTCTAGAAAACCAGGACTTATGCAAATAACCAAGGTCAATATTTCTTTTTTCAACGCAAAGATTGGTTTTTTGCATAAGTCCTGAGAACTTCAAATCGAACTGCCTACTTTACCAAAAGATATTTAACGCTACCACTGTTGAAGTGAAATCTACGGTATCTTTTCCAGTGATAGTAAGCCATTGGCCGATAATAATACCAATATGTTCATTCCAATTATATTCCATTGCGGGGGCAATCGATATTTCTGTTACTGAGAGGTGCCCGATAATAGCAGGCATATTGATTGGATTGGCTATTCTGCCGTTAAAGCGTGTTGCTTGGCGATGTGAAATATACCCCTCCATCACCGCTGCCCAATGACGCGTCCAAGTATACTCAAAGGCGAGATCAGCACTGACCATGCTCCCTATATGGATAGTTCCCGTGGTTCCAGGATATCCACCATAGGTATTCCGACCATTTAGTTTGACATTCGATGCGTAATTGTAGTCCATAACAAGTCGTGTTCGTAGATACTGATCACCAAAGAAATGATAGAGGTATTGAAAATTAAAGCCAAAGGTTGTTTGATAGCTACCTAACCCGGTGATGTTGTTTTTTAAGGCATTGATATTTTCATATTTTCCCGTCGGGAGTGTTTCTGAAATACTTAAGCGGAAGTCTGGCCAATAGTCATGTTGTTCTAATAATTGAAAACCCATTAACACGGAGACATCGGAAAATCGATGATAAACAGAAGGTTTATTAACTTGATTAATTGTATAAGGGGGAAGAAACTGCACATCCATCCAATCGTTTAATCCATAAGTATATAATGGGTTAACTTGGATATTAGTGGAACTGGCTGAGTGAACGTGATGCCAATGACGCGTATACAAACCGGTATTTTCAGTATAAAAAAAATAGGGCTCAAAATCATAATGTCCAGCAGGGATAGTATGGCCGCTCCGTGCCAGTAATGGGCCGGTAAAAAGGGGGCCTCCCAACGCTTGTGCGCTAAAGCAAATAATTCCTATGACTAAGACATTGCGCAATAAAGGCATAAGATAGAATCCTTCTCATATCTCGATAAATAATCATACTTGATAATCACTGTTGTATAAATAGGGGTGGAAAACCAATTTCAATCCAATCATAATGGGGAAACAAAAATCAACGCTAAGGACTCAAGCAAATGCTAATGAATCGAGAAGAATTATGCTTTGTATTGGTGGATGTGCAAGAAAAACTCATTGGTGCGATACATCATCATCAACAAGTTGTGGACAACTGTCATTGGTTAATGCAGTTAGCTGACGAATTATCTATCCCGGTGCTCATCTCCGAACAATACCCTCAAGGGCTAGGGGAAACCACAGAACCCCTTGCAATGTTTAAAAAGCATCATCTCGTTGCTGAGAAAACGGCATTTTCCTGTGCCCAAGATAGCCAATGTTTGACAAAAATTGCGTCGTTAAATCGTAAACAAGTTGTTCTTATGGGGATAGAGGCCCATGTTTGCGTCTTACAAACGGCTTTTGATCTTAAGAAGAAAGGGTATGTCGTTTTCGTTGTTGCTGATGCGATTGGTTCCCGCCATGAAAAAGATTATAAGATAGCGCTGAAGCGATATCAGCAAAATGACATCGCTCTAGTGACCAAAGAAATGGTTTTCTTTGAATGTTTACGCGATGCCAAAAATCCCCAGTTCAAAGAATTAAGTAAAGCATTTTTTATTAGAAAGAAAGACAAAGAGCAATCTTAGGGAAGATTCCTCGTGACGCCCCGAATATCTTAATAGGAGTATGTGTGAATGAATCAAGATAATCTAGTCGTGTTAGTCACTGGTGCGGCCTCAGGTATGGGTCTAGCCTGTGCAACCTATTTTGCCGAACAAGGTGCCACAGTGATGGGATGGGATAAGAATACACAGCAAGTGACCACTTCAAAACGAATGCACTATTTGAATTGTGATGTGAGCCAATCCGATGATGTAGAGAAAGCTTATTCCCAAACGTGTCATGTAATGGGAATACCCCGCGTCGTTATCAATTGTGCGGGCATCGCACCTGCAAAGCGGATGGCTGGTCGCGATGGTCCTATGCCGTTAGAGCAGTTTCAACAAGTAATTAATGTTAACTTAGTTGGCACGTTTAATGTGATGAGAGTGGCAGCCTATGGCATGACGCAGTTGTCTTTAGAGGAAAATGAGCGGGAGAGAGGGGTTATTATCAACACGGCGTCTATTGCTGCATATGAAGGCCAAATAGGTCAGCTAGCCTATAGCGCATCAAAAGGAGGTGTTGTGGCAATGACCTTGCCCGCCGCGCGTGAGCTCGCTTCAATGAGTATACGAGTAAACACCATTGCGCCAGGACTGGTGGCAACACCACTGCTATTAAATATGCCAGAGGAAGTGCAAGAATCACTCGCCAATACGGTCACCTTTCCCAAACGGCTTGGGGCGCCAGAAGAGTTTGCACGTTTATGCGGTCATATCGTAACAAACGAGTATATTAATGGCGAAATAATCCGTTTGGATGGCGCCTTAAGAATGCAAGCAAAATAATTTGGCTATCTTGTTATTCGATAAATTTAGCAAATTCAATTAAATGTTGACGTTGCGTATCCTCTTGCAAATAAGCGGTTAATGACGATAAGCAACGTTGGTAATCTTCTTGATTGAGTTCACCTCGCATTAATTGGAAACGCAGATATACCAAATAGGTATTCAACACATCGGTTTCACAATAATCACGAATCGCTTTTAAATTCCCCGCTTGATATTGCTCCCATACTTTGCTCCCACTCATGCCCATTTTTCCTGGGAATCCAAGCATGGTAGCAATTTCATCTAACGGAGCGAAGGCACGATTATTATAGCCTGCAATCATATCCATCAAATCCAAATGGCGATAATGATAACGATTGATGTAATTATTAAATTTATAATCGCGATCATGCTCTCCCAATTCCCAATACGAAGGGGCGGCAACCGAATGAAGCAATGATCGATAATGCATAACCGGTAAATCAAACCCTGAGCCATTCCAACTGAGTAACATAGGTTTAAATCGATCGATGCCTTGAAAAAATCGTTCCAATAATTCTTTTTCTGACGAGCCCTCTTCGCCAAGGGACCAAACTTTCACTTTTTCATGTTGGGCAAGGACCAGTGATATCGCCACCACTTTTTGCAGATGATGGGGTAGAAAGTCATTCCCTGTTTTTTCTCGCCTTAGTTTAAATAGCGCTTCAGAAACTTCATAATCCGTTAATCCATCTAGCTGATATAACCGGCGACCAGATTCCACATCGGGAATAGTTTCAATATCAAACACGAGTACTGTCATCAATTATTCCTTTTTTTAAAGCAGTCAGAATACCGAAACTTGTTTATGGGAGCAATAATATACCCAAGATACTTTAAATTGCTGACTCTATGATGTCCATTATTTCGCCCAAATACTAGCATTTTGCAGTATCTTGGGTATATCCTATACTTTCCATTAGATATATCAGAGGTATTCCTAATGTTACGAGTTGTATTGTTTGTATTCGGGTGTCTCATTTCAATTTCTACTTACAGTGAAACAGCCATTTTTGCTGGGGGCTGCTTTTGGTGTGTGGAAGCAGACTTTGATAAGTTGCCTGGTGTCACAAAAACGATTTCTGGTTTTGACGGTGGAAAAGTTAAATCGCCAACTTATCAACTCGTTTCGTCGGGTAAAACCAAGTATGTTGAGTCTGTGCAAATCACTTATGATCCGAACAAAATTAGCTACCAAAAATTGGTGGAATATTATTTGATGCATATTGATCCAACCGACAGTGGCGGTCAATTTTGTGATAGGGGTCGTCAATATCGACCGGTCATTTTTTATCAAAATGATCAAGAGAAAGATATCGCCTATTCGGTATTACTCGAGGCAAAAAGAGTGTTAGAAAGGGAAAAGGTCGTTGTAGAATTGTCTCCATCAACAACTTTCTACCCAGCTGAACAATATCACCAAAATTATCATGTCAATCATTCCGTTAAATACAATTATTATCGCTGGCGATGTGGTAGAGACCAACGTGTTAAAGAGGTGTGGGATGGTAAATCGTTATAAAATGATCGCGGGCATTTTAGGGATGTCCTTGGCGTTTTGTCTATCAGCAGAAACATTTGATAAACAAAAACGACTAAAAGAATTAACACCGCTGCAGTTCAAAGTAACACAAGAGGGAGCAACCGAGAAGCCCTATAAAAACCCCTATTGGGATAATAAAGCGGAAGGGATCTATGTGGATATTGTTAGTGGGGAGCCTTTATTCAGTTCCACGGATAAATTTCAATCCGGAACAGGATGGCCTAGTTTTATCAGGCCAATCACTAAAGATGCCCTCACTTATCACGAAGATAGAAGTTGGTTTTTGATTAAGCGCACTGAGGTTAAGTCTAAAATAGGGTCTTCCCACCTTGGGCATGTATTCAATGATGGACCAAAGCCAACCGGCATGCGTTATTGCATCAACTCTGCCGCACTGAAATTTATTCCCAAAGATGAAATGAAAGCCGCTGGGTATGGTGATTATTTATATTTATTCGAGAAAGGAACTCAAGGCACTTCAAAAATGAGTGATTGAGGTTTCTCGCTTTGTATCATGCTATTTGTTAATGACCCTCTCTTTGCTTCACTTCGATCACAACGACGGCTTATTTAAAATTTGTCTGATAAAAAGAGTTTCTCGGGTATCGCCCCTTATTTAATTGCTTGTTCGTTAAAATTTCATCATAATATAGGCCACTCCATGTGTTTTTGTTATAGGTGACCAGTATGCAATTTATCGATCTCCAAGCCCAATACAAACGAATTGAAGCCGATGTATTGATGGGTATTAAAGCCGTTCTTGACCATGGCCAATATATCATGGGCCCTGAAATTAAAACATTAGAAGAACGGTTAGCGATGTATGCTGGTGTCAAACATGTAATCGTCAATGCCAGTGGTACAGACGCATTATTAATGGCGTTACTAGCGTTGGAAATTCAACCAGGGGATGAAGTCATTACCTCGCCATTTAGCTTTTTTGCGACAGTGGAAGTGTTGGCATTGGTGAATGCAAAGCCAGTGTTTGTTGACATTGATCCTATCACGTATAACATTAATGCGAATGCAATTGAGCAGGCAATTACTGCTAAAACCAAAGCGATTATGCCTGTCAGCTTGTATGGACAATGTGCTGAGCTTGATACCATCCAAGCAATAGCACGCAAACATGGTATTGCCGTCATTGAGGATGCTGCACAAAGTTTCGGAGCGACGCATCATGGCAAGCCTTCTTGTTCCATATCGGATATTGGTTGTACGAGCTTTTTTCCTTCTAAACCCCTCGGTGGCTATGGTGATTCAGGTGCCTGTTTTACCGACGATGATGTTTTAGCCGAGCGCCTTCGCGAAATCCGAGTTCATGGGCAATCAGCGCGCTACCTTCATACGCGAGTCGGCATCAATGGCCGAATGGATACCATTCAAGCGGCCATTTTAATTGAAAAATTAAAACTGTTTGCTGAGGAAGAAAAATTACGCCAAAAGGTTGCACAACGATATAGTCAACTGTTATCCCCGTTTTTACCAGTGCCTCAAGTATTGAGCCACAATACCAGTGTTTATGCCCAATATACCATTGAAGTCAATCATCGTGATGCGTTTATCGCAGCAATGCAAGAGCAAGGCATTCCAACGGCGGTTCACTATCCCATTGCCATGCACATGCAACCTGCGCTCGCTTATTTAGGGCATCAACTCGGTGAATTCCCTCATGCAGAGAAAGCAAGTGCGTCTGTGGTTAGCTTACCCATGCACCCTTATCTCAGCGAAGCAAATCAAGATGAAGTTGTGCATGCCGTTCGTCACAGCTTGTCGGTCATTGCAGAGATTTAAGCTAAATGGAAAAGTCAATCATTGTCGCGCTCGATTATGCTTCTCAGGTGGAAGCATTAGCGCTCATCGATCAATTAGATGCAACCCGGTGTCGGCTAAAAGTCGGCAAAGAAATGTTTACTCGATTTGGCCCGGATTTTGTCAAACTTTTGGTTAATCGCCAATTTGATGTATTTTTGGATTTAAAATTTCATGATATCCCAAATACAGTCGCCAAAGCCTGTCAATCGGCTGCAGACCTTGGGGTTTGGATGGTCAATGTTCATGCATCGGGTGGCCCTGCCATGTTGGATGCTGCTCGTCAAAGTTTAGAAAGTTATGGAACAAAGCGTCCTTTACTCATCGCTGTCACGGTCTTAACAAGCTTTGACCAACAACAACTGCATCAAATCGGTATAGAGCATTCAATTGAACAACAGGTTTTGTTGCTAGCTGATTTGGCTTCGAAAGCTGGTTGTGATGGCGTTGTTGCTTCTGCCCTAGAAGCAAGTGCGATTAAGCAAAATACGCCTAGCCTCTTAACGGTCACCCCCGGTATTCGTTTGTCTGATAGTTCTCTGGATGATCAAAAAAGAGTGATGACGCCGGCAAAAGCAAGGAAAGGTGGCAGCGATTTTCTGGTGATAGGTCGCCCAATTACGCAAGCTAAAAATCCAATGTCCGTGCTGCAAGCCATCGAAAAAGAATTAGAGTCGGTATTTTTATAATAGAGAGTAACTTCCCATGATGCTATGTATTGATGTTGGCAATTCCCACATATATGGGGGCGTGTTTGCGGGGAATGAGTTGCGCCTACGTTTCCGCCATACTTCAAAAATGAGCACATCCGATGAATTCGGTATTTTTTTGAAGTCAGTCCTGCGTGAAAATAATTGTTCACCCGACGCAATAACTCAAATTGCATTTTGCTCGGTTGTTCCTAACATCGATTATTCGTTGCGATCGGCCTGTTTAAAATATTTTGGTCAGGATCCTTTTATTCTTCAACCGGGTGTAAAAACGGGTTTGAAGATCAATTATCGAAATCCCCTCGAGGTGGGTGCTGACAGAATAGCGAATGCGATTGCCGCCGTTCACCAATTCCCCCAACAGCCGCTTATTATTATTGATTTTGGAACGGCAACAACGTTTTGTGCTGTCACCTCAGATAAAAATTATTTGGGTGGCGCAATAATACCCGGTTGCCGCTTATCAGTGGAAGCGTTGAGCACTAACACAGCACGACTTCCATCGGTTGAAATTATCAAGTGCTCCGATCCAATAGGGCGCTCTACGATAGAATCCATACAGTCAGGGATCTATTACTCGGTTAAAGGTGCCTGCAAAGAAATTGTGTCTGAAATCAATCAACGTCATTTTCCAAAACAAAAAGCCACTGTTTTAGCAACAGGTGGGTTCGCCGTACTTTTTGAGCAAAGCGATATTTTTGATATATTAGCTCCAAATTTGGTTCTTGAGGGCATTCGCCTAGCTGCGCTAAGTAATAACCCTGAATGGGAATAACCTTATACCCGTGATCATTCATGATCAATCGTCGATTAGGACTGTCTAATTGGCCTCTGCGCACTTTGCGCGGCATCCTCAAATATCAATCACTTCATTCGTAAGCCCTGTCTTACCCTGATCCTAATTTTATACCCAACTAACTTCAAAATGCGAACGGGATTGATGATACGAGCCTAGTTCTGTCAAACCTCATCCTATTTCCAAAGGACTTCTAAATAACTTCCCTCAATTTCCCCTATCCCCGGAAACGGAGAGAGGGTCCCCGAAGGGCGTGAGAGGGGTTTTTCGTAAGTCCTGTGCCATAAAATTCATCAATTTTTTCCAAAAATGCTTGACGAATGGGTTATTGTGTCTTTATAGTGTAAAAAAGTGGTGAAAAAAAGTTTAAAAGTGGAAATTTGTGGGATAAGTTTGGAAGTCGATACCCAGTTTGAATGAGGTCGCCATGTTTAGGGGCATAAATGCGATAACCATTGATGCGAAAGGTCGGTTAAATTTTCCGACTCGGTATCGTGACGCCTTGAAAAACATGGATGGTGGGTCGCTTGTTGTGACAATTGATACCGAAGAGACTTGCTTGCTCTTATATCCAATTGCCGCATGGCAACACATCGAAAATAAGTTGCAAAAAATGCCAAGTTTTAACGCGGCAGCACGACGAATCCAGCGGTTATTGATTGGCCATGCAACGGACGTCGATATTGATGCGAACGGGCGGGTTTTGATTCCCACCGTGTTAAGAGATTACGCCCAGCTAGACAAAAAAGTGGTGATGATCGGGCAGGGAAATAAATTTGAAGTATGGAATGAACAGTTGTGGCAAGAAAAACGTGAGCAATGGCTTGAAGATGAAGCCTCTGGCAAAGATGAATTGCCAGATGAAATGAAAGACTTTTCTTTGTAGGGGCAAGTATGAGCGAACATCAAACGGTGTTACTCAACGAAGCAGTGGCAGGTCTGGCTGTTGATGCAGATGGCATCTATGTCGATGGGACCTTTGGGCGCGGCGGTCATAGTCAGGCAATCCTGAGCCAGTTGTCTGACAAAGGCCGCTTGTTTGCCATTGACAAAGATTGGCAAGCCATATCCTACGCCGAAGAATTGATTAACGACTCACGTTTTACCATGATTCAAGGCAGTTTTGCAGATATAAAGATCCTGGCAGAGCAGTATGAATTGATGGGAAAGGTCAACGGTATATTGCTCGACTTAGGCATTTCCTCACCTCAGGTAGATAATCCGGAGCGAGGATTTAGCTTTATGCATGATGGGCCATTAGATATGCGGATGGATACAAAACAGCCAATGGATGCAAAAACATTTATTATGGGCAGTGACGAAAAAACCATGGCGTACGTGTTTAAGACATATGGTGAAGAACGATTTGCAAAAAGAATAGCCAATGCAATTGTGGCGGCAAGAAAAATTCGCCCGATTGAAACAACGTTGCAGTTGGCAGAAATCGTCAAAGCAGCGAACCCAAAGTGGGAAAAACACAAACATCCTGCGACAAGAGTATTCCAAGCAATTCGAATACATATTAACCAAGAGATATCGGATTTGGAGCAATTTTTAAAACATGTTTTGGACGTTTTAACGATCGGCGGGCGTTTAGCCATTATCAGCTTTCATTCGTTAGAAGATCGTGTCGTCAAACAATTTATGCGAAGTATGTCTGAAGGCCCGCATTTACCGAGAGATGTCCCTGTAATGACAAAAGATATCATTGTGCCATTTAGGAGGATTGGTAAGGCAATCAAAGCATCAGATGTTGAAATAAAACATAACCCAAGAGCACGCAGTGCGGTGTTAAGAATAGGAGAGAAAGTAGCATGAATACCGCAGTTAAAAGAATTTTAAGGCCTGATAGCCTGAACAGTGTTGCACAGATTAGTTCTTTGCCAGTCAATGGGGTTTTTATTTTAGCTGTTTTAGTCACTGCCATCGCGGTAATATTTACAACTAATCAATATCGCGTTAACTTTTCGGAGTATGAGCAGTTACAACGACAAAACCGTCAACTCGTTCAGCAGAAAAATCAGTTAATGACTGAACGAACCTACTACACTCGCCATGATCGATTAAAGACTATCGCGATGGGCTCCCTTTCTATGAAAGATCCTGATAATATTAGCTATATTGATTGATGGATTAGTTGAAGCCTGGTCTAAACTTAGGTATAAACAGTTGAAATGCATGTTGGGCTAAGGCCAACATGCCCCTTTGC
Organism: Pseudomonadota bacterium; assembly: GCA_020051095.1. Classification (GTDB taxonomy): domain Bacteria; phylum Pseudomonadota; class Gammaproteobacteria; order Legionellales; family Legionellaceae; genus JAFIFT01. The sequence goes on along the minus strand of JAGVJN010000047.1, from coordinate 42,889 downwards.
TGTTGTAAGTTGCCTCACAAAGATCTGCTCGTTAATCCTTGAAATAATCATGTATGTTGAGCTTTTCGTTGTTTTGTGCGATGCAATTGGCTCGATGGGTAAACTATCTTATAGACGCTTAATATGTTTAATCACCAACTCCGAGTAAAAATAATTAGCACATTTTTTTTGTTGCTATTTATGACGCTTATCGGGCGAGTCATCTATTTGATGATAATCAACCAATCCTTTTTGGTTCAACAAGGTGATGCACGACAGATTCGTAAAGTAAAACTTCCTGCCTATCGGGGTATTATCTTCGATAGAAACAATATTCCTTTAGCCATTAGCTCGCCCGTTCAATCCCTTTGGATAGACCCTGAGCATTTTTTTGCAGAAGCCGAAGAGCTCCACCAGCTTGCAAAAACAATTGGAACAACGCCGGAAAAAATAATAAAAAAAATCCAACGCTATCAAAATAAACATTACATGTATTTAGCTCGCAACTTATCCCCGGACATCGTTGCAAAATTGAAACAGCTGCCTATTTATGGATTGCATGTTGATCAGTCCTTTAAGCGGTTTTATCCGCAAGGCGAAACAATAGCCCAATTAATAGGCTATACCAATGTTGATGAAATTGGGATCGAAGGGATTGAGAAAATGTACCATTCCTGGTTGGAGGGACAGCCTGGTATTAAACGATTTGTTAAGGATCGTGATGGTCATATCATTGCTGAAGTTGGCGAACAAAGAGCAGCTGAGCCAGGGCATAATCTCACACTCACGATTGATCAACGTATTCAATCGTTGGCATATAGAGCGCTTGAACAAACCGTGCAAACGTACGCTGCCAAAGCCGGAACTGTCGTGGTTATGGATAGCCAAAATGGGGATTTATTGGCTATTGCCAATTACCCATCATACAACCCAAATAATCGTGGGCAATACATCGGTGAACATTTCCGCCAGCGTGCATTTACTGATTTATTTGAGCCTGGGTCAGTGATTAAACCGTTCAGTATCGCTTCCGCCTTAAATTCTGGAAAATTCACGGTGAATACAGTCATCGATACTAATCCAAGTTATATGATGGTGAAAGGCCATGCCATTAGAGACATGCGCAATTATGGGAAAATCTCCGTTGCTGAAATCATACAACACTCCAGTAATGTGGGGGTGACGAAAATGGTGCTAGCTAATAATGCAGAGCATTTGATCGATTTGTTTAAGCGCGTTGGTTTTGCTCAAAGATCATATACAGGATATCCTGGCGAAGCAGAAGGGGATCTCCCTAGGCCAGAACATATTAATCCATTTGTTTTAGCGACGCTAGGATTTGGCTATCATGTGTCAGTCACACCCATCCAACTGACCCAAGCCTATTCGATATTTGCCAATGAGGGTCAATTACGTCCCGTTAATCTTATCTATCAAAACGAAAATAGACAACAACCTATCCAAGCGGTTGACAAAGAAGTCGCTAATCAACTTCTGCAAGTGATGGAAGGGGTGATTAGTGCTCAAGGTACGGGTAGTTTGGCTCGGGTTCCTGGTTACCGTGTAGCGGGTAAAACGGGAACTTCTCGTGTTGCTGATGAAAGAGGGTACAATGCTGAAAAGCATATCGGAAGCTTTGTGGGGATTGCACCTGTTAGCAACCCGAAATTAATCGTCGCCGTAGTTATTTACGAACCGACTCGGGGCAGTTATTATGGGGGTAAAGTTGCGGCTCCATTGTTTGCAAAAGTGATGGGTGGCGCGTTACATGTGCTCGAAATTAAGCCGGATAAAATTGGATAAAATAGTTATGAAGTTAGATAATCTGTTATCGCCGTGGGTTCAAGAAAACCTTCCAAGTATTGCTATCGAGTCGATCGAAAATGACAGTCGCCAAGTGACTAAAAATGCGCTATTTTTAGCATATCCAGGCGCTGCGACGGATGGCCGTCAATATATCAAACAGGCTATCGATGCCGGTGCTGTTGCAGTCGCTTATGAGTCAATGGATGGATTTAAACCCGCAGAAAATGGAAAAATTGTCTTTTTACCCATAGAGAATTTAGCAAGTAAAATGCTGGGGTTGGCTCAACGATTCTATCCGATTGACGAATCAGAGCTTCTGGTAACAGGGGTAACTGGTACAAATGGAAAAACAACCATCGCCTATGTGTTGGCCCAGGCTTATGAGCGATTAAATGGTCATGCAGCGTATATAGGCACCCTTGGAGAGGGGCGAGTTAACCAGTTAAATCGACTTGCAAATACAACGCCTGATAGTCTTGTGCTGCAAAAATTATTTCATCGCTATCAACATCAGGGTATCCGCCATGTTGCGATGGAAACATCTTCCCATGCGTTGAGCCAACAGCGGGTTGCAGGTGTCAAGTATCATCAAGCTATTTTTACCAATTTGACCCAAGATCATTTGGATTATCATAAAACGATGGCTGAGTACGCGACTGCGAAGGCAAAATTATTTGCTTTCCCTTCGCTGAAATATGCCATTATTAATTATGACGATCCTTATGCGAATTTAATGGCAGAGAAAATTCCTGTAGGGTGTCAGTTAATCACCTATGGACTTCACCCCAAAGCAGACATCCATGCCTTAGACATGCATACTCACCAACAGGGGATGAGTTTTAATATAACGTCGCCCTGGGGGAAATTTTGCCTACAAACGGTGTTAATAGGGCAATTTAATTTGTATAACATCCTATCTGTTTTTGCCAGCTTGGTGAGTGCTGGTTATGATGCAGCAGAGGTTGTTGAAGTGATTCGTCATTTGCAACCCTCACCCGGCCGAATGGAGTTGATTTCTCATCAACCGCAAATCATTGTTGATTTTGCTCATTCACCGGATGCCTTGGGCAATGTATTAAAAACCGTTCGTCAATTAAGCCAAGGTAAAATTATCGTCGTGTTTGGCTGTGGGGGTGAGCGAGATTATGGAAAACGTCCTATTATGGGCGAAGTCGCTTCACGCTTTGCTGATCATATTATTATAACCAGTGATAACCCAAGAACTGAAGACCCAGAAACGATCATGTCTGCTATTGCAGCAGGTGTACCGGCTACCCAATCAATGGAAAAAATAAGTGACAGACGCTTGGCTATCAAAAAAGCGATTGATATGGCTGATTTCGATGATGTTATTTTAGTGGCTGGAAAAGGTCATGAAGTATCCCAAATCATCGGAACGAAATCTTATCCGTTCTCGGATCAACTTGTGATAAAAGAACTGATCAAAGATACCATAACCTCTCATAATAAAGGTTAGATATACCCTTGATCATTCCTGGGCTTTCTGCAAACCTGCGTGACCATGGACGACTTTGTTAGATAAGCTATAGCCTCGATAATATCCAAGAGGCAAGCTTCATGAATAAAGACGATAAACAACTTGAGTCTGTTAAACGTGCATTCGAACACTTATAGAGTGGGAACGCATGTGCTTATCCCAACTTGAGTTTGTTACCTTAACTGGGTGTGTGCATTTATTAAAGGATTTTGCGTACGTCCTGTCTAATTTAAAAAAATGTTTTGAAAGTCCTAGCTATTTCTAGTATTTTGAATCAATGCTTAGCATTAATAATGATTTATTAACTAGAAAGGAGTCGTTATGATAATATCACAGAAATTCCCCTGTATATTATCCATGTGCTTAGTTTCAAACATGGTGATTGCAGGCAATAATTTTCCAACCATCGTAAATCTAGACCAAGGACCTGTTCAAGGTAAAATGGAAGATGGGGTTAGAAAATTTTTGGACATAAAAACACACAATGCTTCTAGGTGGCAATATGCCCAACCCCTCATTTATTCCCCCATCCCCCAAGACGCAACTGTAGAAAAGCCGGCTTGTTATCAAAATTCAATGAGATTAATTCCCTACCCTAATGCGCCACTGGCCATAACTAATTTTGGAGCGGTGGAAGAGGATTGTCTTGATGTGACAGTGATTACCCCTGAATCACCTAATTTATCAATAGCGCATCAATTACCAGTAATTGTTTACATCCATGGTGGCGGCGGATTTACAGGCTCAAATAGCGAAAATTTCTACAGCATGACGAACCATGTTAAAGAAACCAATAGCATTGCCGTAGTAATAAAATACCGTTTAGGAGTGTTTGCAAACTTCCCATTATTCGGTGCATTACCAGCGAACTTAGGTATTGAGGATGCCAAGGCACAAATAAAATGGGTTCATAACAACATCAATAAATTCGGCGGAGATCCAGATAATATTACTTTATGGGGACAAAGCGCTGGAGGCGGGCTGATCACACGTTTGATGCTAAATAACAATTCAGTTAGTATACCGGATAGCATTGCCTCTCTGGGGGTAAAGAATGTCATAGTAGACTCCCCTGCGCCAATTAATGGCATACCTATCGCAACGCAAGTAGGCGCTAGCATAGCTGTGGCCCAGACTTTAGGTTGTGTTCAAGATCCCCAAAACCCTGACATTCCTGCTGCTATTCAATGTGTCCTTAGCAAACAACCCAATGAAGTCTTAAATACGGTTAATGCAAATCCTGTTCTTGCTGGTGCATTTACATTCAGCTATGGTCCAGGCACTCAATTTGCAGATAAACCATTAAAGCTGTTTGAGTTAGGTCAGAATGAACAGGATTTGAACACGATTATTGGATACAATGGTAACGAAGGTACAGGACTAGCCTGGATTTTAGGCGGCGCTTCATTCCCTCCCTTTAACCCTGCCGATCCGGTGTTCCAAACCACTTCAGCAATTTTTGCAGCACCACCTCCACAAGGTTTTGGAATAAGCTATGCCAATGCCACCTTAACGGACGTGACTCCAGAAGCCTTTGCGGTGCTTATGGGTATTGCTCACGCTTCTGAAATAGGCGATCCTTCTCAGGCAATTGCTTATTATGCTCAAAAAGCGGCTGTAGAAAATACTACTCTGTGGAAGCAAGTTGCCAATAGTATTGGTGATAGAAGTTTTGTTTGCCCTGTAGACATCATATCTAATTCTCTAGCCGAGCAGAATCAGGATGTATGGCGTTATGTATTTACCCATCAGCCAAACGACCCAGTCTATAATTTTAATGCGGGTGATGGTGATACGCACAGTGTTGATCTTCCCTATCAAGCGAAACTTGCTGCTTTCGGGGATTTTCCTGCATTAAATAGTTTTTCTTCAGATGAACTATTGTTCTCAGATGATCTTCTCGGATATCACTATCTATTTATGAGAGCAGGTAGACCAACAAGCATTCTTCCGCTTACTGATGCATGGAGAAAATATCGTATGGCCCCTATTTTTCCTGCGCTAAACCAGCAAATTCTAAAATGGGAACCAAGGCAAGGGCAACCTCGCTCTGAGTTCCATATTGCTCGTACAGAAGGAAGTTGCGGATTCTGGAACCAATATCTTATCGATGCAGTTCCTTCATCCAAGAAACAATAAAGTACGCGAACAATCCTTCCTATCCAAAGGAGCCATAAGGCTCCTTTTTTTGACATAAGCGCCCCTATTATCCAGTTGTTCTGTTTTACTTTGCTTCAAAATTAGATGCAGTTGCCCTGCAAATATCCCAACTAAAGTTTAACTTGATATTGTGTTAACCGTAACTCCCAACCACGTCACCCCGAGCTGATAGTTGTTTATCTTTAACCGACTGGTAATATGATAATTGGGGCAGACACATGGTTCTGTGCAAATGGATCAATAAGTTATTTCAATAAGCCTGATAATTTTTGCGATGATTTTCCCTCATGCCCTGATCAAAGCTGGACATTAGCTGCGGATAAATCAACTTGTACTCGTGAAAATCGACCTTGTATTCGTGACCCTGATAATGTTTCTGAAGAACCGTTATTAGCTGCTGTTGCTTATGCCGAATCACATTGGAGCAATCATTATGAAGAAATGGCAGGAATTGCGAGTGCTACTTTGCGAAGAATGAAAGCATATGGATATAAATCAGTTAGTGAACTCATTTCAAAAGATCCCAACTTTTAATGGCGTTTTATATGCGATGCCGCCTGTTGAAATAATTCAGTCATGTAAAAATAATAGTCCAGCAAATAAATCCGTCCTTATGACGAAATTGAAGGCATTGGTTATAATAAAGATTCAGAGCTTAATTACAAAAAACTGTGCGCAAGCTTTGAATATCTTGTTTTTCAAGGGTTTTTATCCCAACAAATTTTGTTCTGGGCCTGCTACCAGCCTCTAAAATACCTTCACAATCTTTATAATCATTTTTGTGATTACCAACATAGGGCGTTACTTTTTGAGGACTAATTAACTTTGGCTCATGACCCAACCCCAACAATAAGCGCCCCCAGTAGTTCGATGTCCCACATGACTCCATATATACTCGACAGCGAGGTAACTGGTGGAGCATCGATATCAGCTTATCTCGATTACATCTCTTTTTTAAAACTACTTTATCATGCCTATCCAAACCTATAACTTGGAATGTATTTTTTGCCAAATCTCTGCCTAATGTAGTAATCTCTTTCATGGACCCTTCTCCTTTTATTAATTGAAAATAAATCCTTCAATCAAATAATGGCTCATTATGAAGCCGTGTGGTGAATGGGTCCATTTCATTACGTTTACTGTACAAGACTCATCATAACCTCCCCGGTGACCTTTAATTTGCGTCAACGATTATATTTTTTGATATCTGGGGTTACATTTAATGTGAATCAATCCGAGTTACCAATCCAGTGTGGCAAAATTTTTCGATATGGTGTAATATTGAGCGACTCGATGGTTTTAGTATTCTGCTTAGATATTTTTGTGGCAAATTTTAATTAATCTGTATTATGTGCAAAGTAAATGAACAATGCTGATGAGCTAATTAAAAAATGTGATGAAGAAGCAAAAGTGATTATGGTGCGGATGGATAAAGTTCTCAACAATAAATTCTAAACGAGGACTCAGATTAGTCGCAGAGGTGCAGCCCCAGAATCTATAGTTCGATTACTAAAGCACAGTTGTTGCTCATGAATTTTATAACATACACAAACAAGGTTTTAGAGATGAAAGACACAAAAGACAAATCAAATGATATTGACGCTAAACTTCAAACTTTAATAAGTGAAACCCAGAACGTAAATGAACAATTAAGAAATCATAGTGAAGATGTAAAAGAATTTGATGAAAATATACAAAGAATTGGTAGATCGATTGATTCTATAGAACTAAAACGGGAAATTAGCAATCTACAAACCTTTAATGTGTTCACATGCTGCTTGTTCTATAGGGCAACTAAGCGTGTAATTGAAGAAAAACAACAAAAATTAAATCAATTAGAACAAGAACTTTCTTTAAATCCAATGAAAAAGTGCTAATAGACCTTGCGCACGCGAACCAACAGCATGAGGGTTTTACCGCATCTTGTGGGTTTATTACCAGGACTCCTGAGACTGTTACACTCTAGGCGAGGCACTATATGCTTCTATATTCTCTTATCAGATATGGTCCAGCCAATATCCTCCAATCAGGAGCTTTAAAATGCTGGCAAAGTTTTTTACTGATAATAACGATGCATGCCGATTTTTCGTTGGGCAATGAAGCTAGACAGGAAAGTAAAGGAAACCCTCCTTAATTTCAATTTGACTTACTATCAAGACCAATTGATTTTCTGGACAGCATTAATTTTGTGCTCTGGTGCTAAATGAGTGTATCTCAGTGTTGTTTTGATATCTGAATGTCCTAAAAGCTCCCGAACAGTGTTGAGATCAACCCCAGCCATCACTAACTTTGAAGCGAAATGATGTCTTATATCATGCCAGAGGAATTGTTCTATGTTTGCTTTCTTTAATAAAGATGACCAAGAACGCTTCACAGCATTAAATGGTGTATTGTCCTTGCTGGGAAATACCAATCCTTCTTTTAGGCTGATGGCATTAAGGTGTTTAAGGATTTGATAGGCTTCATCATTTAAAGGAGTATATCATGAACAGTTGTTTTTGGTGATACCGCCGTCAATGAACAGAGACTTCTTTACCGGATCAACCATATCCCAATTTAGATTAAATAGCTCACCTTGGCGCAATCCAGTATTAATAGAAATTAGTACCATAGGAAGTAAGTGATCAGCACATTGTTCATTGTCAAATGCAGGGAGTAGGGGATAACCACGTGCTAATCGCCATTGGTTGCCTTTGGTGCGTGAATTTTTTAATTGGATTTCTCTTTCTATTAGGGCTGACCGCATTCGTTGTTCTTCATCATGTGATAAATATCTAATCTTTGGCGATTGATCTATTTTGAGGGATTTTAATTTTCGCAAAGGGTTATTCTCTAAAAACCCCCTATTTATTGATGAACAATTACAAATTATTGAAGATCAGTGGGCTTATCTTGCAGGTATTAAGAAAATAACTCGTTTTGAAATAGAGCAATTAGTAAATGAGGCAGAGGCTAAAGGACGTGTTGTTGGCATCCGATTAGAAATTACTGAAGAAGAAAATAGAACGCCTTGGAAAGCAACAGTACCATTGCCAATCATTGATACATTACCCAAAAAGATACACTTGGTCATCAGTAATGAGATTTTTATTGAAAAGGAATCATTGCCATCCCCGTTATTAAATAGACTGATTCGTATTGCTGCCTTTCAAAATCCTGATTTCTATAAAGCACAAGATCATTCAAAATACGAGGATTTATGCGCCTTTATTTTTTGATCCTACAAAACGTTAAAAATCGCGCAATGGTTCATTCCCTTGTGTGTTTTTTAACGTTTTGTAGGGCGAAAAGGAAAAAGCAGAAAACTCACATTTTGAATGATCACGGGTATATGCTAATCCAACGCAAACACATCAAAGCCATGTCTAAGGTGTGCTTTGCGTAATGTTAAAAAAGCATGGCTTTTATCTTTTGCCGATTTTAACAAGATGGATTCATTGACTGGATCGTAATGATTGAGCAGGTCATGTGACCACGTTTGTTGGGTTAAGTCGATAGTCAGCTGATTCTCACTTGCGCTCATGGGAGGAATGGGTAGTTTTGCGACCCGGTGAATTTCTCGGCTTACCTGAAACACAGCATTCACCTTTGCTTCCACTGTATGGCCAGCGATATGGGGAGTACATAGGAATGCCGTATCGACAATTTTGGCATTAATATTCGGCTCATTTTCAAACACATCTGTACAGTAATTATGACAAAACGGTGTGTTTAAAATCTCTTCTTCATTGACGATGCCACCACGCGATGCATTAATGATAAAGCAACTTGATTTGAGTGATGCTAAAAAGTGTTGATCAATTAAATTCTTGGAAGGAAACGGCGAATCAGCGTGAAAATTTGCATGGATAAAGATAGCATCACATTGGGAGAGTTTTTCAAGGGGTATGTGCACAAAATTAGGTGGTTGGTGAATCAAAGGATCACAGGTTAATACTTTATAATTAAGTAATGAAAATCGGCGCTGTAGCTGGGAACCGACATGACCATAACCAATAATTCCAAGGCATCTTCCACTTAATTTTGGTTGAATATGTGCAAAAACCGATAATACCCAATCACAGACAGCACTGGCATTGGCGCCTATGGCGGTGATAAGACGAATGTTATTTTGTCTTAAATAGGATGTATCGATATGATTGGTGCCAGAAGAGGCTGTGGCAACCATCCGAACGTGCGTACCTTCTAGCAATGGTTTATCAACGGAGAGTGTCGAGCGACACAGCAGCACGTCAGCCATCGAGATTTGTTCCTTCAATTCCTCACTATTGGCATATGTCACAATATCAAACCCTTTAGGAAAGGCTTTAGGCAAAACAGGGAGATTGGCATCGGCCAGAAGAATCATTGGGCAATTGGGGGTAAGTTAAAAATATAAAATAAAAAATTCATCAATAATTTTAAGCCAGGCATAATCATTCCGCCTAATAACCCTGTGGCCATAAGGATAATTAAGATGATAATGCCATAGGGCTCGATTAAATTATAATGATAAGCCCAACGGGTAGGCAATAAACTACTAACCACCCGACTCCCATCAAGAGGCGGGATTGGGATCATATTTAATATCGCAAGAACAATGTTGATTACAATGCCAACTTGGCACATGAGAGCGATAAAGACAACCACTTTATTGCTTGGTAATTGAAATACAATGAGCGTTTTAAGAATGGCTATCCAAAACAATGCCATGACAATATTAGCACTAGGTCCCGCCACACTGGTAAATGCCATATCGCGATTGGGGTTTTTAAAATTGCGATGATCGATGGGTACTGGTTTTGCCCAACCTAGTGTGAATTGAAACCCGCTTACGACAAGAATGACTATCGGGATAATAATGGTGCCATATAGGTCAATGTGTTTGATAGGGTTAAGGCTAAGTCGGCCTTGAAATTTAGCCGTTGCATCACCAAAATAATTTGCCACAAAGGCATGAGCTGCTTCATGCAATGTGATTGCAAGCAATAACGGTAATATCCAAACGGAAATAATCTGAATATAGCTTAAGTTCATAGAAATCTCTTTAGATTGCTACCGTTAGTGTATACAATAAGGCTACTAAGTTCCAGGGATAGTAGTTATGTTTTCTATAATTAGTCGTTTTTGTCATTGGATCTATTGGATTTCCTTTTTAGCAGTCCTGGTTGGATGCTATCTATTTGTTGATCGATGGGTTGCGCAAATCGTGTATCAACACCCGTCTTGGCATCAATTTCATTTCTTATATGCCATAACGCTATTAGGGACGTGGTCAGTTATGGTGGCGCTTGTCATCGTTTTGTACCTATTCAGTCGAGTTTTAAAACTAAGCACATCCATTCGTGAGACGCTTGCTCAAATCGGATTAACATTGATTGCTACAAATTCGATCGCAACTATTTTAAAAACATTGTGCGGTAGGGCAAGGCCAATGTTATGGTTTGATCAACACATGTATGGATTTTATGGTCCCACTTGGAACGCAGATTTTTGGTCCTTTCCTTCGGGCCATACTGTTACTATCATGTCGATAATGTGGAGTTTATGTTTTATCTATTCAAAATATTGTGTTATTTGGCTTGGGGTTGGAATTATCGTTGTTGCTACAAGAATCGTATTATTACAACATTATCTGAGTGATGTGCTCGCATCTGCTTATCTTTCATTAGTCGTTGCTGTATTTATTTATCGGTATCGCCAAAAGTGGAACTCTTGGGTTTAAAAGGAGAAGGGTATGAAGGACAGTTATGAAAAGATAAAAACGTCATTTGAAACGTTATTAGATACCTTTACTCAGAAAAGGGAAGAAGAGCGAACGATGAAATGCCTAATAGAAGACATTTCGAATTTTATTAAAGCGCAGTCTGAGGTATACCCTGAAATGGATGTGATTAAAGCGCTAAAATTAGTGACCCATGGTGATAAAATTGCGCAATATACAAAAATTAAAGCATTTCAGGATAAATTTGCAACAGATGGTTCTGGGTTGTTTGGTGTGGTTGGCACCGCGATTGCTTATAAAAATGTTCAAGATGGAGTCAATAAAAATTCTTGGGAAGAGTTGTTGAGTGATTTAAAGGAGCAATACTCTTATGAAAGAACCCTGGCGGGCCAACAGATTTTAAAAGCACAAATCGCATTAGTTAACCTTATTATTCAATATAATAAAAACACGGAAAAAAACTATGGTGAGGAGTATGTAAAAATCCTTGCACTGGTTCCTGTTTCATCCACAGTCCTGATGGCTTCTATGACGCCCTATCTTACCTCATTTATCTTAGTGAATAATGTCGTGCAACAGTTGCTTTATAAAAATCAAATCTCAACGCCTGGTTTATCACAGTCATTACATCGAACCCTATTAACCATTACCACACTGTTAGCCATTCCTGGAAATCTAGTAAGCACAGGTCTTAGCTACATTAATGTCTATCTAGCTGATATGATTATGGGGATAATTAGCACGACTTACCAAAGCTACCGATCAGCGATGCCAAGTGTAAGTGATAGCGGGGCACTTGTTCTCTATCAAAGTCAAAATCCTGCGAATGTTAATTTGCTAACTGTGTTTCAAACGCAGGAGTTTTCCTTGATTGCAGGCATTCTTCTCCCGTATATCCACAAAAAAAAGAATGCTTTACTTCCAAGTCTTTGGAAAGGCACTGAGAAAGCGACTATTATGCGAACTTATTTAATGAAACTATCGTCTATCGATCAATCGGAAAAGACATTAGTTAATAAGTTAAAATCAGCACTTGAGCTTACAACTTCCGAATTAGAGGGAAACAATACGATTTCTGGGAGCGGAAATGAAGCGGTGGAGATGGTAAAACTAGTGAAAGGTTTATTGGAAAGAAAAATTAGGACGCTCGAAAAGTCAGAAAACCAAGAAATAGTTGAACAACCCATGAGTAATCCGACTTCTTTTCAATGATGATGAACCACGAGACAATGCCTCTAAAAAAAGAAAGAGACAATGAACTATTTCTGCAGGGAGCTATTATCGGGAAAACGCTATAAGCCATGGCTTGTTAATGGATTATTTCAGTTAACCCATCTCATTTAGCACCACACAAAATAATAGTCGCTTGGGCTCACGACTAGCGGTAAGAGAAAAAAAAACTCCAAAAACTTGTACTTATTCTCTATTTTTTGGCATTATGCTTAGGAATATTATTGGAAATAAATCATATTAGTTAGGATTGGTTTCAGAGAGGAAATATGAAAATTCTAGTACCCGTTAAGCGAGTGATAGATCCGTATGTGAAAATTCGGGTGAAAGCAGATGGGAGTGGTGTTGAAACACAGAATATAAAAATGACGATGAATCCATTCGATGAAATTGGGGTGGAAGAAGCAATTCGCTTAAAAGAAGCAGGCGTGGCTGACGAAATTGTTTTGGTTAGTATTGGTGACAATGCTTGCCAAGAAACACTTCGGCATGGGTTGGCCCTTGGTGCAGATAGAGGCATACTAGTCGAAACAAAAGATGCCTTACCACCCTTAAATCTTGCTAAAATATTACACAAAATTGTCAGTCAAGAAAATCCTGAGTTAGTGCTAATGGGTAAACAGTCGATTGATGGTGATAATAATCAAACACCTCAAATGTTGGCGGGGTTATTAGGCTGGCCTCAAGTCACCTATGCTTCTGTTATCAAAATGGAATCGGAACAACTGCTAGTTACCCGAGAAATTGATGGTGGATTAGAAACATTATCGGTTAATTTACCCGCGGTCGTTAGTACCGATTTGCGTTTAAATGAACCTCGATATGCAAGTTTACCAAATATCATGAAGGCAAAGAGAAAACCATTGGATATTATGCAAATTGCCGATTTAGGGATTGATTTAAAAAAGCATACCCAGCAACTAATTGTTGAATCACCGAGCACAAGAACAGCAGGTGTTATGCTTCAATCGGTTGAAGAGTTGGTTGAAAAATTAAAAAATGAAGCCAAGGTGCTATAACAGGAGGTAATTAATGAGTACGCTTGTTCTAATTGAGCACGATAACAATAAACCCGCCTCTAGCAACTTGTCTGTTATTAGAGCAGCAACGCTATTGGCATCGCCAGTCACTGCGTTAGTTTGTGGCTATCAATGTCAATCAGTTGCGGAAGAAGTAGCAAAAATCAGCGGTGTTCAATCTGTTACTCTGATTGAAGATGAATGTTTAGCACATGCTTTAGCTGAGAATATCACGGAAGCAGTGCTAGCTGTTGCCAGTGGTTTTAATCATATTGCTGCACCAGCCACCACCTTTGGTAAAAATTGTTTGCCAAGGATTGCTGCAAAATTGGATGTTGCCCAAATTTCGGATGTGACGGAGATTGTTGCGCCGGACACCTTTAAACGACCCATATATGCAGGTAACGCTATCGAAACAGTTCAATCGCTTGATACAACTAAGGTAATTACAATTCGTCCCTCTGCTTTTTCGCCCGTGGAAGAGGCGCAGCCTTCTGCTCCAATCAATCATCATAAAGTGGTTATTTCAGCGGCCAAAACGCAATTTATCAATCACCAATTAAGCGTATCGGAGCGGCCAGAACTTACAGGAGCAGATATCGTTGTTTCCGGAGGTAGAGGCCTGCAAAATAAAGAGAATTTCCAATTAGTTGAACAATTTGCTGATGCGATTGGGGCGGCAGTAGGTGCTTCAAGAGCGGCGGTTGACGCGGGGTTTATTTCCAATGATTATCAAGTGGGACAAACAGGAAAAATAATTGCGCCAAAATTATACTTTGCCATAGGCATATCGGGTGCTGTTCAACACTTGGCTGGTATCAAGGATGCGAAAGTGATTGTTGCCATCAATAAAGATGCCGAAGCCCCCATTTTTCAGGTAGCGGATTATGGTTTAGTTGGCGATCTGTTTAAGATTGTTCCTGAGTTGATTGAGAAGTTAAGTAATTAATGGGGAATATTGTTGGGCCGAGGCCTGAGGTATCTTCAGTTTTTAGGAGATGCTTGATATTTAGTCGCAACGACGGCAACTTTTTCTTGTGATAGAAAAGTGAAAATACTTCAGGGCAGGACCCAACCTACGAACTGAGCTTCATTGTTGAATAGTTCAATGATCAATAAATAATAATAAGAGAGACAATTATGTTAGTAGGTGTGCCAAAGGAGATTAAACCACAGGAAAATCGTGTGGGGTTAGTGCCGGGAAGCGTTAGAGAAATTATTCGAGCAGGTAGCAAAGTCATTATTGAAAAAAATGCCGGTTTGGGTATTAGTATTTCCGATGATGATTACAAAGCAGCTGGTGCAGAAATTGTTGATAGAGCTGAAGAAATATTCGAACGAGCTGACTTGGTGGTTAAAGTAAAAGAACCCCAACCCATTGAATGTAAGCGATTGCGAGAAGGTCAAACTATTTTTACCTATCTCCACCTAGCCCCGGATCCTCAGCAAACAAAACTTCTCAAAGAATCAAAAGCAACTGCGATAGCCTATGAAACAGTTACCCAAAGCGAGGGTGGTTTGCCGCTATTAACGCCTATGTCGCAAGTAGCAGGTCGTATGTCGATACAGGCCGGCGCGCATTGCTTAGAAATGGCTCAGGGTGGTAGCGGTATGCTGTTAGGTGGTGTACCTGGTGTGGCACCAGCCAGTGTTGTCGTGATTGGTGGTGGGGTTGTAGGTACGAATGCAGTTAGAATGGCGATGGGTATGGAGGCCTATGTAACTGTCGTTGATAAATCCCTGCAACGACTAAGAGAGCTTGATTTTCAATTTGGCTCAAAATTAAATACCATCTATGCAACCCAAGAGTCGATGGAACATTATGTCACCCATGCAGATCTAGTCATTGGTGCCGTGTTAGTACCAGGGGCTGCTGCACCAAAGTTAGTCACGCGAAAAATGCTTCGGGAAATGCGTCCAGGTTCGGTTGTGGTTGATGTTGCAATCGATCAAGGCGGATGCTTCGAAACATCCAGGCCAACCACACATCTAGAGCCTACTTACGTTGAAGAAAATGTGGTTCATTATTGTGTTGCTAATATGCCAGGGGCTGTTCCTAGGACATCGACTTTCGCTCTGAATAATGCAACATTACCGTATATCATCAGTTTAGTCACAAAAGGGGTAAAATTAGCACTCTTAAGTGATGGACACCTTCTCAATGGTTTAAATGTCCATAAAGGCATGATTACCTATGAAGCGGTTGCTCGGGATCTTAAATATGAATATGTAGCAGCCACGGATGCACTCGCTTCATAGTTTGGCGAATATCGGTCGAGTCTTGGCCTTAAGTATCCTCAGTTTTGGGGAGATGTATGATATATAGTTGTTGCGAGCGAAAGCGAAGCAATCCATATCGATGTCATGTTAAACATCTGTGCTGGATTGCTTCGCTTACGCTCGCAACGACGGCAACTTTTTCTTGTTTTAGAAATCTGAAGATACTTCAGGACCTTGGCCCGGCAATTGCCTTATGTTAAATTGCGCACTAACTGGCTTGCGCCTATACGAAACCAGGATGGATCAATTTGACGGTTAAGGATGGTTTCAGCAAGGAAAATATACCGACAAGCTGCTAAGGCATCTCTTATCCCACCCGAAACTTTCACCCCACAGTCGATGCCTGAATCTTTGATTGCTTGGCAAATCACGCTAACTGCTTCAAAGGTGGCGCCAGTTTTGCTAAAGCCAGTCGACGTTTTAATGAAATCAGGTTGGAACTCAAGGATTGACTTACATAACTCGTAGAGAATTGTCGGCGAGGTGAACTCACCTGACTCAATAATGATTTTTATTGTCACTTGGGTTCTACGACTATGTTCAATGACTTTTTTGCATTGATGTAAAGCATACTCTTTTGCACCGTCAAGATAGGCCTGATAGGGAAATACATAGTCAATTTCATCGGGATTAGCGACATTGATTACCGAATCAAATTCGCCAAATACAGCGAAGTCGTTTTGATCACCGGCTGGGAAATTAACGACGGTCACTTTCTTGCTAGGGTGTTGTTTGAATAAATGTAAATGATGCGCATAAACACATATGCCGGCTAATTGAGGATAGCGGTAGGCTGATTGAACAAACTCATCGAGCGCATCTTGAGACCGCTTATCATTTAAAAATGTATAGTCTATTAGCGATAAAAGCGATTGACTATCCAGTGTTGGATGTTCGATGGTGTGTATCAAATTGGTCATATCCGACAAATTGATTGTTTGTGTTGATAGACTAGCCATGATGTATTTGACCAATGAATTGAGTTAATAGCCGGTTTAACATATTTGAGGCAGCGGCCGCCATCACAACGACTGCTTCGTGCGAATGAGAATCAGTGGACAACCCAGTTGCATAATTGGTAATGGTTGCTATCACCGCAACTTTCATTCCACAATGATTAGCAACCAGAACCTCGGGCACAGTTGACATCCCGACAGCATCAGCACCCATAATGCGAAATGCGCGAATTTCAGCGGCAGTTTCATAGTTGGGCCCTAGCACGGAAATATACACACCTTGATGTAAATTGAGATGCGCTTGTTGGGCGATTTCTAATAATCTTGCGCGTAACTCGATATCATAGGCATTATCAAGCGGGTAAAAACGAGGGCCAAACCGTTCGTCATTTTCTCCAGCCAATGGATTGCTCGGCTGCATATTGATATGATCCGTTATTAGCATTAGCTCACCTGGACCAACATCTTCTCTTAAGGAGCCTGAAGCATTGGTAGCAATAAAATACTGGCAACCAATTAACTTTAATGTGCGAACATAGGTTAGAACGGGTGTAAAATCTTGATTTTCGTAACTATGTGAACGGCCTTCAAGACAGGCAACATCGGTACCACCCAGTCGTCCTAATACTAGGTATCCACCATGGCCACTGACGGTGACTTTTGGAAAACCAGGCAAATCACCGTAGGGGATGCGTACACTATCTTCTAATTGCTCGGTAAAACTACCAAGACCTGAGCCGCATACAATGCCTACTAAGGGGCGATATTGAGGGAAATCTTGTTTAATGATATGTGCAGCTTCATGGGCAAAATTATAAATAGTCATATTCTCACACTGTTAAGTCGGTAATAAATGAAATGCTTCGGGTAATAAATCGGTTAAATTATACTCTTTTAGAACAGATTTCTGATTACATAAGTATATTTTGGTGCTCGGTGTGGCAAACTCATACAGTCGTTGCCGACAACCGCCACATGGGCTACAGAGTCGATTTTCACTTGTCAAAAGAACAACACTGTCGATGCCTTTACAGCCATCCGTTACCATCTGACTAATGGCGGATGCTTCTGCACAATTTCCTAAAGGATAGACAATATTTTCCACGTTAACGCCAACATAATAACGCTGGTTTATTCCTTGTATGCAACAACTCACATGAAATTTAGAATAAGGAGCGTGGGCATTTTTGAGATGCGACACTGCTAATTGGATCATGTGGGGGATGTCGGCCATTTTCTTTTTATCATATGTAAAATTGGAACTATAGCATGAATTTGCATAACAGGGTATCTGCTAGGGCCGGAATGATAGCCTTTACATGAAAAAATATACCGCGATGTGGCCGTCTTAATCAACCTTGGCTCTTGCCCAAGCGCAAGGCCTTTATTGACGTATCAATCTTAAATATAAATTGACGGAATCCAACGGATGGGTGCTTCTGACAGGATTAATATCCAGACCACCTCGCCGGGTATAACGACCAATTACGGTTAATTTACTAGGTTTGCATTGCCGTAAAATATCCATAAACATCCGTTCAATGCATTGCTCATGAAATTCATTATGTTCACGGAATGAAATGATATAGCGTAACAAACCTTCATGGTCAATTTGAGGACCCTGATAGGAAATTTGCACACTTCCCCAGTCTGGTTGATTCGTGACTAAACAATTTGATTTCAACAAATTGGAATGGATGACTTCTGTTGTGTTCTTACTCGTTGTGTTTAACAAATTCGAATCAGGTTGATACTGATGACAGGAAATATCGAGGTCATCTAAGCATAATCCTTCGAATCTAGCGCAGGTTGAAAGGGGTGCCTCACCTAACGGGTAGAGATGAACTTGGATCTCGGTTTCAACAACTTGGCTTAAGTCCTTAACTATGGTTTGCTTGACTTGCCGCCAATCTGAAAACGGTGTTTGATTAAAACTATTAAAATAGAGCTTTAATGATTTCGACTCGATTAAGAAACGAGAGTGACAGGGGATCATCATGATTGCAATGGCAACTTGGGGTTTTCCTTTTTTGTTTAGCCAAGAAACTTCATAGTGCGTCCAAAGATCGTATCCAAATAAAGGGGTCGTGTTGACATCTAAATTTATTTCAACTCGTTTGGCGAACCGCTCAATCGGGAATAACAAGGTTGGATTGTACTGATTTTCATAATGGGTCTTTTGACCTAAAGAAGACTGTTCAGGATGCATTGCAATATTCTCATCTCTCGTTGTGTTAAAAATAGTCCTATTGTTATATATCTGGCTATGAATGGACAGTTGTTTCGCTTTTTATCCTATCGTCGTTTCGTTATAGACCCAAGATACTTTTACTAACAATCAATTTGAGTTTATCATAGAGATCGTCGCTAACATGTTACCACAAATATGAGTTTCATCGATGCAATTATTTTTGGCTCGCTTTCTAATCGCATGCTTTATCTTATTGCTAAAGCCATTTGGTTTTGCTTATGAAGCCCATGCAACTCGTGTGCGGCAATTAAAGCCAGTGATCCCAATTGATGAGCCTTTGAGCTTTTATGGCAACCCAATTACTTATAAAATGGATGGCAACGTTTATCAAGTTTTAAAAAGTAGCAAAGGATTTCATCAACTGGGTATTGCGTCTTGGTATGGGCCTGATTTTCATAAAAAACGTACGTCGAGTGGCGAAGTCTATGATATGTATGCCATCACAGCGGCTCACAAAACGCTGCCATTGCCTTGTTATGTTAAAGTGACAAACCTTACCAATGGTCGTTCTATTATTGTGCGCGTCAACGATCGTGGACCGTTCCATACTGATCGCATTATCGATTTATCCTATTCTGCTGCGTATCTATTAGGAATTATTCAAGCTGGAACAGCCAAAGTGTCAGTTGATGCGGTTTCGATGGCTAACTATGCCGATCCGGTCGGCGAATATTTTATCCATGTTGCCAGCATGAGTATTTACAACAATGCCAAAAAATTAAAAAAGCGGCTTGAAAAGGAATTTAGATGGCCCGTGATGATGGATCAGATTAGCGATTTATATGTCATTACCATTGGCCCCTTTGATAAGCTCGCTAAACTGGAGCAAGTGCGTTACCAACTTAGTCAAATTGGTTTTGAAGAAGCGCTTGCTGTGATTCGCTAACACAGAACCTGGTAAACCCCTTCTTTAGGAATTCTTTGCGGGGCTTCCAATGATAACCCTTGTTCCTTTATAACCATTTCCTGGAAGCGTGACAAATTCCTCATTTAACCAGCGAGCATCTTCAATAAACATTCTTACGCAGCCATGACTATCGGCATAACCTGGTACAACTGGGCTACCATGAAGTGCATAACCTCTGAAAAAATGCATGCAGTAAGGCATTGGAGCACCGCCATTATCGCCGTTGGCTCGTCTAGGAAATGCTGTTGAGATGCAATCAATGTCTTGTTTACGTATGACGCGGAAAGAGCCTGACGGTGTTTTGCAGCCATCTTGGTTACGGCAATTACCTTTTCCTGGCGATATCGGTCCCCACCATAGGAGTTCACCATCCTGATCATAAGCAGCCCAAGCAAGGTCTTGTTGACTGACATAGATGCTGCGTTCACCCGTTGATTCGATATACCTTGGAAAGGGCGAGACATCATATATGCTGATGCGATCTAGATACTTGGGAATAGCTATCACCATACCCGGTTTTAATTGGATGTTCATGCGGTTTATGCGTCGTACAATATCGCGTGATTCTGGGTTTGGAAATAAGCTGCCCCAGCTTTCACCAGAACGAACTTTGATACAAAAGAAATCCTGTTGGCGGCATAATAATTCGCCATACCGTTTATTAGCCTGGGCTTGCTGACTGAGGCTTATGAATAATGTTATGATAACAAATGACACAATGCGTTTCATATCAATCCCTTATTATCATTCTTATTTCACTATGTCCTTAATATTATTTTAGTAAAGAATTTTCAGTTCTTCATAAAAAGAATGGAATTTTTGGAAGATAGACGAAAATAAGGTTAAAATATGATCATTTTATAAAGTGGTTAGATGGTGTTGCAGATAGTTTCAAAGCTATAATCGGGCAGATGCCCGATTATAGCTTTGAAAGTTGAGATTTGGGGTGGTTTGTAGGAGCAAGTTATTCAATATCTCGCTGAGTTTTGCCTGTGTATAATTGTCTTGGTCGGCCAATTTTACCTTTGCTGCTACTCATTTCTAACCAATGGGACATCCATCCAACAGTTCGAGCAAGGGCAAAGATAACGGTAAACATATTCGTTGGGATGCCAATAGCACTTAAGGTGATGCCAGAATAAAAGTCAACATTGGGGTAAAGCTTTTTCTCAACAAAATAATCATCTTCTAAGGCAATGCGCTCGAGTTCCATGGCTAATTTGAATAAGGGCTCATTGTGAGCACCCACTGCATCTAATACGCGGTGGCAGGTGTGGCGCATTACTTTTGCTCGTGGGTCATAGCTTTTGTAGACGCGGTGGCCAAAGCCCATGAGACGGAATGGATCATCCTTATCTTTAGCACGTTTTATATACTCAGGGATGTGTTTGACGTCGCCGATTTGTTGCAACATGTTTAAACAGGCTTCGTTAGCGCCACCATGGGCAGGTCCCCATAAAGCACCAATGCCAGCTGACGTGCACGCATAAGGGTTGGCGCCGGTTGATCCAGCGAGTCGGACGGTGGATGTGGAGGCGTTTTGCTCATGGTCTGCGTGCAGGGTGAAAATGACATCCATTGCTGCAACTAGGACAGGATCGGGATTACGATTCTCAGTTGGTACGCCAAACATCATATGAAGAAAATTCTCAGCATAAGACATGTCATTTTTGGGATACATAAAAGGCATGCCGATGGAGTATTTATAACTCATGGCTGCTAATGTTGGCATTTTTGCAATCAGTCGAATGGCAGAGCGATAGCGATCATCTTCGTTGTTTAAGTCAGTTGTGTCATGGTAGAAAGCAGATAGAGCACCCACAATGCCAACCATGATTGCCATCGGGTGAGCATCTCGACGAAAACCATTCAAAAATTGGTACATTTGTTGGTGGACCATGGTGTGATTATTGAGGAGAGAAGTGAAATCCTCTTTTTCTTCTTTCGTAGGTAATTCACCATTTAGCAATAAATACGATACGTCAATGAAGTCTTTTTTTTCTGCCAGTTGCTCAATCGGATAACCACGATAGAGAAGGATTCCATTGGAACCATCGATGTAAGTAATCTTTGATTCGCAGGCGGCTGTTGATACGAAACCAGGATCATAAGTAAAATAGCCTTCAGACACGAGCTTGCCCACATCAATGACATCATTACCAAGGGTAGGCGAAAAAATTGGTAAGTCAATTGGTTCATGCCCATCGATGTTTAATTGAGCCTTTTTCGTGGTCATAGAATCTCCTAGTGTTTATATTATCAAGGGTAATTAAGTCTATATTAGATAGACAGGGATTCACCCTTATCAAATTTAATGGCTATGTTATATAAATGCATAACAAAGGTCAATTTGAGATTTATATCCATGAGAATTCATGGGTAAATGTTGTATTGTTACGTCCAAAAATATATCCTTTAGATACAGTTTAGCAAACAATTTGAAACGCGATGGCAAATGCAGCGGATTTACCTCTTAATGAACGTGGGGCAGTGTATCATCTTGATCTGTTGTCTGAAGAAATTGCAGATACGATTATCACCGTGGGCGACCCGGCTCGGGTAAATCAAGTTAGCCGCCATTTTGATTCGATTGAACTAAAACGACAGCATCGAGAGTTTGTGACTCATACCGGTTATTTAAACAATCAACGTTTGACAGTGCTATCCACTGGCATTGGTATGCCTAACATCGATATTGTTATCAATGAATTAGATGCGCTGGCTTCAATGGATTTGCCATCTCGGACTTATCTCGATAACGGCCGGCAATTATCGTTAATTAGACTGGGAACAACTGGCTCAATCCATGAGAATTTTGCTATTGGTGATATTATAAACAGTGCCTATGCCATAGGACTGGATAATATGATGGATTTTTATCAATATTCGATGACAAATGATGAGAAACTTTTACATCAAAATTGCCAAAAAACGTTTACAGATTATACGAGCGCCTATTTCGTCGCTCAAGCAGAGTCATCGCTTCATCAGCAATTTAAGAATGATGCAAAACCAGGGATAACCATTACCTGCAATGGTTTTTATGCTGCTCAAGGAAGGGCTTTACGTCATCCGCTTGCCTTCCCGAATTTATATCGCGATCTGTCAACACTTAGTTTCCAGGATATCCCCGTCACCAATATCGAAATGGAAACAGCGGCTCTGTATGGTTTAAGTCGATTAATGGGGCATCGATGCGTATCTTTAAGTGTGGTTCTTGCCAATCGAATAAAAGGGGAATTTGCCGATGCAATTGAGCCTCTAGTAGAACGCATGATTAAACATGCACTGATAGAAATCACCGAAAACCTATGATATCCTAGCTTAGTTTAAATATATCAGTGCAAGGACAAGGCAAAACTATGGTGAATTCTGCCAAAGAAATCATTTCAGTCAATATTGAAGATGAATTAAAACAATCTTATCTCGATTACGCGATGAGCGTTATCGTCGGACGGGCATTACCTGATGTAAGGGATGGTTTAAAACCTGTCCATCGACGCGTGCTGTTTGCGATGAGTGAGTTGGGTAATGACTGGAATAAACCCTATAAAAAATCTGCCCGTGTGGTGGGGGATGTGATTGGTAAATATCACCCTCACGGCGATACAGCCGTTTACGACACCATTGTTAGAATGGCACAACCTTTTTCCATGCGCTGCATGCTTGTTGATGGGCAGGGAAACTTTGGTAGTATTGATGGTGATGCTGCCGCTGCCATGCGTTATACCGAAGTTCGAATGTCGAAAGTGGCACATGCCTTATTGGCTGACTTAGACAAAGAAACCGTTGATTTTGTACCCAACTATGACGAAACAGAATTTGCACCTTCGGTATTGCCTGCACGAATACCCAATCTTTTGGTCAATGGTTCTTCTGGTATTGCGGTGGGGATGGCAACCAATATTCCTCCCCATAATCTCGGAGAAGTGATTGATGCTTGTATCGCTTTAATTAATCAACCTGATATATCCATTAATGAACTGATGGAAATTGTTCCTGGCCCAGATTTTCCCACGGCAGGCATAATCAACGGGCGAGCGGGGATTATCCAAGCTTATCAGACAGGACGCGGACGGGCGATCATGCGTGCTCGCAGTGATGTTGAAACTGATCCTGACACCAATCGACAAGCGATTATTGTGACAGAGCTTCCTTATCAAGTTAACAAGGCAAGACTCATTGAAAAAATTGCCGAGCTGGTGCGAGATAAAAAAATTGAAGGCATTTCAGGTCTACGCGATGAATCTGATAAACAAGGCATGCGCATTGTTATCGAGCTCAAGCGGGGCGAGCTAGCCGAAGTTATCGTTAACAACCTCTATAAACACACCCAAATGCAAAATGTATTTGGGATTAATATGGTTGCCTTGGTAGATGGTCAACCACGCATCCTTAACCTCAAGCAAGTCATTGAGCACTTTATTAAACATCGCCGTGAAGTGGTGACGCGTAGAACGCTATTTGAACTTAAGAAAGCCCGCAACAGGGCGCATTTATTAGAGGGATTAGGTATTGCGTTAGCCAATATTGATGAGATGATCGAGCTCATCAAGCAATCACCAACCCCACAAGATGCAAAACAAGGTTTATTAGAACGCAAATGGCAACCTGGTTTGGTTAAGTCAATGTTGTCCAACACGGGCAGTGATGCGTCTCGGCCGGATGATTTACCAGCAACCATTGGGTTGCTTGAAGATGGATACCAATTATCCGAGGCACAAGCTCAGGCTATCTTAGAGTTAAGATTGCATCGATTAACAGGTTTAGAGCAAGAAAAAATTATCAACGAATACAAAGAGTTGCTTGACCTAATCAAAGACTTACTCGACATTCTCGCTTCGCCTGAGCGTTTAATGACAGTCATCAAAGATGAACTCATCGAAAGTAAAACCCAGTTTGCTGATGATAGACGTACTGAGATAATGGCGTCGCAAGAAGATTTAACCATTGAAGATTTGATCCAAGAAGAAAATGTTGTCGTGACTTTATCTCACCAAGGGTATGTGAAATATCAACCGTTGAAGGATTACAAGGCGCAAAAGCGGGGAGGCAAGGGCCGTTCCGCAACCAATATTAAAGAAGAAGACTATATCGAGAAATTAGTGGTTGCCAATACCCACGATACGCTCTTATGTTTCACCAATCATGGCAAGTTATATTGGCTCAAAGCCTATGAGTTGCCTCTGGCGTCGCGTGCTTCCAGAGGAAGGCCGATTGTGAATATTCTTCCGCTTGCTGAAGGTGAACGAATCAATGCAATGTTGCCTGTTAGGGAATACCATGAAGGCTCTTATGTCTTTATGGCTACTGAATCGGGTACCGTGAAAAAAGTAGCGCTGAGTGCCTTTAGTCGTCCAAGATCCTCCGGCATTATCGCCATTGATCTCTCTGAAAATGATCAACTCGTCGGTGTTGAACTGACGGATGGTAAGCAGGATGTCATGCTCTTTAGTAATGCAGGTAAAGTGATTCGATTCTCTGAAATGCACGTGAGAGGCATGGGAAGAACCGCACGTGGTGTGCGCGGCATTCGCTTACAACCGGGGCAAAAAGTCATATCGCTGGTTATCGCTGCGGAAGAAGGTGCCATTCTTACTGCAACGGAACGTGGCTATGGAAAACGAACCGACATTGCAGAATATCGAATTACTGGTCGCGGGGGGCAGGGTGTTATCTCCATTCAGGTCAATGATAGAAATGGTGATGTGGTTAAATCCCAGATGGTTTCCAATACGGATGAAGTGATGTTAATCACCGATCAGGGGACATTAGTGCGGTTCAAAGTATCTGAGCTATCCATTATTGGCCGTAATACTCAGGGAGTTCGGTTGATTAATGTCAGCGAAGATGAGGTTGTCGTCGGCTTACAGCGAATCGAAGAAATTGATGATGAAGACGATAGTGACATTGAATTCACTGAGGGTGACGAGCAAGATATATCAGACACATCCATCGATGAAGATGATGAGCCAAGCGATGAAAATGAATGAACGCGGCTATAATTTCAGTGCTGGCCCTGCAACTTTACCCGAATCCCTCTTAATTGAGACACGTGATGCATTACTTAATTGGCGGTCAACCGGCATGTCAATATTGGAGGTGCCTCACCGAAGTGATGTATTTATCGAATTATTGACTGAGGCCGAAGAAGGCATTCGTAGCCTGATGGCGATTCCTGATAATTATCATGTGTTGTTTATTGGTGGGCCCGCTCGGACCCAATTCTCGATGATTCCTATGAACTTTATCAGCGAGGGTGGCTATGGGGGCTATCTTGTTTCTGGGTTGTGGTCCCACAAAGCATGGCGTGAAAGCCAAAGACTGAAGCCAACGATTTGTGTTGGGTCTTCTGAACCTTCTGCTTTCGATCGTGCCCCATCCGTTGATAAAGATATGCTGGATAGTCATCTGCAATATCTCTTTTATACCCCGAATGAAACAGTCAATGGTGTCCAAATTCGATCCATACCTGAGGTTGGAAACGTTCCCATCATTGCCGATATGACATCCTTTATATTAAGTGAACCCATCGATGTCAAAAATTACGCAATGATATTTGCTGGTGCACAAAAATTGATAGCGAATGCCGGGCTAACCATCGTCATTATCCGTGATAGTTTCGCAGAGCAAATTCAACATCAAAATATCCCTTTCTTGTTAGATTATCGTTCACATATAGCCGAACGATCCCTTGCTGCAACACCGCCGACGTTTAATTGTTATTTGGCAACCCTCATGTTTGACTGGGTTAAAGAGCAAGGTGGCGTCTCTGCTATGCAGGAGAAAAATAGTGCGAAGTCTCAGCTTTTATATTCAATGATTGATAACTCCACGTTATATCATTGCTCAGTCCACCCTGAAGACCGATCGGTACTGAATGTTTGTTTTCGCTTAAATAAGCCCGATTTGGAAGAGAAATTTATCCAGGAAGCTGCAAAAAATGGCTTGTTATCACTTCGTGGTCATCGATTGGCAGGCGGCATTCGCGCCAGCTTGTATAACGCAATGCCAATTGAAGGTGTGCAAGCGCTGGTTAACTTTATGACGCATTTTGAAAAGGAACATACTTAATGGGCCGCAGTCAGTTTATTTGCCAAAAAGCCGGAGCATTAAAAGGATCCGCAGTGATTCCCGGGGATAAGTCAATTTCTCATAGAGCGATTATGCTTGGGGCAATTGCTAAGGGTACGACCATCATCAATGGCTTCTTACAAGGAGAAGATTGTCTCGCTACCTTGAAAGCGTTTCAATCCATGGGCGTTAATATTGAGGGCCCCGTCAGTCAACGTGTCATAATCAATGGCGTTGGCAAAGATGGCTTAGTAGCGCCTAAAATGCCGATTGATTGTGGCAACTCGGGCACGACTATTCGATTATTAACAGGACTCCTTGCAGGTCAGTCTTTCGATTCAACATTAGTAGGTGATGCAAGCTTAACTAAACGTCCTATGGAGCGAGTGAGTAAACCGCTGACAGTCATGGGTGCAGAAATTATCACAAACAATGGTTGCCCACCGGTCACAATACGCGGCGGACAAAAACTGCATGGCATTCATTATAAGATGCCTGTGGCTAGCGCTCAGGTGAAGTCAGCTATACTCCTGGCAGGTTTATATGCTGAAGGTGAAACATCAGTTTCTGAACCGACGTTAACACGCGATCATACTGAGCGGATGTTAACAGCATTTTCCTACCCTATTCGAAAAACAGAGCATACCGTGACAATCAGTCCGGATCATGAATTGATAGGCACAGATATTATTGTACCAGGTGATATTTCATCGGCTGCTTTCTTTATGGTCGCGGCATCCATCATTCCAGGTTCCGATATCACACTTAAAAACATTGGTTTGAATCCAACTCGAACAGGGGTTATCGAGATATTACAGTCAATGGGTGCAAGTCTAGAAATTATCAATAAACGGCTTTGCGGTGAAGAACCTGTGGCCGATTTGCGAGTACGATACGCCCCATTGGAAGGGGTTGATATTCCAGCGAGTTTGGTACCCTCAGCCATTGATGAATTCCCAGCAATCTTTGTTGCGGCTGCTGCTGCGAAAGGCCAAACGTTGCTGCATGGTGCTCGAGAACTCAGAGTCAAAGAAAGTGATCGCATCGCCGTGATGGTCGAAGGGTTACAACGCATGGGAATTGAATGTCAGGCGTTTGAAGATGGGGTTTATATTGAGGGTGGTAAGCTGCAAGGTGGGGAAATTAATAGTTACGGTGACCATCGTATTGCTATGGCCTTTGTTGTCGCAGCATCAATATGCAAACATGAAGTCACGATTGCTCATGCAGAATCAGTGAGAACATCGTTTCCTCAGTTTCAATCAATAGCTACTTCATTGGGAATGCATGTTACAGAGGAAAATCGCGATGGGTGAAGCAAAACAAGTACCTGTAATAACACTCGATGGACCAAGTGGTACTGGAAAAGGGACCATCAGTTTGCTTTTAGCTCAAAAGCTTGGGTGGCATTATCTCGATAGCGGCGCGATATATCGTGTTTTCGCATATGGCACATTACAGAATCATATTGATAGCACCGATCTTTCCCAATTGGTCTCGTTAGCAAAAAAACTACCTCTCCGATTTGTCATCAATGAGGCAGGTGAGCAACAGGTATTTTATGAACAAACCGATGTTACATCCGCTATTCGTACACCCACTTGTAGCCAAAAGGCCTCGGAACTTGCAGCAATTCCTGAAGTTCGTAGCGCTTTATTACAAAGGCAACGAGATTTTGCAACGCCACCGGGCCTCGTTACTGATGGTCGAGATATGGGCACCGTGGTATTTCCCGATGCTTTTTTAAAGATCTACATGGATGCATCTGCGGACGAAAGAGCAAAAAGGCGCTATTTACAGTTGCAAAGTAGTGAAAAAAATGCTAGCCTCGCGCAGGTAATTAAAGAAATAAAAGAAAGAGATAAGCGAGACAGAGAACGTTCCGTTGCGCCACTTAAGCCAGCGGAAAATTCTGTCATAATTGACACAACAAGTTTAACAATTGTACAAGTGCTCTCAATTGTATTACAATTAGTTGAGAAGCAATTAGATAATCGTTAAATTAGTCTACTAAACCATTTTGGTTAAGTAGCCTGATAGGGGGGCTGTTTCGTCGTGAAACGGTCATTTTTTTTATGAATGAGTTAATCAACATGTCTGAAAGTTTTAAAGAGTTATTTGAACAGAGTATTGCCAATACTCAGTTCTATCCTGGCGCAATCATCGATGCAAAAGTAATCAAAATTGATGATGACTTCGTTACCTTAAATGCTGGTCTTAAATCCGAAGGCATAGTCCCTGTTGAGGAATTTATCGACAACAAATCGGGTGAACTCGAAGTTAGCCTTGGGGACGTCGTAGAAGTCGCCCTTGATTCCGTTGAAGATGGTCATGGAGAAACATTACTTTCTCGTGAACGTGCTAAGCGGATGGAAGCCTGGCGTAATTTATCGAAGTCGTATGAGAGCAGTGAAACAGTTACTGGAATCATAACTGGCAAAGTGAAGGGTGGATTTACCGTTGAAATAGGTAATATCCGCGCATTTTTACCAGGCTCTTTAGTCGATGTCAGACCTGTTCGTGATCCCTCCTATCTTGAAGGTAAAGAATTAGAGTTCAAAGTAATTAAAATGGACGCGAAAAGAAATAACATCGTTGTTTCTCGTCGTGCTGTTGTTGAAGAAGAAAATAGTGCTGATAGACAAGCATTACTTGAGTCGCTTCATGATGGTCAAGAGCTGCATGGTATCGTTAAGAATTTAACCGACTATGGTGCCTTTATTGATTTAGGCGGCATAGATGGTCTATTACACATTACAGACATTTCATGGAAACGTGTTAAACATCCAAGTGAACTACTCACAGTCGGACAAGATGTCAGAGTTAAAGTATTAAGCTTTGATAAAGATCGTAACCGCGTTTCACTCGGTATGAAACAACTTGGCAATGACCCATGGGTTGATTTGGTTGAGCGTTACCCCATCACTAAGAAAATTGAAGGTAAAGTAACAAATATCACGGATTATGGTTGCTTTGTTGAAATTGAAGAAGGGGTGGAAGGTCTTGTTCATATGTCTGAAATGGACTGGACAAACAAAAACATTCACCCAAGTAAAGTAGTGTCATTAGGGGATATGGTTCAAGTCATGGTACTTGAAATCGATGAGGAACGTCGTCGAATTTCTCTAGGTATGAAACAATGCATTGGTAATCCTTGGCAAGATTTTTCTGAAAAACACAGCAAAGGTGAAAAAGTTTCAGGTAAAATCCGCTCTATTACCGACTTTGGAATTTTCATTGGTCTTATCGGTGAAATCGATGGTTTAGTTCACCTCTCTGATATATCTTGGAATGAGACTGGTGAAGAAGCGGTTAAACATTACAAAAAAGGTCAAGAAGTTGAAGCAGTTATTCTTGGTATTGATGCTGAAAGAGAGCGCATTTCTCTGGGTATTAAACAGTTAGAAGAAGATGCTTTCTCAACCTATGTTTCTAACCATGGTAAAGGGGCAGTAGTCACTGGTAAAGTTATCGCTGTGGATGAGAAATTAGCCACGGTTGAACTTGCAGATGAAATTACAGGAACAATTCGTGCTAGTGAAGTCAGTGAAGATAAAGTCGATGATGTGACTAAAGTCTTAAAAGAAGGCGATGAAGTGGAAGCGAAAATCGTCAATATCGACAAGAAAAATCGCAATATTTCTTTATCCATCAAAGCGAAAGATGCTCAAGAGCAAGCAGATGCTATCAAGAAATATACCCGTCAAAATAGCGAAGTTGCCTCAGCAACACTCGGCGATTTGCTCAAAGAGCAAATGGCTGACAAGGATGCTGATTAATCGCAATTAGTAAATAAGTGCCATTTTTTGGCACTTATTTATTGTAATAATGGTATTTGGCGTCTCAACATACCATTATTGTCGACTGCAAGTTTCTAACATGGAGTAAGACTGATGCGAATCCTGTCTATAATCTTCTACGTCATTATAATTGTGCTAGGTATAAGCTTTGCTGCATTAAATGCGCAATCAGTGCAATTAAATCTTTATATTAAACAAATCTCAATGCCGATTTCTATTCTGGTGATCGTAATGTTAGCCATTGGTTTTTTGGTCGGGTTTTTGTTTACGCTTTGCAGACAATGGCGGCAGAATCGTGAAATTCGGGATTTGAAATCCAAATTATCCATCGCTGAGAAAGAAGTAAAGAATCTTCGTTCAATTCCCATCAGCAATGATCATTAAAAAGGCTCGCAACGACTGAATATCAGGCATCTCTCAACAATTGAATATATTTCTAATCATCGCCTTGTAAGTTCGTGCAAATACGTCCCAGGTTCAGTTTGACGCATCAGCGACTCACCAATTAAGAAACAATGAATGCCTTCATGATTTAATTTTTCAATATCATCTCTTGTGTGGATACCGCTTTCACTAATGATGATTCGATCCTCGGGGATTAATTTTCTTAGTCGAATACTGGTATGGATGTCGGTGTTAAACGTATTTAAATTACGATTATTAATACCCATGAGTGGGGTGGGTAATGTTAAAGCGCGTTTTAATTCGGATTCATCATGGCTTTCTACTAACACAGCCATGGACAAAGACTGGGCAAGCTCACACAATTCGAGGAGTTGTTTATCCGATAACATGGCAACAATTAATAAAATGCAATCAGCGCCTAAATACTTGCTTTCATAAACTTGATAAGGATCAATGATAAAATCTTTACGCAAAACGGGTAGGCTGCTATTAGCTTTCGCAATGTTTATATTGGTGGGATGCCCATAAAAAAACGTTTCATCCGTTAGCACGGATAGGCAAGCAGCACCATGATTTTGATAATCCTTGGCAATTGCAGCGACATCAAAATCAGCACGAATAATGCCTTTACTCGGCGATCCTTTCTTTATTTCTGCGATGATAGCGGGTCTGTGTTGTCTCAGTGGTGAGATGAAATCACGGGTTTTGCCATAGGATTGCTCTTTCAATTGGTCAATGGATAGCACGGATTTGGCATGTTTTATCTCTTCAACTTTTTTTTCAGCAATGGTAGTGAGCATATTATTGGTAATCATGGTGTATTTCCTGATAACTGGATTAACGTTTCAAAACAGTGCTTTGCTTTACCTGATGCAATTGCATCCTCTGCTCGTTGTAACGCTTCATCGTATGTTGTGGAATCGTCAGCCACATAAATAGCTAATGCAGCATTTAAGATAACAATGTCTTTTGCTGCGCAACGTTGATTATTTAACACGGACAAGCCTAAATCAACACTTTCCCGGACAGAGCTGACTTGAATCGATTTCAAGGAGGCATGATTTAGACCATAATGCGTTGGATCCAGTACCCATGTTTTTCGTTTCTGTTGATGATATTCAAGAATGGTCGTTGGTGAAGCAATGCTGATTTCATCCATGCCATCGTCAGCGGTAACGATACAGTGACGCTGGCTGCCAAGATGAATTAAGACATCGCTTAAAGGGTTGTGCCATTTGCTATCAAATACCCCAACGACCTGCCTTTCAACGTGGGCAGGGTTTAATAATGGCCCCAACAAATTAAAAAACGTGCGCACGCCTAGGGAGCGTCGAGCCGTAGCGGCATGTTTTAATGCAGGATGGAAATTGGGTGCAAATAAAAAACATAGATTTGTGGTTCGATGCATTGTTTGCAGCAGTTGATGGTTTGCATTCAAATCGATACCCACTTCATTTAAGAAATTGGCGCTGCCACTGTTACTAGAGACGGATAAATTTCCATGTTTGGCAACCGGTACACCCGCTGCAGCAATAACAAAACATGCAACGGTGGATACATTAAATGTATTGTGGCCATCACCCCCGGTTCCCACGATATCAACCGAAGGCGCATTTAACTTTAGGAAAACACTGTATTGGCGCATAATATCCGCAGCTATCTTTAATTCTGTGACGGCATGCCCTTTGCTACGCATGAGTGCTAAAAAGGCTGCTATTTGGCAATCATCGAGTTGACCTTGCATCATCGAAACCATCACGTCTTTCATGTCGGCTTCGGATAAATCTTGGTGATTGATCAACGTTTCAAACAGTGATTTCATTGATATCATGTATAAATTGCTCCAATAATTCAAAACCATATTCCGTTAATATGGCTTCTGGATGAAATTGTAGCCCAAATAAAGGTAATGTGCGATGCGTGATAGCCATGATGCAATTATCCTCAATGCTTCTAGCTTGTATCTTAAAACAATCCGGAAGATGGTTTTCATCGGCCGCAAGGGAGTGATAGCGTGCAACCCTAAACTGCTTGGGTAGGTGACGGAATATTCCCGTACCATCATGCTCAATTGTGCTTGTTTTACCATGATAGATGGCATTAGCGGGTTTAATCCTACCGCCAAATGCTTGGACAAGGCATTGCAAACCCAAACAAACGCCAATAATGGGTTTTCTTTGATAAAAATGATGAATACAAGCTAATGATATCCCCGCTTCATCCGGCGTATTGGGTCCGGGTGATAAGAGAATGGCTTTGGGGTTTAGGGATTCAATGTCAGTTAATGTGACTTCATCATGTTGAAAGGTGACGATGGATTGATCGAGTATTTCAAGATAATGGATTAAGTTGTAGGTAAACGAGTCATAATTATCAATGACAACAATCATTAAAGTGAGAACTCCTCGCCGAGATACACGGAACGGACTTGTTCATTCGACAAAATAGCGTTTGTATCCCCTTCGCAAAGAATTGTACCTTGATTGACGATATACCCCCGACTGCAAATATCAAGCGTTTCACGTACATTATGGTCAGTGATGAGTACGCCAATATTTTTTTTGCACAAATGGGTAATCATTTTTTTGATGTCGATGACAGAGATGGGGTCAACGCCCGCAAAGGGTTCATCGAGTAATATAAAACGAGGCTCAATGGCTAAGGCTCGGGCAATCTCAACGCGTCGCCTTTCACCACCGGATAAGCTCATTCCTAAGTTGTCGCGCAAATGGCTAATGTTAAATTCCTGCATTAGTGAATTCATCGCTTCAATTTGTTGTTTTGAATTCAAGTCTTTGCGCAGTTGCAAAATAGAAAGAATATTCTCAGAAACCTTCATTTTTCGGAATATCGATGCTTCCTGGGGTAAATAGCCAATACCAAGCTTTGCGCGCTGATGCATTGCATACGTGGTGATATCGGTTTCATCCAATAAGATTTTTCCAGAGTCAGCAGAAATTAGTCCAACAATCATATAAAAACAGGTCGTTTTGCCTGCGCCATTCGGGCCAAGCAACCCGACACATTCACCCTGGCTTACGTTGACACTAATATCATTAACAACCGTTTTGCTTTTGAATGATTTTTTTAAATGATGGGCTCGTAATGTACTCATTTGATTTTATCCGAGTTTATGACAATCAATGTGCGGCGTTCGCCATTGGAATTAGAAACAACATGTTGGTTTAAGGTATCATAGCGAATGATATGCGCTTCAAATCGGTCGTGTCCCTGTGTTACCACGGCATGTCCTTCCAATTCGATTAGGTGTTTGAGCGGAAAATAGCGAATGATATCTGCTTTCGCATGCAAACGTGGTTTTTTGGTATCGGTGTTAGTTGAAAAATGCGCGCGAGTTTCGTTCGTGCCATACGCAATCGCTTCCTTCAATTTATTATGTTCATCAACTATCGTTATCGCCCGATTTGCTGTTATATGGCTGGTTCCCTGGCGAAAATCCACATGACCATTGTATTCACCCTTGTGGGTAGATTGGTTGAGATCGGCTGAGTCGGCTGATAATTGGATGGGTTTATACTTGTCATCTGGTAATGCGTAGCTGACTACGCCTAAGCCAAGCAATAAGAGAAGCATGGTGATAGGAACAGGAATAATGAACTTACGCGTTTGCATGTGTAAATGCTCCTTTGGCTTGGCTTAACAGGCGGACATGTTTCTTATCCAGTTCTGCTTGCATGCCAACTGCTTTAATGGTGGCACCTGGTTGATTGAATTCAATGGGTTTATCGGTGTAGGCCAGTTTTTTGTTGGGTTGGTAATATAAACGCTCTGTTAGAATATCATTGAATTTATTATTATCAATTTTTTGATGCAAATGGACCGAATCAACTAATTCGATGAGTGCACCACCTTGGAGGGATATGGCGATCTCGGCTGTGATTAACCACGGCGATTTTTGCGTTTCACTGGCGACTCGAATATTGGGCTTAATAAAGAGATAACGATCGTCGGCTGGCTTATGAGACATCATTTTGCTTACCAAATCATGTTTGATTCGACCTTTCTCATCAAACTGAGTTAAATGCACCTTATCAGCAACAACATCTGGCATATTATTTAAGGTTTGTTTATCTAATCGGTAAGCATTATCCGTGCTAACATAATACCAGCCTGAAAACGCAGCGATAACAAGCGTTATAATAAGCCAGGATGCACGTGTGATTGGATTTTTGGTCATTGATAATAGCTTTCTAATGCTTGGTTCAAGCAATCCTTCGCCGTTAAAAATGCGTCACAAACTTCTCTGACCGCGCCATTACCACCCGATGTTTGAGTAACCCAGTCTGCCTGCTGTTTGACTGGTTCAATGGCATTGGCCACAGCGATGCCGAGTCCGCACCATTTAATAAGGGGCAGGTCAGGGTAGTCATCACCGATATAAGCGATTTGTTCGTCAACTAGGTTTAATTTTTCCTTCAACGATTGATAAGCCTCTCGTTTGTCCACTTGGCCTTTGAAATAATGGATGACGCCGAGTTGCGCCATGCGTTTATCAATAACTTCTGTGTTGGAGGTGGTTATAACGGCAACTTCGACCCCTGCAGCCATCAGTAATTTAAGACCCATACCATCTTGCACATGGAAGGATTTCATGTCATTGCCGTTGCTATCAATATAAAGTCGCCCATCGGTTAACACACCATCCACATCACAAATGAGGCAGCGGATTTGTCGAATTTTTTGAATAATTGTTTGATTCATTATGTCTCCTAAATAACGCCTGCCTTAAGCAAATCATGCAAATGAACCACTGCCATAGGCTTTTTTTGTTCGTTTATAATAATTAGCGCTGTGACGCTATGTGCTTGCATTTTGTTAAGCGCGTCAATTGCCAGTGTGCCCTGTGAGATAACCAAAGGATTTAAGCTCATGACCTCAGCAATGGCTGTTTTGTGAATGTCAACGTGACGGTTCAAGCATCGGCGTACGTCACCATCGGTGAATATGCCGGATAAAATGCCATGCTGATTGACAACACAGGTCATACCGAGTTTTTTTTCACTCACTTCAATTAACGCATCCGCAATCAAGGTTTTCTCATTGACGCATGGCATTAGCTCCCCCGCATGGCAAATATCATCCACTTTAAGGAGTAAACGCTTACCAAGCTGGCCGCCGGGATGCGACAGTGCGAAATCATCGGCGGTAAAGCCTCTTGCATCAAGTAATGCAATGGCAAGTGCATCACCCATCACCAGACTTGCTGTGGTGCTGGTGGTTGGTGCTAACCCTAAAGGGCAAGCTTCTTGCTTAACTGAGACATCTAAATGGATTTTTGCCGCCTTTGCTAAGGTTGAATCAGGATTTCCCGTTAAGGCAATAAGTGGGACTTGTAGCCGCTGTAAAATAGGGAGGAGGATGACAATTTCGGGTGTATTTCCAGAATAGGAGATTGCCAATACAATATCTTTTCTGGTAATCATGCCTAAATCACCGTGACTTGCTTCGCCAGGGTGAACAAAAAATGCAGGGGTTCCTGTACTGGATAATGTGGCGGCAATTTTTCCACCAATATGGCCAGACTTCCCCATACCCATGACGATAATGCGTCCTTCACAGGCAATCATCGTTGAGCAGGCTTCAGAGAATTTAGCATCGATCCTATTTTGTAATTCAAAAATAGCACTTGCTTCATTTTCAACCACTGCAAGCCCTAATTGACAATAGTCCATTGCCATGTAGTCTCCTCTGTATTCACGTTTATATTAATCTAAGCTGTCTGACAGAAACCCCTCATCCGCTCTTTGGGCATCTTCTCCCCATGCCTGGGGAGAAAGAAAAATGAAGGACGTAATTAATAGGCGTTATTTTACCGTTTGGTTAAAAAGATTACCAGCTAAACTTGTTGGTAATTCCCTGAGCTAGGGTTCTTTTTCACATCCCCTTGAGAATCGTAGGTTGCTTGATTTTCATCGGATGTTGCATTTGAAGTTAGATCGTCAAATATAGCTTTACGCGTTGTTAGATTGGTAGCGATCACTTGGCCATTAATGCTATTGCGCTCTCGACAGATTTGTAACTGATGTGCCAGTTTTTCATTTAATTGGCGAATACTATCGGCCTGGCCAGAAGGCAGAGACTGCAAAAAAGTATCAAGGGCCGCTTTATGTTGTTGTGGGTTGTTTGGGTTTAGTTGCATGAGTATAACACGTTGACGACTGCTTTTTTCCAAATTTTCACTGAGTGTTTTCTTAGCCTCGGCGACGGTGTTTAATTGATCAAACTGATTTTGCTCCAATATTTCTTTTTCTTTTAGAAGTAAATCATTTAACGCACTAACCCATTCAATTTCTTGCTGAAGATAAACAATGATAGACTGACAAATATCCTGCGTCATAATACTTCCTAATTATTATTCATTTATCATTCGATTAACAATGGATTTGCTATCAACAACATATTCTCCATTATCAACCAATGTTTTCAGATACTGAATCCGAGTATGGTGTATTTCGGAAGTATTATCAATTATTTCCCGTAATTTTTCAATTTCTCGAAAAGCTTCACTTAAATGAATTTCTTCTTTAGGTTGATCAGTTGCAGGCACCTCAACTTGCGTCTTATCTTTGGTAGAACTATTTTTTTCCGTTTGCACAGACCGGTTAAAATCCGCTGGCTTATTGATTGGGTTTATCATTATTATCTCCCGTTGGCCATACTCATATTATTACTTTCGGCATTTATCCAAAAATCTTTAGTAAATTTCTAATAAAAATTACAAATATCCAATTTTAGAGCATTTGGCTTGTCGTCAAAAATCCTTTAAGTACGAAAACTTAGATGGATTAATAAGTGATAATGCAAAAAACATTCCAATTTAAATCGTCACACGAACCTCACGCGGACCTGTCACTTCCGCTTGAACAATGCGTTTCGATTTTAAATTTTGAACACGAATAATGTCCCCTTGACTACCTTTGCTAAGCGCTTTACCGGTCATTGATATGTGGATGGAACCTGTGTCGGCTTTAATCGTGACTTGGTCACCCCGTTGAACCAATGTTTCTTTTGCCAATAGAACGGGGGTAATGGGGCGGTTTATATCAATATTCTGTTTGCTTAGCTTTCCGACAACATCTTCTTTTTTGGTGAACCAGCCATATTTCAATGGCACGATATCTTGACGCGCCAAATAAATATCATCTGCTTCGATCATGTGTCTTTGAGGTAGGTTACGCTTGGCGACTAGAATCATTTTTTCAATTTTTGTAGTCACTGAGACATATAATGTCCAGCGGACTGCTTCATCATTACATTTCACACCTAATGTATTGGTCTGGGCAACCGTACCAGGGTAGGGGTTGAAAACTTGAAGGTGGCCTTGTGGGCAATTTTTTAATTTTAATCGGTCATCGATTTGCCCCACTTCAACCGCCAAATGATCCCCGGAATCTATGGTGATATTGTTGTGCATATACAAGTCAACCTGATGTCGAATTTCACTTAATGATTGCTTTCGACTGGTAGCTTGGCAATTTAGGGCTATACTAAAAATTAAGAGACTAAGAATAAATCGTTTCATAGTTGATATTCAATTTGGTTGATAACAATGATAAATTACGCGTCTAAAAAAAGACCAACGTTGAGTTTTAATATGATTACTAAGTTATACCGAATTCTAATGGCGGGGTCAATTGCAACGACTGCTTTGGCAAATTCGCATCATCCACAAGAGTTTTTAAAAGGCATTCGTGGAAAGAAAGACGAGGGTGCTCAAATTGTTGCTCAGTTTTGCGCGAATTGTCATGCGCAAAAACCCCTGATTCCCATTGGCGCTCCTCGAGAAATGGTGGACACAGAATGGCAGTCTCGGGTGGCAAACGGTTTAAAGAGCTTGTTTAAGAATACGAATGAAGGAATCAATGCTATGCCGCCGAGAGGGGGTTGCTTTGAATGCGAAGATGAACAGTTAATATTGGCGATAAAGGCCATGTTATCGCCAAAAATGTTGAAAGAATTAGAGTCTCATTCATCCATGAATGATTAGAATGTGATAGATGAATCGAGATTAAACGACTTAAACAATACGAAGGTATTGAAGAATAAATACCTTAGGTAATGGAGTACGTATTGACAGAATAAAAAATAAGGGAGGGATAACCCATGAAGAAAGTAGTGTTGATCGGCGCAATCGCTGCTTTGGCTGCTGGTTGTGCATCTGTGGGGGGGCTCACCGGGGATGTAGGTGCTTCGTCGTTTCCCCAGAAGCGTGAGGCTACTGGTCGGAAAGTGTTTGTTTTTGATCCGAAGAAAACTGCATGGGCAGCCTATGATGCAGACGGTAACCGAATCCGTACTGGTGCAGCGTCAGGGGGTTCAGACTGGTGCGATGATA
The DNA here is from genome assembly GCA_020051095.1 of Pseudomonadota bacterium. Lineage (GTDB taxonomy): Bacteria > Pseudomonadota > Gammaproteobacteria > Legionellales > Legionellaceae > JAFIFT01. The sequence continues at coordinate 3,464 of JAGVJN010000047.1, read as the reverse complement.
TCGGCAGGCCCTGTCGAACGGTGGTTGGAAAATTCCGTGTCTACCGTAAACAAGGCGAGGAATGTAAATCCAGTATTTACCCAATCGAAACCGGCGGTGGTGCAAAAATGCCTTATTGCATGCATTTTCACGGTGGGTATTCGATACATGCGGCCTATGAAGTGCCGAACTATAATTCCAGTCATGGTTGTATCCGCGTGAAGCCGCCCATTGCCAAATGGCTGAACGAAAACTTCATAGATATTGGAACAACCGTTGAAGTGAAACCATACCATTAGATGCTTAATGGATTGGATCCCGGCTGCTTGCAGCCGGGAATATACCCATTAGAATGTAGCCTGGTTGCGAGCAACCGCGAATATACTGGACTTATATCAAACATTTGAAGGTATCTGGCAAAACTGTCATAATCATTTCTGCTCAATAAAACAGGATGTTAGCAGATAATGACCACGTTTACCCCCGATAATAAAGCACTTCAAAAGCTGCAAAGCAAATTAAATCAAGCGGTTGACAATCTCAATGCCAAGCAATTCGATAAAGCACGAAATATATGCCGCAATATTACCAAATCAAACCCCAAGCTTGCCGTTGGGTGGCATATCTTAGCTATCATTGAGAAGCAAAGTGGCCAACTTAAAAGTGCGCTTTACGCTTTCGATAAGGCCATCCAGCTGGATTCAACAAATCCCCATTTTATCTATAACTTAGCGGTTACCTTCCATGAAGCGGGAATGGTTGTGCAAGCAATTCAATCTTACGAAAAAAGCCTTCAATTAAACCCTAATAACGCAGCTGCTTTAGATAACTTAGGCACCTTACTCCAGCAAAAAATGGCTCTAAATGAAGCGTTGGCGATGCACCTCAAAGCGGTGTCACTGCAACCAACCCCAAATGGGTATAATAATTTAGGGGAATGTTATCGCAAACTAAACCAAGCCGAGTTAGCAATCGAATCCTATCAAAACGCTATCCAGATGATGCCAAATTACCCTGGCGCTTTAAAAAATCTTGGCAATCTTTATAAGGAGATTGGCGCATTTGATAAGGCAAGCGAGTACCTGCAAAAAGCCGTTGCGGCGGAAAATTCCATCGTCATTGACCAATCCGGTTTGGATGCACAATGGAATCAAGCATCGCTTTTCTTGTTACAAGGGCGGTACGAAGAGGGTTGGTCTAAATATGATTTTGGTATTCAGCAAGGCACGCGGACGTTTGTTGATTACGGCTATCCAGTTTGGCAGGGAAATAATCCGGAACAACAATCAATACTGATCATTGGCGAGCAGGGCATTGGTGATGAGATCATGTTTTCTTCCTGTTTTGCTGACGCATTAGACTCGTTTAAACAGGTTTTTATTGAATGTGATCCGCGCCTAGTGCCGATGTTTGAAAGAACATTTGCCAACGCAACCGTGATTGCGCGCGGCAACGCACCGGCTTTTGCCCAGTTAAAAGAAAACAATCAAATCGACTGCCAACTGCCTGCTGGCAGTCTTCCCAGATATTACCGTCAGCACCAAGACAGCTTTCCTAAACAATCACGCTATTTGTTCAGTGATAAGCAGTCTATAAAATATTGGCAGGAAAAACTGTCTGCATTGGGCAATGAATTAAAAATAGGCATTGCCTGGCGAGGTGGAAGAACACCCATGATTATCCAAAAGCGCTCCACGCCCTTGTCATTATGGCAATCCTTACTTCAAACTCACTCAACGCAGTTCATTAATTTGCAATACGGCGATTGCCAACCAGATATTGACTGGGTTTCAAAGCATTTGGGAGTGACAATTCACAATTTTTCTGAAATCGATCCATTAAAAGATATGGATAACTATGCGGCACTGATTGAAAATTTGGATTTAGTGATCAGTATTGACAACTCCGTTGTCCATCTCGCCGGAGCGCTTGGAAAATCAACCTGGGTGTTATTACCTTATATACCAGACTGGCGCTGGCAAATGGACAGTAAAACCAGCGTTTGGTATTCAAGTCTTCGCTTATTTCGCCAATCTGACAGAGACGATTGGGGACCTGTTTTTTCGGAAGTCGAGCAGTGTTTGAGCCAAGTTCTTAAGAAGACAGTGCCTATTGAAAAAGAAAACCAATCTCATTCAAAACGGGCCTTATTATTAAATGACACGTCATCTTGGTATCATTGGGGGTGTACTTGTACCAGTAATGCGATATTAAAGCACCTGTTGGATAGGGGCTATCACACCGATAGTGTCCCTATCCAAGATAGCCTCGCTATTGTTTACTCACCCAATACGCTCGATGATGTTCAATCAGCAGATTTCCAAACAAAATTCATCAAACAAAATGCAGTCATCATTGATAAAATCAGAGCCTGCGATGTGGTTGTATTAAACGGAGAGGGGAGCTTGCATGGCTCATCAAGCCCTGTATTAACCCAACTTCTTTTGGTTAAATTAGCGAAAGAACGCTTCGGCAAAGAGACGCATATCATCAATCATTCTTGCTATCCGGATGACAGCTCACAAATCACGGACACGCCAATTTGTAACCTGTATCAATCTATTTATACATCCATGGACAGTGTTGCCATTCGAGAGCCAATTAGCACTGCACTCATGAGAAAACTGGGTATTGATGCCACGCAAAGTTTTGACTGCTTGCCGCTTTATTTACAGCAACACCAGATAATACCCAGTCAAGAAAGGCAACCTTATATTGTCTTATCGGGATCCGTCATTTTAAGGGATGACCATATCGATCAGTTCGTTAACTTGATGCCTGAGTTAAAGGAGCGAGGCCTAAACATCATCGTATTGACAGGCGCAAAAGCACATCCAGCTCGGGAGGATATCTATTTGATTGACAAGCTTAAACAAAAAGGCGATGTATCCTGGCAATGGGTGGATGCAAAAAGTGCAAAAGAGTGGTTGCGCGTCATTGGGGAGGCGCAATTATTGTTATCTGGACGCTTTCACCACAGTATTGCAGCCGCCTTCTTAAAAACCCCCTTTATCGCACTAAACAGTAATACGCCCAAAATGAATGGCATGCTACAAATGTTGCAATTACCAGAGCCCATATCAATGGAGACAGAACACTTATCAGAACAACTGATAAAAATAATCGATAAGGTGATGCAAAACCCAAATCAATGGATTGCCAAAGATGACGTCCTAGAAAGTTTAACCCAATTGGCTAAAAACAACTTCGCTGGAATCAAGGTAGTTGCATAGTTAGGCTTGTCTCACGAAGAAAAAAACGCTACCATCAGCCTTTTCGTCCCGGTGGCACAGCTGGATAGCGCAGCCCCCTCCTAAGGGGCAGGTCGCAGGTTCGAATCCTGCCCGGGACGCCAGTTACATCAGTTTAGAATTCCCCGCTTAATAGGCGCATTCTAGCTCCAAATGCGACAATCATTTTTATACTGCTGTATAAACACTTCCTTAGGCATTTTATACCCTAAACACTTTCTTGGACATAGGTTC
>JAGVJN010000029.1 GCA_020051095.1 Pseudomonadota bacterium | reverse complement strand
TCCAAGGCATCTCAGACTCCTAAGCGTTCATCTGAGAATATGTTAACTGTTACCTATGTATCCGGTCACTTGTGTTACCGATGTATCCGGGTCGGACCCTCCACCAACTGCTGTAAACACGGGGCAGGTTTCACCTGAAGAACAAGCAGCCAAAGAATTTTTTTATAAAAACCATTCTTTCTAAGGAGCAAATGATGAAGGTCTTAATGCCAATTATTTTAGTAAGTGCTCTGGGTGTAACAGGATGTTCCACTCTCAATGAAGAGTTTGATTGCCCAGCGCCTAAAGATGGTACTTGTAAGCGCATGGATGAGGTTTATGAAGCCATAAATGGGAGGCATCAGATAGTTAAGGAAGCCATTCCTCATAAAGAAAAGGACTCTTCACGTATTTGGGTGTCCCCTTATGAAGACACCAATGGCAATTTTCATCCAGGGAAGGCGATTTACAGTAATCTTCAAGAGGGCTAATTCCTATGCTGACTCATATCAAAAAACTTAGGTCTGCAACCAGTGCATTGGTTGAAACATTGCGTGATGAATTGGGCTTCAACGAGTCAAATCATATTAAGCCGACGGAAGCCCTATTTGATAATTACAACCTGTCTCATTATTTGCCCGATGAGGTATACGATGCAGAAGCAGATATTTATCCCTACAAACAAGCCACACACATGATGTTTGAATGCAGCACCTTAATTGGGGCAAGTGAAGAAACCGTCACTTTATTAACCAGTATATTAACGGATATTTTGCCTCCAGAAAGTGTACTTCATGCCTTGTATTGGGCTTCACCAAAAATTGGTCCTATGATTGATGAAATGGAATCTTTGCGTTCGCAAGGCAGTGAAGTATTAAATGCTCTAGCAAAAAGGCGCTCTGCCTTTTATCGCAATGGGGTGTATAGCTCCTTAACCAAAGAAAGTCACTTTATGCTTCGTGATTTTCGTTTATTCCTGTGTGTTTCCATTCCACGAAAGAGTATTGAAGACGATAGATTATTGCTTACTACTTTGCGAGAAGACATTACCAATAACTTAAAATCAGTCAATATTGCCTGTCAAAGTTTAAGTGTTGAGTCCATTTTAAGTTTAAAAAAGGAATGGCTTTATCCAACAAGAAACTTGTATATGGAAGAAGTCCAGTATGATCCTAATACAGAGCTTCGTTTTCAGATCCCTGACATTGAAGCTAATTTAAAAGTTAAAGCCCATCATATAGAAGTGGAGCGTGAAGAAAGTACTTTGGCTATTAAGTGCTTGTCAGTACGCCAGTTTCCAAAGTCTCCTATGCAATGGCAGATGGGAGATTTGTTTGGCAAAATGTTTAATACCGCTTTGCAAATCACATGCCCCTTTCTCTTTAGTTTTGCCATTAAAATTAAAGACAAAGACAAGGTAATGGCTGTACTTGATGCCAAATACGCAGACGAGGGCCAAAATGCCAAACAACCTTTTATTGCCAAATGGGTCAAGAATTTTAATAAAAAATATGCTGAAATCGGAGAACTTCGCGAAAGATTAAGTAGTGATGATTCTTTAGTGGATTCTTTTTACAATGTTCTTTTATTTTCCACACCACAGCAGTTAAGAAGTGATGTGCGCCGCGCCAAAGACGTCTTTCGAGCTAATCAATTTGATTTAAGAAGTCCTACTGGCTTACAGCTACAAACCCTATTAGCCTCACAACCCTTTGCCCCAGCTGAAGGCATGTTTGAGGATTATAAATCTTTTGGTCGTTTAAAACCGCTGACAAGTTTTAACACGGTAAATCTTTTACCCATTCAAGGTGAATGGAAAGGCATGGGGCGTTTTGCTCAAATCTATCCACAAAGACGCGGTCAATTTAGTGCCATTTATTTCTTTGATAATGTGGTAAGAAATTTCAATGTTGCCATCATCGCACCACCTGGCAAGGGAAAGTCCTTCTTAATGAATGACTACATTCAAAGCATGCTCTCACAAGGCGGTTTTGTTTACATCATTGATGTAGGTGGTTCATATGCCAAAACCTGTGAAGTCCTAGATGGCCAACTCATCGATTTTAATCACGATCGCGCTTTAAGTCTAAATCTCTTTTCAACCATTGATGCTCATTCTAAAAACGATATTGCCTTTAAAGAGGTGCATAACCAACTCATTCAACTGGTTGGCATGATGGCAAGACCTTCAGGATTAATCAGTGATGAAGAAAGGAATCATATAGAGAAAGCCATTGAAATCATGTGGCGACAACACAAAAACACCACCACCATTACCTTGATTGCAGAGTGTCTAAACCATCATGCAGATCCTATTGCTCAAAACTTGGGATCTTTATTATACAGCTACACCAAAGACGGACGTTACGGTCATTACTTTGAACCACCATGCTCACTTAATTTTAATAAAAATTTAGTTATCTTAGAATTAGGAGGCTTAGACGGCAATAAAGAATTACAACGCATTGTGCTAAAGATTTTGATGTATCAAATCATCAATGTGATGTATTACAAGCCCTTGCATATTCCCAAAACCTGTTTGATTGATGAGGCCTATGATTTGCTGTCTGACGATAGCAAAGGTGGTAATGCTAATTTTGCAAATGAAGGCTACAGGCGTGCGCCAAAGTATGGTGGCAATTTTATTACCATTACTCATGGTTTAGATGATTATGACAAAAATCCTACCGCCAAGATGTGCTATGACAATGCGTATTACAAACTCTTTTTAGGCGCCTCAAAAAATACCATTGATACTTTAAAAAAGAGCAATCAATTGGATGCTTATGGCGAGCGTTTAATTCGAAGCCTAAAAATCACCAAAGAATACTCTGAATTCCTACTAATGTGTGAAGACCAATTGATAGTCCTTCGTCTGATAGTAGAGCCTTTCTCTCGAATTCTAAACACCACACGCGGACCAGAGGTGGAAGCCATTAAGAGGCTGAAAGCCCAAGGCATGTCTTTATCAGATGCAATCACAACCGTTGCTAAGGAGGTTTATGGTGATGCGGTATAAGTATTGGATTTTGGGTTTGTGTGGTTTTGCCTTGATTGTGCATTTGATGTCTAGGCCATTACCTGAATTAGCCATTGTAGATATTGCTGGCATCACTGAGAAATTTGTTAAACAAGAAGCCAGGAAAAAATTGCCAGATGAAGAACATCAAAAGGCGGTGAAGGTTTTTTCTCATGCATTGGAACATGCATTGGAAAAGGTAGCCAAAACCCATTCTTTGATTTTATTCCCTAAAGAAGCAGTTCTAAAAGGCGGTAAGGATTACACCCATGAAGTAGAAATGCTCATGCTTATGGAGTTGTAAGCGATGCGATATTTAATAATCTTTGTTGCTTTGATAGGTAGTGTAAATGCTGCCAATTTAGGAGTACTGGGACAAACTTATGAGATTAAAGAGCAAAATTTCTTGGAATACATTGAGCAGAAATTAAAAGGCATGCAAGCCAATGGTGAATGGCAAAAGCTGGAAGTGCAATTTAAAAAGAAAGTCGAAGCACAGATTGAGCGCCCAGCTCCAATTGCTTTGCCAAGAGCGAGAGAGAACAAAAGTCACTTATTTAATCCCACTATTGAAGCACCTTATGACATCCATGACATGAATGGTCAGTTGATAGTTTCCAAGGGTACAGCCATTAATCCCTTAGATAAAATTCGTTTAAGTAGTGTGTTGTTGTTTTTGAATGCAGATGATGAAGAACAAGTGAAATGGGCTTTGGAGGAATCTCAAAAGGCAGATAGGGTAAAGCTAATCCTCGTTTCTGGTTCCATCAAATCAGCAACAGAAACCTTTAAGCAGGCTATTTATTTTGATCTCAATGGCTTTTTAATTAAGAAATTTCATATTAAAGCCCTTCCAGCCCAAGTAGAACAATATGGAAATCGTCTACGAATTAGCGAGGTAACCCTATGAAGTTGATGATTCTTATTTTACTTTTTCCCTTTACATTGCATGCCAATTCTTGCCAAGGGCATTTTGTAAATCCTGTTACAGACATCTGTTGGTCTTGTCTCTTTCCGTTAAGTCTTGGCAATATGCCTGTTCTTTCTTCTAATCACTTGCCTGATACTCCTAATCCTAAAATGCCAGTATGTGCCTGTCCTGGAAACCCAATACCGCGTATTGGTTTGACTGTGGGATTTTGGGAGCCGGTAGTTTTAGTGGATGTAACAAGAACTCCATTTTGCTTGGTGAATCTAGGAGGCGTATCTTTAAATTTCGGGCAGTATTACCGAAAAGGCGGAGTAGAAACCAGCAGCCATTTATCGAATCAATCCTTTTATCATGTCCATTGGTATCGATTTCCATTGATGTATTGGCTTAATGTTCTCACCGATGGCATTTGTGTGGAGCAAGGTGATTTTGATATTGCCTATCCTAGTGAATTAGATGCCATGTGGAATGATGATGAATTAGGTTTCATTATCAATCCTGAAGCTGCCTTATTTGGTAGTTTACCAGCACAGGCTGCTTGCGCTTTGGATGCTGCTACTGCTTTAGTTAGAAATCCCATTGATAAACTGTTCTGGTGTGCTGGTGCCCAAGGAAGCATGTATCCTTTAACAGGCCATGTTCAAGAACATGTAGGTGGTGTTCAGGCTTCAGTACTTTTATCAGAGCGCATGAATTACAAAATGCACCGTCAAGGCTTATTGGAAGAAAGCTCTGGCGAAGACAATCAATCTATATGCCATAAGCACTATGCCCCCATTCTGCCCAAATCACGTTATCGCTATCAAATGGTAAATCCAATGCCAACAACACAGGCCTGTTATCCATTAGGACGTGCTACCAGCATTTGGGAGGCGGGGCATGAGTATCCTTACAAAGGTGAAGATTTTGGGTATTTGATTTGGCGTAAACGCAATTGTTGTGCGCTTTAAGGAGAAGAAAATGAGAATAATTTTATTTGGATTTTTAATTCTTCTGGTGTCTGTAAGCTCTGCACAAAATGAAGTGCTGATAGCCACAGCCATTAACAATGCCAGGTTGTATACTAATGAAGTGCAGCAACTTGCTAATCAGCAAAAGGATTCTCAAGCCTTACATCTTAAAAAAGTAAGTTCAACCCTGGTGTTTTTGTCCTTTTCAATGCCAGAAAAAAGTTTAGAGTCTTGGCTAAAACAATGCAAAATTTATGGCGCAACACCCGTGATTCGAGGGCTTATTAATAACTCCTTTAAAGAAACCATCCAAACAATCTATCGCTTGAGTGAAAAAACACAAATGGGAATTCAGCTCGACCCAGTCTTATTTCAGACCTTTGATATTACTCAAGTTCCGGCCGTGGTGTCTGTCACTTCTGTTCCTGATTGTCCCAAAGCCATGGATTGTAAATCTATAAGTTTCGACAAACTGTATGGTGAGGTCACACTAGATTATGCTCTGGCGCGTTTAAAGGAGGTGCATCAATGAGAGTTTTATATTTCATACTGCTATGTAGCTGTAACGCCTTTGCCTCTGACTTAAATAAGGCTTATGAAGAAGGCAATCATGTTGCGAAGAGCCATTATAATCAATCTATTGATCTTCTAAAAACCTTAGATGTCTCAAAATTTCCTGGCTTTGAACCCAATTTGTCCCAAGAAAATTATTATCAAGGAACAACTCAAACGGGCAATCCTTTAGAAGCGGATGCCCAGAAACCAACTAACTTTAATGAAGCTATTAAGGAAAGCTTTAACCAGCGTCCCTCTCAGAAAATCGATAATCAATCAGAGGACATGAAGCGTATCCACCAAATTTCAGATGAAATGGTGCAAGGTCAGAAAGGATTTTGTCTGGACGGTAGTTGCAGTAATCACGACTATGAAGCAGCAAAAGATGAGGACTTTAAAAAAGGCATTTCGGCATTGTCTAGTGCGGCGGAGGCCTCTAAGAATTTTAATGCATCTTCTGGCTATATCTTTAAAGGTCAATTAATGGAATGCTCCAATGATATTGCGGGTATTAAGAATTGTTGTAGAGATACAGGTTGGGGTATTGATTTAAATTTAGTGCATTGTACCGATCATGAAAAGAACCTAGGTCTTGCTAAACAAAACAATCGTGTTGTTGCCACAGGGGAGTATTGCTACAAACGTAAAAAATTACCCGTGGGTTCTGTTTGTGTTTCCAGGCATAAAACCTATTGTGTATTTCAATCTAAATTAGCCAGAATTGTGCAAGAGCAAGGGAGGCGCAATCAATTAAATATTAATTTTGGTTGGGGGCAATACTCTAATTGCCAAGGCATTACACCCGCTCAAATGCAAAGTATACATTTTGAGGGAATCGATTTTTCAGAAGTGTACCAAGACATACAAAATAAACAAAATCAACCCGATGTAGACCAAGCCACCGCAAAAATGAGCGAGCGTTTTAAGGATTATTATCAGCAAGGAGAAGCAAATGGCTAAATGGTTTGTTTTTCTGTTCCTTAGTTTAAATTCAGAAGCTTTTGCAAACCACTTTTTGAATCAACATGAAGATGGGTGGTACTGGCATAATGAACCTGTTGAACTCTCTAAAAAGGAACCAAAACCCACTACAACAGAAGCCAATCCAGATAAAACTTGGAAGCGCATAGGCAACATGGTGGATCAATCTCGAGCTCAAGCCATTTTGAATCCTACTGTAGAAAACATTACCGAGGCTAGGAGGATGCAACGTATATTAGTAGCTCAAGCCAATCTTTTCTCAAGACGTTGGATGCTTGATTTGCTCTTACATCCCGAGTTTGATGAAAATTTAGTAAACCCTAATAACAATGCCGGACGTGGTCTTTATAATGAGCAACAAAGTGTTCTTAAAGAACAGGTGATTGAACAAATTAGTGAAACTTCAGGTCTACTTTATTTCTACAAAGGTGGTGAGGCCTTTAGTGAAAAAATGGCAGAAGTCATTAGTGATTTTTCTAATCGTTATCATATTCCGCTAATACCCATTGCCATGACTCCTCAATTTTCTCCTGTGTTCCCAAATTCGCAAGTGGATTCTGGGCAGGCAAAACAGTTGAATGTAAAACACATACCTGCTGTGTTTGCTATGCATCCTAATTCTAAACAAATGATGCCTGTCGCCTTTGGTCTAATCAGCCAATCAGAGCTTAAAGACAATTTATTTATGGCCACTAAAGCCTTTGGGGGATATGATGAAAAGTAAGCTTTTTATTCTAATGATCAGTCTATTGTCTTCCTCCTGGTCTTTTGCCAATGAGAGTTTAATAAGACAGGTTTCACAGTCGCAAGGTTTTTTCTTCTTCTATAGTGCCAGCTGTCCTCATTGTCAGCGTTTTGCGCCAGTTCTTAAACAGTTTAGTGATTTTTATGGTTTTAAAGTGGTGGCTATTTCGTTAGATGGTGGGCTCCTGTCATCTTTTCCTCAATCGGTAATGGATAATGGCCAGAAAAATACCTTTCAAGTTACTGTATTGCCCTCACTTTTTTTAGTTGATCCAATCCAGCACAAAGCTGCTTTAGTGACAGAGGGAGCAATAGATGCGAATGAGTTATTGAAGCGGATTGAGAAGATTATTTCCCCACGTCATCCTGAGCGAAGCGAAGGAACTCCTAACTTGGTTAATACCAGGAGATCCCTCCTTCGTCGGGATGACAGTGGCGGAGGTTGGCTATGAATAAACTTGCTATTGCTCTTTGTTTACTTGTTTTCAATGTACATGCGAAAACTATTGGTGAGGATTTAACCCAATACTTTAACAAGCTCAATATGGGCGTTAATGTTACCCAGGCTAACGCTTATCAAGGGCAACGCGCTGGGTTTTATACTGGTGGTAGTGTTTATGCCAGAAGCTCAGTTCGTAATTTACAAATCATGCGTATCAACTGGCCTAAAGTATCCGCAGGTTGTGGTGGTATTGATATTACCTTTGGTGGATTCTCTCACATTAAAGGCCAAGAAATTGTGGATTTCAGTAAAAATGTGATGAATAACTCGCAAGGGTTCGCTTTTCAGTTAGCCTTAGAGCAGGCTACACCTCTCATTGGAAATGTTGGTACAAAACTACAAAATGTGTCAACCTGGATAAACCAGGGTAATCTAAACACGTGTCAAGTTGGGGAAAGTACAGTGTTGGGTCTTTGGCCCAAAACACGGCAAGCCCAACAGCATGCTTGCCAAAACATAGGGCATGCTAAAAATATATTTTCGGATTGGGCTGAAGCAAGGCAGGGCTGTGGTAAGGGTTCAGGTAACTACAATTACGATCGTGTTATGGATGAAAATGGCGGACATGATGAAGTCATAGACAATACCAATATTGCCTGGAATGCCCTAAGGAAAAATAACCTGTTTGGCGATGATCAAGAATTAGCAGAACTCATGATGAGTTTATCGGGTAGTTTGATCATTACACGCGATAATACAGGGGTTCATTTTCAAAGACTGCCTTCATTAGTTTCCAATAAAAGCCTTATCGGTGCTTTACTTCGTGGCGGGCAAGTATCCCTTTATCATTGTGATGAAAAAATAAAATGCTTACAGCCTACTTTAACTCAAGTTTCTATTGATACTAGTCATGGCCTTGAGTCCAAGGTGCGTGAATTAATCGTAGAAATGGCTGGAAATATTAAAGATAACATCGAGCAAAGCCAGCCAATCAAAGGACTAATTGAATCCACCCAATATCCCATTATGAAAATGGTTAGCGTGCAGTTAGCATTTGTAAAAGACAGTGCGGTGATGGATGTGACTCGTTATTCAGAGGCCATAGCCATTGATATATTGTTTCAATACTTAAGTGAAAGTTTAAGTCTAGTAAGGCAAGCGGTTAGAACTCAGCAATATCCTGAGGCTCTCATGAAAGAATTTCAACATGATTTAACGGAGGCAAGAAAGGAGTTAAGCCAAATTGAAACCAGTGCGCATCAACGAATGAGTATGGCTATGCAAATGATTAAAGAAACTCAAACCATAGAGCAAATGTTGGTTGGTGAGTTTTCTTCTGAGCTTATCCAATCTCTAAGTTGGGCTAATCAATTAAGGTGACAAATTATGGCTGTGGTTTTACCTGTTTATACCATTACCGGCGGTGAGTTAACGGTTGCCTTTTATAATGCCGTGGCTGCCATGTTCCAATACCTAGGGGTTATGGGGCTATTCAAAACGGCTATTGGCTTGGGCGGCATCTGGACTGTTGGGCAATTTATAGTTTCTCGTAATGTGAGATCTATGTTTCTATTCGTATTGAAATACGCATTGGTAATTGCCTTTGTGCTGACTCCCAAAAGTACCGTTCAGATTTTTGATAGAACGGATCCCATGACGACTTTGTCTGTAGATAATGTTCCTTTAATCTTAGGGGCTATTGGCAGCCTAAGTTCTAGTTTAAGTAATCGCGTGACTCAAACTTTTGAGCTATTTTTCCATGCACCAAATGATATGGATTACAGTCAAACGGGCATGATTATGGGAGCAAAACTCTTTTTATCAGCAAGCCAAATTAAAATTACGGATCCTTCTTTTAACAGCAACATGCAAAAGTTCATGCAGCAATGTGTGTTTTATGATTTGATGTATGGTCGTTATGATTTAAAAGAGCTAAACGCATCTGTCGATCTTTGGACCTTAGTCAAAGAAAAAGCTTCTGTAGCACGAGGTTTTATCTATGATGGATCCTTTAAATCGTGTATGGAGGCAGCCAACTTATTAGATGGTGCATGGACAAGTGTTATAGCTGATGCTAAATCCAAATATGCAGGCTTTTATTTTGGTAATCGCACTGAGACCTTAGCCAATTTTGAAAAATACCTACCACAAACGTACCAATACTTAACAAAACTTTCCCTTGATGCAGCCAATATTATTCGCCAAAACATGATGGCCAATGCGCTTCGCGATGGCGTTTTTGCCATGGGATCTAGGTTAAATTCAAAATCGGCGATTGAAAGTTTTTCGGCGAGCCGTGCCCAGGAAAAAATCCCGGCAGCTCTAAGCAATATAGGTTTAATGGCTGCCTATTGGCTCCCAGTAATACAAAGCGCGATGTTTTGCATAGTCATTGGTTGCTTTATCTTTGTGTTGTTCTTTTTTCCTTTTCCATTCGGCCTATCCTTTTTTCAATTCTACACCACCTTATATATTTGGCTGTCGCTCTGGGCGCCTGTTGCTACAATCATAAACTACATTATGACTATATTAGCGAAATATTCTCTCTCCTATGCCTCAGTAGGTGCTACTACATTGGCTTATCAGACCGGAATCAATCAAATGTATGAACATTTGGCGGCTGTGGGTGGTTATCTTACCGTATTATCCATAGGGATAAGTTACATGTTAATCAGTAGACGAGTGGATAGTTTGATGAGTGCCTCACAACAAATAGGTGGAATTGTGCAAAATGCAGCCACCTCATCAGCTGAGGAAGCGCAAACTGGTAATTACAATTATGGTAATACCAGTTTTGCCAATCATCATAGCTTTAACGCGCATTCGTTCAATCAAGATCAAAATGCCCGAATTTCTATGGGAAATGTAGAGACTAGTTTAGATGGGGGTTCTGTAGCTAGGATGGCCAGAAATGGTAGTGAAACATTGAGTATGTCTAGCGCTATGTCTCATACGCCCTTAAATATTCAATTAGGTGAAAGTACGCGATCTGCATTTTCTGAATTATCAGATAAAGCCATCCAAGCATCGTATGTTCAATCTAATGCCGCGTCTGAGCAATATGGCGCCTCACTTCGAAGCCTTGCTGAGCTAGGACAGACGCAAATGCATTCAGAACAAAGCAGTGATGGAGCAAGTATTTCTAATTCAGTTGGATTTAATACGGCAGCTTCCAAAGTGTCCAATCTAGTCGACCAATTTGCCCAAGATCATAATATGTCACGTGACGAGGCTATAAAAACATTTACAGCTTTAAGTGCTAATGGAGGGATTTCTGCAAGGATTGGCTTACCATTTAAAGCATTTGGTTCAAGTATTGAAGTCGGTGCTAATGCCCGAATGGAAAGAGACCATTCGCATTCAACGCAAGAAGCCCATTTAGCCAGTGATGCCCAGCGCTTTTCGCAAGAAAATCATTTTAACGATGTGGTTAATGAAGCAAGGCAAGCAACAAAAGACAGTCATTTTCGAACTTCTGATGATAAAAGTGGGCGTCTCGCGGATAGTTTTACCTCTGGCTATGATAAGGCTATGCATTATAGGGAGGAAGCATCGGCAAGCCTGTCGCAATCGGAAGGCTATCATAGACAAGCTACCCTGGCAAAAGAACAAACTTCCTCCATAAATTTGGATGCCCAAACAGGCTTTGTGGATTGGTTATCACAACATAAAGCGCCTAACAGTTCAGGCAATATAGGACTTCAACAAGCAGAATGGATGATTAGGAATGAACCTGAAATGGCGCAGGCTTATGCAAGACAATATGTGGGAGAAAAAACTTCGCAATCCATTCATCAATTTCAGCAGCATCATGCATTAAATACTAGTCATGTGGAGCAAGCCCATTCTAGAAATCAGCAACAAATTAGTAACGAGAGGGTTAATGAGCGTTTGACTCAATACAACTCAGAATTAAATGAGCGGGCAAAGGGTGTAGATGTAGGGCAGGTAAATCCTAGTTATTCACAAGTTGTTGAGAAGGAAATGACTCAGGCGAATAAAGAATTACACCAAAGGACTCAGACTGTTGTTGATGGTGGTGAACAGGTGATGCAAGGTGTCATAGTAACTGAAGCCAA
Source organism: Pseudomonadota bacterium (assembly GCA_020051095.1). Taxonomy (GTDB): domain Bacteria; phylum Pseudomonadota; class Gammaproteobacteria; order Legionellales; family Legionellaceae; genus JAFIFT01. Next base: position 17,222 of record JAGVJN010000029.1, on the reverse strand, counting down.
TCAATGGAAAAAATAATTACGACCAAGAGTTAGTACCCAATGGATTCCCTCTACTATCCATAAGGCTACTACCTGACATTGGTAAACCTGAGGCTGGGTTAATACTCATGGAAGAACTAACAGAACAAGGTTGATGAGTGACGATGTCATTGCTTAAGAAGTCGCTATGATTACTAAAGTTTATTGTGTGTGATTGAAGTGAATAACCTAAATCTCTTAGTTTTAATAATTGGCCAATGCCATAACCTAAGACAAATAACAAAATAGGGGGATTAAGCGAGAGTAAACAGGTAACTAAATAAAAAACTCCTGTTTCAGGAGGAAAAAAAGGAAAGGCATCCAACAACAGCAAAACCGTCATGCCTAGGAGGCAAGTGAATAGACCCATGTAAATGGCGATAAAACGGACACTTTTTCGTTGATCTAATGGTAACTCATTAAGAGAGCAGATTTGTTTCATGAATCACTCCTTTTCTATGAGTTTAGTATAACCTAAAAGGCGAAATTGATGACACAAAATCCTACTAAATTATTTATTCGTGGCGGGCAACTCTTTTTACATAACGTAAGAATGTTTACTCAGGTTGGGAAAAAAGTAGCGGTTGCTATGCTCTTAGCGCAAGCTATTTTGGTTGGTTCATTTTTTATGTTAAATACCAGCGCCTATCAACGCTATTTAGGCTTTGTGTATGTTAAAGCGGAGCTGACCTTGTTAATTGATTATAAGGCTAAGCTTGCGGTGATAATGCCCACTGGAGAAGCCTATTCACTCTTTTGTGAGCGTATAGTTAACGCCTCTATGATTAACAAGAATAATCAAGAGCTACTGGAAGGACTATTAGTAAGCTTAATTGAATCTTTGCTTTCTTCAGTAGCAGTTCTAGTTTTTATAGTCCGATGGTTACAAAAGCGCGGTGAAAATCAAAGCAAATCTAAAGTGATACGTGGTAGTGCTTTGGTGGAGTCTTCGGAATTACAGCAAGCCATCAAAAAATCCAAAAAGGTTTCTCCTTACCCTGTTGCTGGTATTTATCTGCCTAAGGGCTCTGAAACACAACATATTCAAATGGTTGGTACTACTGGTGCTGGTAAAACAGTGGCTATTCGTGAACTTTTAAGTATCATTCGTGATCGCGGGGAACGTGCCATCATATATGATAAGGGCGGGACTTATTTATCAAAATTTTATCAAGAAGGAAAAGACATTTTATTAAATCCCTTGGATGCACGCGGTCGAGCTTGGGATGTTTGGGCAGAATGTGAAGACAAGGCTGATTTTGAAGCTTTAGCTGAAGCCCTCATGCCTATGCCAATTAATAACACCATGGATCCTTTTTGGGTGAATGCAGCGCGCATGATTTTTGTGTCTACTGCCAATGAACTTAAGAAAAATCCTAATCGTTCTAATATCATGCTGTTACAGTATCTATTAACGGCTGATCTAGGAAAAATTCATGAATTGCTAAAGCATACTGAATCGGAATCATTGGTTTCGAGTAAAATCCAAAAAACAGCACTTAATGTTAAAACAGTCATGGCTACCTACCTGAAATCCCTTTTATATTTACAGGACCAAGGTGAAGCATTTTCCATTCGAAATTGGATTTTGAATGAAAACCAAAGCAGTTGTCTATTTGTGAGCTCCGATGGGCGTAAGCATCCTACCTTAAGACCTTTGATTTCAGCCTGGTTAAATACGGCTACAAAAGAAATATTGGGTCTGCCAGCCGATGATAATAGACGTGTTTGGCTTATTCTTGATGAATTAGCCACTTTACATGCCTTGCCATTTTTAGAAACAGTGAAGTCAGAAAGCCGTAAATTTGGAGGTTGTTTTATACTGGGACATCATGGGCCTTCACAATTACGTAAAATTTATGGACGAGAAGGTGCTTCTGTATTATCAAATCTATGCTCCACTCGCTTATATTTACGCTTGCCTGAACATGAGGATGCAGACGCAGCCTCCCTTAATATTGGTACTTATGAAATTGAAGAAGCCCATGAATCGGTAAGTTATGGGGCAAACACCATGCGCGATGGGATTTCGGTGTCCCGTCAAACTAAAGAAAAGCGCTTGGTCTTACCAAGCCAGATTCAAGAATTAGATGATTTGGAAGGTTATTTACGGGTTAAAGGAAGATTGCCTAGAGCGCAGGTGCAATTGAAGTATGTAGATTACCCTATCAAAAATCCTGAATTTATTGGACGTGAAATAGATCCTGATCCACTTCGTCAAAATGTAGAGCTACTGGTAGACATGTACAGTGATCCTATACTTGCTGGCGCCCATGATGAGGCATTATCTGAATCTAAAGAGAAACCAGTTTCTAAAGAACTTGAAGAAAAGGAAGTAATTCAATTTTTATAACCTAAAAACGAGGCCCTTATGTTAAGCATTCATCCTTTGGAGAGTGCAGAGGGAGCTGCTTCGTATTACCTTAATGTGGTTAATTATTATGAGAAAGATTCCAAGAGTATTCGCTGGTTAGGAAGTGGTGCCAAAGAACTTGGACTTCATGGCAAGACCGTTGAAAAAGAACAGATGTTATCTTTGCTTAAAGGAACTTTACCGGATGGAACGCAGTTAGGACGTATTGATATGGACGGTATTCATCATAGACCGGGCTTTGATATGACAGTAAGTGCGCCTAAGTCCTTCTCAATTTTGTTAGAAACAGAAGCCGATCCAATGCTTGCTCAAATCCTTGATGAGACAGTGGATTGGTTTGTTGAGGAGATGGAAAAAGATTTTGCTCAAACCAGACAAGTAGTTAATGGCAAAGTTGAATACGTTGATACCCAAAATTTTTTGATTTCTGCTTTTAGGCAACCCAATTCTAGAGCCAATGACCCCCAATCTCATGTGCATTTAGTGACTCATAATATGACCAAGTGCCAAGATGAAAAATGGCGCTCTCTTGCTAGTGATATGGATGGCAGAAAAGGAGTGGTAGAGCAAATCATGAAACATCATGTTTTTGGTGGTCTTAAGTTTCGCAACTACTTAGCCAATAAAACAAAAGAACTAGGCTATGAAATTGAATCTGATGGTGATGGCTTATGGGAAATTAAAGGCCTGCCTGAAGCACTACTTTCTCATTTTTCCAAACGAAGTGAAGAAATCAAAAAGGATATGGATGAGCAAGGTTGGAGTGGGGCAAAAGCGGCCTCTATTTCAGCTGGACGAACACGAGAAGATAAAGAGTTAATTGATTTAGACAAGTGGCGAGAAAATTTAGTCCTGGAATGCGTTGAACATGGATTTGATCCGGATCAATTTGTGTCATCAGTAAAACCTCAAAATTTCTTGGTTAGGGCATTTAAAGAACAAGTGTTGGAACGATTTTACAATGTAGAAGACCGTGCGCGTGACGCGGTGCATGTGGCAATAGAGTCAGTAAGCCAACAGCAAGCGGTTTTCGATGAAAGAGCAATAAAGAAAGAAGCCTTAAAATACAGTATTGCTAGCACTCAAATCATAGATGAAAAACATATTGATCAAGCAATAAAGCAACAAGTTAAAGAACAAAACCTATATCAAGCCACTCATCCTTATACTAAAGAACAACTCTATACCACGCCATGGCAACTCACTTTGGAAGCTGAAACTGTTGAACGCATTGAACAAGGTAAAAATGACATTACACCTATATGTTCCAAGAAAAAAACTATGGAATTTATCAAGGCCAAAGAAGATGAGTTGCAATTTTCCTTATCACCTTCACAAAAAAGGGCTATGGTGAGTTTTGTCAGCACAAAAGATCGTTATATGGCTATTCAAGGTTATGCCGGTACAGGAAAGACTACCATGTTACGTTTAACCCGCGAGTTGGCATCTTCATATGGTTATACCATTAGAGGCATAACAGCAGGGTCATCTGCTGCTAATGAATTGTCAGTCAAGGGTGGCCTTGATGCAGCAACCTTTGCTAGGGAATTGGGACGATTGCAAAAACACAATCAGGATTTGAGCAAAACTATCTTTGTAGTGGATGAAGCATCCATGTTTTCTAATCCCCAGGGACATAAAATTATTCAGTTGGTTGAGAAATTCAATACCCAATTAAAAATCATTGGCGATAAGGCTCAGCTGCCGTCTCCATCAAGCGGTCGTTGGTTTTCACTAACTCAAGACTATGGCATAGACACAGTCAATATGACTGATAATTTACGACAAAAAGACTCACGGCTCAAAGAGTCGGCGCAGCATGCAAGTCAAGGTGAGATTTATGATGCGGTTGAAAAACTGACTCAGGTTCATACCGAAGAGACTTATCTCGAAAGAGTCCAGTCCATGGCAGACAAGTGGCTCTCCTTATCGCCCAATGAGCGCGAGCAGACTCTATGTTTTGCACCAACCCATAGAAATCGCCATGATATTACAGAGATTCTACGGGAAGCTTTAAAACAAGAAGGGGTTTTGAGTGGGGCAGAACATCAGTTATCTATATTAAAAGAAAAACCATTCACGAGTATCAAGCTTAGAAAAGCCTTTTATTATGCGTCTAATGACATCATTCGTTTTAACATCACTATTGCACGCCATCAAATAAAAGCAGGTGATTATTTTAGAGTAGGTTCGATTTCTGCAAAACACAAAGGGAAGAATACCTTACCTTTAATTGGTGCAGATGGTAAAGAAAGAGTCTTTCCATTGGCCTCTTTGCCAGAATTTAAAACTCAAAATAAGGATTTAGAGCGCCCTATGGAGGTCTATAATCAAAGTCCATTGAGCTTAATGGCAGGGGATAAAATTCAGTGGAAGCGCAACAGTGAAGCTCAGGGTATTCGAAATTCGGAGTTAGGCATTGTTACGTCTATTAATGAGCAGCAAATAGAAATAATGGATGATAATAAAAAGATTATTACCCTTTTGCGAGATGCCTCCGAATTGAAGCATTTAGACCACGGCTATGTTCTAACCACTTATGCTTCGCAAGGAAAAGATAGTAAACGTGGGCTTGGTTTAATCGAGAGTTTTAACCGTTTTGCAACCACTATTCAAAATTTTTATGTGGAAATTACCAGAGCTATCGAATCGATGACCGTTGTAACGGATGACAAAGACATACTGGTTAAAGCCATCACTTTGAATGACAGTGAAAAAAATTCGGCCCTTGAAATGACTTCATCACAAATCTTGAAGTCTCATGATGCCCGTTTTAAGGATGCAAAAAACAGAGTTAGTCTTGTAGAAGTAATTCAGAAAAAACTAAGTAAAGAGGAGGAATGGAATAAAAACGAGAAATTCGTAGAGCACTATGTATCAAGTAAACAAGAAAATAATAGACCCTATGCCGCTAAAATTGCCAATACTATTGTTCAAAGTCCACCATTATACCGTTTGTCAAAAGAGCGTTTAGGTTTCAATAATAATACTTACCGCAATGATGCTCTGCGTTATGAAACAGCCAAGTTATTCCATTCTTTGACTCCTGAAGAATTAAAACGCTTTACCATCGTAAGACAGTATGTGTCTTTAAATCAGTGCATTGCAAAGCGTTCACAGCACAGCAAACTGCATGCAGCAATTAACCATCCAGTCGATTTAAACAAAAAGGTACTCAATGAGCTCTCCATTAAGCGTAATCAATTAGCCTCATCCATAACCAAGCAGTTGGAATTGTATAAACCTTACCTTAAGCATTACTCCATCGGGGAATTAAATCGGGTAGGTCTCTTTCAGCATGAATACAGGCAAGGCGAACAAAATGCTCAGAAAAAATTGGAAAGCCTTGCTAAACACGCTGAGATAAATGAGCTTCGATTAAAAATTTCACATTATTTGGAGTCTAGTGGCCCAGAGAAAGAATTTATGGCTACTCAACTTAAACGAACATCTAAATTAACTCATTCATTAATTTTAAGTATGGGAAAGCCTGCTGAAACGCTCTGGAGAGACATTAATTATGATGCCAAGCAGCATAGTCACAGATTATTTCGCAATGGCTTAAATCCAGAAGGGCGGTTAGTTTTTGATTTGGCTAAAGAATACAAGGATATCAAAAGAGAAATTGGCGAACTTTGGGCTGTGAACCTTGAGCAAGAAGAAAAGGGGATTGTTGATGAGAGGACTCAAAAGCTTTTTGCTCGACGTGATGAGTTAGCCAACCAACTGAGTCAACACAAATGCCTTTTCGAAGTAAAAGATCATTTTAAAATAGATGTTGACACTTTAACCAAACAAACTGAAAAACATAAATATCGCGAAAATGTGCAAGATTTTATTACAAGCACCGGTCGATTCGATGCAAGACTTCAAGCCATCAATCGTATTAAGGAAGATATAAAGGGCCACTATACGTTCCTTAAAGAAGCCCAGGTTGATACAAAACTCTTTAGTAAATATTGTCGTGTCGTTGATAGAAAGGAATATTTTGAGACCCTTACAAAACCTGAGCAAGCCGATTATAAGCTATTTTTAAACTATAAAATGACCAGCAAACACGCTTTTAGGCAATGGCAGGTGGTACATCAGGAAAATCAAAAAGGCCAGCTGACTCAGGCCATGCAGAGCTCAGCAAAGCGAGATTATTTAGCCTATCAATTAGCTCAATCTCCCTTTCTTGATTCTATCGTAAATAAGGAAAGAGGAAATAAGGAGAAAATCGTACATCAGGGTAGCCAGCATCAATCCAGACTCCAAGAGGTCGCAACAGCAAATAAAACGCTGCACCAATTTGCAAACCAATCCCATGATTCTCAAAAAGAAGTCGCTGTATGGGTTAACAATTGGTCAAAGCTATGCCAGGAGTTAAATCGATTAGAGAAACACTCCATGTATCAATGGGCTATTAAGGAAAATCCAATACAATTTAATCTAGTAAAACAAATTAATAAAGATTTAGCAGATCTTTATGATTATAAACCAGACCCTTTCGCGAAGGGGCAATCACCTCAATTAAAACAAGTTCAACAGTTATCACAACGACTGGATGGGAATGTCATCACCGAGGCCTTAATGGCCTCACCTGAATACACCTACCAATCCATTTTTGGTAAACCCAAATCTCAAAACTCGAAAGAGATACGTTATAGCGGAGGACTTATTGTCACTTTAAAAGGAAGTAAACAAGGATTGTGGTATGACTTTAGCGAAGATGTAGGAGGTTCACCCATCGATGCAATCATGAAAATGCATAACCTTCCTTTTCCAGAGGCTTTAAAAAGAGCAGCTGATTTAATTGGGTATAGACCTATAGGTCTTCCAACCTCAGCTGTTAAAAAACCTTCGTTATCTAAAGAATCAGAGCGTAAAAATAGAATTACATCAGCAAAAAGCATCTGGGATGGTTCTGTATCAATGAAAGGGACTTTGGCGGAGCGATATTTGAAAGAGCATCGTGGGATTCATGGCATGGAGAGCTTAGATGCTAGGTTTTGGCCTGTTGGTGTTAAATGGATTAATTGTAATGATGAAGGTGTCTTGGAAAATAAAACCAATAAAGTGCCTGCATTAATTATCGCAGCTAGAAACGAGAAAGGAGATTTAACTGGTGTTCAACGAATTTATCTTGATGCAAAAACAGCTAATAAAAATAAATTTATGGAGGTGGCAAAATTGTCCAAAGGCATTACTGAAGGTAGTGCGGGACTCATCCAGAAAGGCATGAAAGGCTCATGCCTCTATGTCGCCGAAGGTCCTGAAACAGCAGCTTCAATTGCGATGGCGGATAGAAAGGCAACAGTGCTGGCCTCATTTGGTGTTTATAATATTAGTAATCTAACTGAGGTTATAAAAAAATATAATGCCAAAGAGGTGGTAATTGCTGCGGATAATGATGGCAAGGATTCGAAGTCACTTAAGGGGATAGAGAAGGCCGTTGAAAATTTAGCTCAAAATGGCATACCCGCGAGGGTTATTTTTCCGGAAGCCTTGCCTGGTAAATTGAAGACTGATTGGAATGATGTGCTTATTTCTAAGGGGGTTGGTGCTGTTCAGCAGCAATTGTTTGGGGTTGAAAGCAAAGATGTGCAGCTGGGGTTGGCTCAAGAGAATGTTGAAATTCCTAAAAATTTGAGGGTGTTTTCTGGTAAATCAATTCAATCAAATGAAATTAAAATCCAAAATAATTTGCATAATGTGAGAAATATAAATGAGAGGCGAGAGCGAGCTGTGGAAATGGAAATAGATAGGTAGTGGCATTCAGAACTAGGATACAGACTATTTAAATCTTAGAGCTTGGAATTTAGTAGAATTAAAGGGCTGGCTAATCAATAGAAAGCATCTCCAAATATACTTACTGGGTAAAGGCAGTTGAACCAGCCCATCAAGAAAAAATAGCAGGGTATTCCTCATGCATATTATTAATGCTCATTTCTAATAATGTTTTAATTGATTGTATTTCTGAAATCAGTTCAGTAGGAACATGGTTGCTCATGATATATATATGTTTATAGCTATCAACGGGATCTGCGTCTAAGACATTCAAATCATGGTGGGCATGCTTTTGATGTCGAGAATCTATAATTTTTTGATGTAATTCATAAAACTGAGGTGGTACATGTGTTTCAGGTAGAATGTATCTGCCATGTTTGCCTCGTGATTGCGTATAGGATTTATCATATTCAATAAGCGCAAAACGAAAGGCTGGTGATATTAATTTATTTTTATAAGAAGGATTTTTACTAATGCTAATTTGTACTTCGATTATATCAATTATTATTGTCCAGGCATTTTGGAAGCATTGTTCGCATTGATTTAAATGAAAATTCTTTTCTTGTTCTATATCCATGACTCACCCAATAACATACAATAATAATTAATATTAGCACTTAGCATGCTTAATCAGTCATATAAAATATAATCTTGCAGGCGTAAATAGCGCCTATTTCTTTGTGTTTCTGCAACATATTAGCATACCTAATACTGGAGGATCGCTTGAGGTGAGACATTATTACCCTATAATGTTTAAGTTTGGTTTGAGCTATTACCCAGCTTTAAACGCATTAAACTTAACCAATGTCTCACGAGTAATCGCCGCAATTTTTCCTTGATCAAAATTAAATTTATCAATGACCAATTCTTTAATTATCTCATTGACCTGAATTATGAGCTTCTGGCAATGCTCCTCCAATTCATTGGAATTATTTTTCTCCTTTTTATTTTGTAATATTAATAGGCCGATTTCTACCAATCGGGTAACCGTGTAAGAGATGGAATCATTTTCTTCTTGAGCTAATTTAAGAATTTTTTGATGAATGTTTTCAGGTAAACTTACAGTAATCTTGGTCATAATCACCTCTGTGCTAAAGTATTGGATAGTTACTGATGCCTCCATGCCAGCTATTGAGATTAGATCACAATTCGTTAATTATTTCAAACGGTTATCTATAAAAGTATGTATAAGTGCATACTTTAAAAGAAGTTTGTTATGCACTTTTGCATACCGATTCATGTTTAATTTTAATACATCAGATAATTTTTATTTAACTGATATTCTGGTTTTTCAACTTATTTGTAATAAATACAAAGGGTTACACCACTAGCAATAGAGTTGCGAAAGGTGTGCTTTCTTTTCTTATGGATTGCTATTGATGTTAAGTGGCCCAAAATTCTTAATGATTATCGTTAATATCTTTGTATAGCGCATTTCAATTGCGTGTTTGTGATTGAAATGATTTACTCGATATGCTCTAATTAATACTCATAACGAGTATTTATGTTTGTGAATTTAGACAGGAGTAATTTATGAGCACTTTTCAAATTCTACCAAGATTAATACGTCTCAGAGATGCTCCTACATATTTAGGCATGGATAGACATCGATTTAATAAAGATGTTAGACCAAATTTGATGGAAGTTCCGATGGGAATTCAAGGTGTAGCATTCGATAGACTTGATTTAGATGCCTGGGTGGACGATTATATACAGTGTAGTGGTCGTCCTGCGGTAGCCAGACAAAGGAGTATGGAACAATGGGACGAAAAAAATCGCCAGGTCTTTTCAAAAGAGGTGACTATTGGCACATCGATAAAGCGGTCTTTGGATGCCGAATTCGAGAAAGCACTGGTACGGGCAACCTCGAAGAAGCAGAGAAATACTTTGCAAAACGTTTAGAGGAAGTAAGGCAGGCGAGTGTATTTGGGGTAAGACCTAAACGTACATTTATGGAAGCAGCCATTAAGTTTTTGGATGAGAATCAACATAAGCGAAGCCTTGATTCTGATGCTGGGCGTTTACGTGTTCTGGTTCAGTATATTGGGAAAATGACTTTAGATTCGATCCATATGGGGACTTTGCAGCCGTTTATTGAAGGCCGAATTAAGGATCAGGTTAAAACACGAACTATTAATCATGGTTTAAAGATAGTTCGCCGAATTTGTAATCTAGCTTCAACTGAGTGGATTGATGAATTTGGTCTGACTTGGTTGCTTAATGCACCTAAAATTAAACTATTGCCAGAAGCTGATTTACGTAAACCTTATCCTCTAAGTTGGGATGAGCAACATAGGCTCTTTGCAGAATTGCCAGCGCATTTAGAGCAAATGGCACTATTTGCGGTGAATTCTGGATGTAGAGAGAGCGAAGTGTGTCATTTGCAATGGGATTGGGAAATTAAGCTCCCTCAATTGCCGCACCTATTGGTGTTCATCATTCCACCTGAAATGGTAAAAAATGGTGAAGAACGATTGATAGTCTGCAATCAGACGGCAAAATCAGTGATTGATCGACAAAGAGGAAAACATAAGCAGTTTGTGTTTACCTTTAAAGGCAATCCGGTGACCCGTATAAATAATACTGGCTGGAAAGAAGCTCGCAAGAAAGCTGGCTTGGAGTTTGTACGAGTTCATGATCTGAAACATACTTTTGGTAGGAGATTAAGATCTGTCGGGGTGAGTTTTGAAGACAGGCAAGATCTGCTGGGGCATCGTTCAGGTCGTATAACAACACATTATTCATCAGCTGAATTGCAGAATCTATATGAAGCTGGAAACAAGGTTTGCGAAAAGCAACAAAGTGGGGTGGTTCTCACATTGCTTCGTAATCCAAATAATAGAAAAGAAAAAGATACATCTCGCGGACGTAAGGTAGTAAGTTTATGAGTTTGTGTCTACTGTGCCCCACAAAATCCCCACAATGGTTTTTGAGGGGTTGGGATAATCGATCGCAAGTTGTTGATTTTACTGGTTTTAATTGGTGGGCCCACTAGGACTTGAACCTAGGACCAACGGATTATGAGCCATAAATCTCTATTTTAATTACTTGATTTTACTATATATTTTGCTGCGTAACCACCACTACAAATGCGTATTATGGCGTACTGCGTCGTACTCAAACACGCAAATCTCACGCGAGGTTATTTTAGCCCGCTATTGAGAGCTATATTCAACGAATAATCAAAAATGACTATTTGTGACGTTATTTTATGCTATAATGAAAATGACTATTTATGACGTCATGGTGAATAAGCTATGAAAAGGAAAAATCATTACAACACTATCTTTCGTGATGAGTTAAGAAAAAAAATAAAGAACATCCCCAGTCATGTGTTTACGAGGAGTGATTTAACACAAGATCATTCTAATCAAACGCAGCTAAGATTAAATCGTGCGCTGCATGCTTTTATAGACGAGGGTATTATCACTAAAATCGCACATGGTTTATTTGCCAAGGCGGAGCCTATGGCAATTCCTGGTAGGGAAATACAAGCCATGCTTACCGAGCCATTTGAAGCTGTAGCGACTGAGGCATTAGATAAACTTGGTGTTAAATGGGAGTTAGGAAGTGCCATCCGCGATTATAATGCAGGCAAAACTACTCAAGTTCCCGCTGTTTTTAGTGTTCGTTTAAAAAGTCGATTTCGCGGTTCTATTCATGCGGAAGGTAGGAAGCTTGTTTTTGAAGGAGGCATCAATGCCAGGTGAATTAAATGAACAACAAATTCGTCAAACTGCCATTATCTTAGGATTACCCGCTGATTTTATTCGTAAAGATTATTTTGTTACTAAGGCAATTCGTTTACTGGTTGAGATACCTAATGATTATTTCGAGTTGGTATTTCAAGGAGGAACAAGCCTTTCTAAAGGCTATGGAGTGATAAGCAGACTGTCTGAAGATGTCGATTTTCGTGTAATTTCTAAACCTGCTTGTTTTAATTTGGGTAAAGATGCACGGCGGCGTGAGTTGCGATTGTTTCGGCGCGCGTTGGTTGAGTCATTAGTCAATGCTGGTTTTGAGGTACAACCTCAAGATGTTAAGGTATTTTATGAAGGGCGATACATGAGCATGCGTGCTTCATTTGATGGTGCTCAGGGTATAGTGTATTTAAAACCCCATATTGCGATTGATTGTTTTCTTGGCACGTTGGAATTAGAGCCAGAAATTAGAACTATTTCCTCAATGGTTAAAGTGACTCTTGGTGATGCTGAATGTGATCACAGCTACTTTCCAGTCGCTTGTGTCGCATTGGATGAGACCGCTGCAGAAAAATGGGTGGCACTGTCACGCAGGGTTGTTGATGCGAATAAAACTCAGCGAGACTCAGACAAACATCTGATTCGGCATTTGTATGATCTTTATCAATTAATACAGCAAAATTGTCTTTCTGATAATTATTATCTTGTACTTGAGCGCGTGTTAGAAAAAGAGCAGGCGATGTTTGGTAATGAGTCTTCTGATAATGTACGCACAAAAGCAACATCAGCCTTGCATCATCTTCGCTCCGAAAAAAAATGGGAAGATCATTGGCGATTTTTTCTAGAGCAGATGGTTTATCAATCAGAAAAACCTAGTTTTGAACAAGCCATTACGGCTGTAGAAGAATTAAATGCCTGATAGAAAATAAAAGCCCCAAAATAGGGGCTTCAGTAGTTAGAAAAAACATGCGTTTGACCATCTGCTTCAACCGAAAAATAATCGTTTATAAAAAGATCACGGGCAAAAGCATCATAATCAAAATAAAACTGTAAATCCTCCGGTATTGCATTGCTGTAGCAGTCGTCAAAAAGCGCACGGGCGAAATCAACCTCGCTGTCATAAGCTCCATGATAATGTTCCTCTAGCATCTTTTCAGCATCTTCAATAGAGTAAAAGCTAAAAAGTTCAGCGCCTAATTCACCGTGTTTGGCAATGAAGGCAGCAAGTTCGGCAACGTCATTGATGCTTTCGTACTCATCAATCCGAGCACCACCGAATCCTTGAAAATCATGTATCGCAAACTCTTTTGCTCCTTCAATTGGGCTGTCAGCTAGCATTTCATGAATTTCATCATAAATGCTATTTGCATCTTGATTTGCATCAATCCATTTTCCATGTAGTATGCCATTGTTATAAGACGCAAGGCATGCAACATAAATTTGGGGTGTATCCATTTTAGTTCTCCTTGATAACGGAGTACGAACCCCTTTGCAGGAATAAGCACTCCTGCTGGGGGGTTAAGCCAAATTAAGCTGAGGTTGTTCATCCTTGATGAAATAACGTAATTTTTTGTAAGCGTTTTTAATTTCATCCATGTCTTCCGCAGATAGCTCATGACACAAGACATGAAGTTCATTAATACAGCGAGCTAAATCAAAAAATATATACTCTTTTCTTGGAACAATGGTATTAATTGTTTTCATGATTTTTCTCCAAAAAATTTGGGAAAAACCAGCCCATCCGGGAAGCCTTTCCCATAGGGGGTAACAATTGCAGATTCGCCCATGCTTGATTACAACAAGCTTGGTTGATTCGCCTGATTTTTAAAGAGCAGCCATTCGTTGATTAAAAAATAGCGAATGGATAAGAACAGGTTTAAAACGAGATGTCTTAATGTGGTTTCACCCTGGTGGGTGATCAGTGATAAACTGAGGTTCCCTGCTAACGCTCTGCCATAAGATTAGGGAATGGTAATGGCTATTCACAAGACCGATTGGTTTCGCCAGAGTCTCGCTGGCTCGTCAGTTGTGTTGCACATTTATATCATAAACAAACAAAACATATAAATCAATCAAAGTGTGTTTTAAAATAAAAAATACAAACACGTTTTGATTTATTTGAGTGTTGCATAATTAGAATATGGAGTGTTAGTAGGTGTTAGGACGAACGCTTATATTGGCTAGCCACAATAGACCCTTGTTATTGAAATGCGAGAGTGACCCATGTCAAAACTGAGGATTTGACGTGCTTTTCGATCGATTGCCTTTTCCGCAGCATTCATTTCTTTAAATTTTTTCCCACCCTCAAATGGGCATGCCATTCCTTGTTTATGAGGATCAAATAATTTAGTCAGCTCTCTATATCGTTCTTGCGCATAGGCATGCCTTAAACCATGCAATTTACTGACCCCCATAGCTTTTGCTTGCTTTTCGTAATGACTTAAGTGCTGTTTATACGTTCTACTGGAAGGAATAAGCGATTCTCCTGCGCGAACAAGCTGAGAAACTTTGGCTAACCATTGCCGTTGAGCCTCATTCGATATTTTCAGTGTGCGTCCAATACCTCCTTTTGTCCAACTAGGTTTAATAATTAAATTATCACCATGATGAGCTTCAGTTACTGTAAATTTCATGGATTCTTCACGGCGTAGACCAAAGAGCCTTTGACCTTCTAGTGATAGCTTAATATAAGGATCGGTGCACTTAGATAAATCGATATGATGAATTGCTTTATTGATTGTTGAAGCATACGAACGCTTGTTAATGTTATACGCCGCATTATCTGGCTTAACCAGTTTTGGATCGTTCAGTAAATAAGCTGTCTTTCGTAGTTTGGACATGTAGTTTTTAATTGTCCCTGGGTTTTTGCCCTCAGATTTCCAATGTTCCACCAGCACGTAAATGTGCTTTGCTTTTAATCCTTTAATGTGGCTTATTTTATATCCTAGCTCATGTAAATCTTTTACGCACCGAAAGAGCATATGGCGCATGTCTGCTTGGCTTGCATAGGAGTGGCCGTGAGCTTTTTTAACCAGTTCGTTAATTGAAAATTTTGCTGCACGCAATTTTGTGTTACTCATTGAGATAACTCCAAAGCGTTCGTCTGGATTGTAGCCCCATTTCACGCATGATGGTTTGTTTGGCTAAATAAGGTGATATGGTTTGGCTTAGCTCTGGATACATATTTTTGGCATAAATGCCACGATATCTCTTGGATGAAGGTAGTCCTACTGCTTTCAATTCATTACTGTACGCGCTGCGTACAAAATGGTAGCTATAAGTTAAAATTAAGCTTTGCTCTTTGCATAGACTTAAAAGCGAATTTTTCACCTCTATTTGTGCCTCATTTCTGAAAGGGATCGTCCTATCGTGGCTGTTTGTAGCAATATCTCTTGTAATCCAAAGCTCATGTTCCTGCACGTGAATGGTTGGACATAAGCGCATTGCTTCACTTAAAGTTAAACCAAAATGAACTTGTAATTCGATCAATATTTTTGCAATGGGGTTTGCTAGTTGTGTGGAAATATCTTCTGGTAAATGAATCGTTTTTGAGCGGTATTTATGGTTTTTAAGTCCCAGGGTTTTGTTGCTAATATCTGGGATCGTATGTTCAATTTTCTGAAAAAAATCACGAATGATGGTCATATATTTCATTATGGTTGATGGCTTGATGCGCTCTTTTTTCCAATGTGCAACAAGGCATTGAATATGTTCGTGAGTTACGGCATGCCATTTTGGTGGAACATGACCTATATGGAATAAATCACGAATCATTTTGTTCAGCACAAAATAACGGTGCTTTCTGGCACGGTATGATCCCGTGTGATCATGATGGCAATAATGATCGACTTGTTGCCTGAGTTGGTTTTTTCTCATCTATATAACCTCTAAAACTATTTGCCCTGATATTGGTTTAGTGTTGGTAGAGCGGTCTGCAAAGCTGCAGTACCAGGCATGAAGCCTCAAGGCTCAGTTCAGGGGCAAATCAGTTTTAAACTACAAACTTATATTGACCTGATTACATTGGTACTACTTTTTTATGGTGGTGATCTCCTTAGGTTTAATGGTTTTAAATACAACAAAGTCTATACAAGCCATTGTTGCGCATGGGGCAATACAGAGAGGTATTGTGAGGTTCAATTCTTAAAGAATTGCATTGCTTTTTATTGCAATTGGTTCTGCGAAGTGCAGATGGTGTTTTGTTCTCGACTTATCGTTCTGCCACAAGATTAGAGAATGAGAGTGGCTATTGCATAAGACCTGTTAAGGTTTCGCCGGAATCGCACCGGTCTCGTCAGTTACGCTTAATAGCAGATTAGCAAAACGATTTGTGTTGGACAAGGGGATTTAGATGATTATTTTGAGCAATCGCGTTGCACGCGATTGCTCAATTAGAAATAATATGTTGAATTTATTTGAAAATTTCGCAGCCATTTGGCTGCGTCACTGCGGATAAATCCTCAGTGACGCAGCAATAAAGTATTATCAAAAATTTTCTGGATATAGTAGCGTTGCATGATGCAACAGGAAAGCAAAGCGACTAACCTATGTAAAATATTCTGCCGACTCAGAGTGGATTATTGGTGCGCTCATTTATAGGTAACATGAATTTTGATGCAACGAATGATCTCATCTTTTGAACCGGAAAAAATCTAACTAATTTTCGCCAGATAGCCTGACTTGCAAACGGGCCCCTGCTTTTGAATTGTGGTTTTATCATGGTGTCATTTTGAAAGGAGATGGGTTAAATATTTCTTGTTCTTCCTCATGCTTTTCAACTTTCTCTCCTTTAGTAGAAGGGGAAAGTTTGAGTTCCATTGAAAGTGGACTTGAAGCAAAACTTTGATCTCTCGTGACTTCATCCTTTTCCTGTAATGTGGGCACTAAATTATTTGCTAGCCGTTGGATAAATGCATCATATAAGGCTAATGTGGGCATGTTAATACGAAGAGAAAGTATATTTCTTTCCTCATCTTGATTTATTTGCATACAATCATTGGAAAGATGATTTTCTTCTTTAAACTTATTGAATTCTGTTATAATCGCTTCCATGAATTTTTTTAATTCTTTTCTTTGTTCTTCAGTTAATTTACAAGGTTCACATTGTAATTTAATGGTAAGGGTCATTGATTCGCGATCACTATCAACCAGCAATAATCCTTTGGCGATCAACTCCGCAATTATTTCTGGGTCAAAATTAGACTCTAAGTCAAGTTCCTCTGAACCAAACACGCCTACCAATTCATCTTCTGACCCAACTTCTTTGCCTGATTTAGTTAGGAATTTATCTTCACCAGGACTCGCTTTTTCCTCAGATGTCTTCTTATCAGAGGTGGCACTATCACCTCCGTTACCACCTG
>JAGVJN010000035.1 GCA_020051095.1 Pseudomonadota bacterium | reverse complement strand
GGATTGCTTCGTTCCCTTCGCTGCGCTGCGGCTCCTCGCAACGACGGGGAGTGTGGATTGCTTCGTCCCCTCCGCTGCGCTACGGCTCCTCGCAACGACAGGGATGATAGGGATTGTTGGCTGCTTTTGTTTTTGTATGACCCTTTGCAATGACGGGTATAACTTGATTAGTTTGCGTCGGATAGTTATACGATGTATAATTATACTATGTATATACTTTCGGTGGATATCCTATGTCAACGGTATCACTAAAAAAATGGGGGAACTCTGTTGGGGTTCGGATTCCTTCAGCCCTATTAAAGGAAGCGCATTTAGAGTTAGGTGAAGAAATGGAAATTACCATTAATGAAAACGGCGCCATTCTGTTAACACCTTCTAAAAATAAGCAGGAAGGATGGCTTGAGCAGTTTAATGCGATTGCTAATGTCTCAGGCGAAGGTGAAGAAATTGATTTGCCTAATCAATTCGATGAAGAAGATTGGACATGGTAAAAATAAAACGATTTGATGTATGCTTGGTAAATTTAGATCCAACCGTCGGCTCTGAAATAAAAAAAACAAGACCAGCCGTGATAATATCGCCAGACTCAATGAATTTAAGTCAGCTTAAAACGGTTATCGTGGCACCATTGACAAGCACTATTCGAGAACCTTTTCCCACAAGGGTAAAAACGTCTTTTCAGGGCAAGGAGGGTCAGGTTGCACTCGATCAATTGCGCTCAATAGACCGTTCAAGGATTGTAAAAAAACTGGGAAAATTAGATAGCAAATCATCGGATGACATTTTAACTATTCTATCGATAATGTTTAGTTCTTAACGTGTTGCTCAACTTCTCTAGGAACAATACGGGCCCGGGCCCTTGAGCGAGCCCGTGCCCGTCCGAGCACCATCTAATCTGCTTTTTTCGCCATTTTAGTCAACATCATAAAAGTGTTTTGATTAATATATGAAGAAAAGTACTAGCGCATACTGTTGGTATGATGGGTAGTAAAATATTAGGAAATCCTCCCTTAGAATTTGGGCGCCTTGGAATTGTTTAAAAACCGGGCTCGGGCTCGCCCACGGGCCCGGGCCCGTATTGTTCCATGAAAGTTGAGCATTGCATTAGTTCTGTATATACCCAAAAACTCAACAATAACGACATCTCCCCAAAATTACGCTAAAATATCAACACTGTCTTAATTTTTTCTTTATTATGAAACTAATTCAATCCCAAGACTGCTCAGACTTTCACACGATTAAAGATTTTTATCGCTACGCGCTTTCTAAAGCCTACGAAGCAAACCTGTATTATGGCCATGGCACGGACAATCCTGAAGATGATTTGTTATGGTTAGTGTTGGCTTCTTTAAACTTGCCCCTAACCACCGATGCCAGTTTGTTAGACGCTAGGCTAACTGCTGCGGAAAAGCAGCATTTATGTGCCCAATTGACAAAGCGCATTGATGATCGTATCCCCGTTGCCTATTTAATTAATAAAGCATGGTTTTGTGGGTTGCCTTTTTATGTTGATGAGCATGTATTGATACCGCGTTCGCCCATTGCGGAGTTAATTGAACAACATTTTGCCCCATGGGTGGATCCATTCGAGGTGGATAATATCTTGGATTTATGTACCGGCTCAGGGTGTATTGCCATTGCTTTAGCCTATGCATTTCCCGATGCGTGTGTCACAGGGGTTGATATTTCAGAAGAAGCATTACACGTTGCTATTCGTAATCGAAAAGAGCATCATTTAGAAAGCCAAGTGAATTTCTTCCAGTCGGATGTGTGGTCAGAAATTCCCTCAGAGCGATTTAATTTGATTGTTTCCAATCCCCCTTATGTCAGCGACGAGGAAATGGAGACGTTGCCGATTGAATACCGGCATGAACCGGATATGGCATTGCGCGCTAACGAAAAAGGGTTAGCCATTGTTGAGCAAATCTTACAACAAGCCAAGCATTATCTGACTGAAAAAGGTATTTTAGTGGTCGAAGTGGGAAATTCGGAACCGATTCTAATTGAAAAATATCCCCATGTTCCCTTTACCTGGCTTGAATTTGAACGAGGCGGACAAGGCATTTTTCTCTTGACTGCGGAACAATTAAACCAATATTTTTAGGTGACACTATGAGTGGCAACCGCTTTGGAAACGCTTTTTCAATCACCTCCTTTGGCGAAAGCCATGGGCCAGCAATTGGTTGTATTGTCGATGGGTGCCCGCCTGGCTTAACCTTATCCGAAGCGCTCATTCAACCGTTTCTCGATAAACGTAAACCGGGCCAATCAAAATATACCACCCAGCGACGAGAGTCGGATGAAGTCAAAATATTAAGTGGTGTGTTTGAAGGGAAAACCACCGGCACACCCATCATGTTATTGATTGAAAATGAAGACCAGCGCTCTCGGGACTATGAGGCGATTAAGGATATTTTTCGACCGGGGCATGCTGATTTTACCTATCATCATAAATACGGGATTCGCGATTATCGCGGCGGTGGACGCTCTTCAGCCCGAGAAACAGCGGCGCGTGTGGCGGCAGGGGCGATTGCCAGGCTTTATTTAAAAGAGCATGGGGTTGAGATTTTTGGCTATTTAAAGCAAATGGGCAATATTAGCTTGAAATTCGATCAGGTTGACCATATTAATAATAATGCTTTCTTTTGTCCCAACGATACTCAGGTCCAAGAATTAGAGCAGTGTATCGATGAACTACGCCGCCAAGGTGATTCCATCGGGGCGCGAGTGAATGTGGAAGCCCATGGCGTGCCGGTGGGCTTAGGTGAGCCTGTATTTGATAAAATGGATAGTTTGTTGGCACAAGCGATGATGTCAATTAACGCTGTTAAAGCGGTTGAAATAGGCGATGGTTTTGAATGTGTCACCCAACGAGGTAGCCAACATCGGGATGAGATGACTCCAAAAGAGGGGTTTTTAACCAATCATTGTGGCGGCACGCTTGGCGGGATAACCACGGGGCAACCGCTCGTGGTGAGTATGGCATTAAAGCCAACATCCAGCATTGTGACGCCGGGGCGATCGATTAATACAAGAGGGGAAGCAGTCGAAGTGGTCACTAAAGGACGCCATGATCCTTGTGTGGGCATTCGCGCAGTACCCATTGCTGAAGCGATGATGGCCATTGTTATTATGGATTGCTGGTTACGTTATCGTGGACAAATAAATAAAATTTGAGGGGTTTTAATCATGACAAGAACAGCCAATATAGCAGTCATTGGTGCTACTGGGGCAGTAGGCGAAGCCATGTTGACAGTCTTAGCTGAGCGCAATTTTCCTATTAATAAGCTCTATGCGGTGGCTAGTGCACGCTCTGCAGGGCAACTCCTTGATTTCAAAAATGAATCGATTGAGGTGCAGGATATCGAGGAGTTTGATTTTTCCAACGTTGAGATCGCTTTGTTTTCAGCAGGTTCTTCTGTTTCTGAAAAATATGCACCAATCGCGGCTTCCTATGGCTGTGTGGTTATTGATAACACCTCTTTTTTTCGCAACGATCCTGAAATCCCGCTCGTGGTTCCCGAAGTCAATCCCGAAGCGATCGAATTATTCACCACCCGCTATATTATTGCCAATCCAAACTGTTCGACTATTCAAATGGTGGTTGCATTAAAGCCCCTGCATGACAAGGCAAAAATACGTCACATTCATGTGAGTACCTACCAGTCGGTCTCTGGTTCAGGGAATAAGGGTATCAAAGAATTGGTGCATCAGTGCGGCGAATTGTTAAATGGCCGGCCGGTAAAGCCTTCAGTGTATGCCCAACAAATCGCTTTCAATGCATTACCGCATATTGACGAGTTTCAAGACAATGGTTATACCAAAGAAGAAATGAAAATGGTGTGGGAAACCAAGAAAATTTTTAACGATGATAGCATTCAAGTCAATCCAACCACAGTGCGAGTTCCGGTTCTTTATGGCCACTCAGAAGCCATTCATGTGACTTTTGAACAACCGCTCACACCACAAGAAGCGCGAGAATTACTGGTCAAAGCACCCGGCGTGACAGTAAAGGATGATTTTAAAAAAGTCCGCTACCCCACCGCTATTTCCGATGCGGTAGGGCAAGATGATGTATTTGTTGGCCGTATTCGTCAAGATTTAGATGATCCCTATGGCTTGAATTTATGGGTAGTCGCCGATAATATTCGTAAAGGGGCGGCTACCAATGCCGTTCAAATTGCTGAAATTTTGCTCAATAAATATTTATAAGTTATAATTATTAGTATGGCAAAGACAATTAAAAAGGTGGGGAAAGGATTACAGCGCTTGCGCAACACCCGTGACTTGGATGAGAGTGATGACACGGGTGGTCGTAGCAGTCGAAGCGGCCGTGGTGGCCGTGTTGACCCGCCTAAATTACCTTCTTACATAAGCGCAGAACCTCAATCAGCCTCGATGTTGGCTGAGGATAGTGTGCGCGTTGAATGGGATCGAAGGGCACAGGAGCAGGCTGGCGAAGGTCATTATGGTAAAGTGAACGTCAAAGAGCGTCGTGAAGAGGACAAAATGACGCCGGAAGGTGAGCTGCTCAATGATATCCCCCAACATCCTTTGCTTAATCGCCAAACATACGATGGCGTTCCCATCAACGATAATCCGGAACCTCCCTTAAATTCAGAAGCAAGGCGCGAATACGACAATGCCAAACGGTTGCAACATCAAAAACAATTGCAGTTGAAAAACGAGCTAACTGATACACCTCAATACCAACCATCTTCTGCACCTACCCCACGCCCAGGAGGCTAATCCATGACGCTGGCCCAAGATATCATCAACGGCCGTATGCCCGATTTTGAGGCTTACCTCAATGAAGGGGAGTCGCTGGATGATATTGATGAATATGGTTTTACCCCCCTGATTGAATGTGCTATTGCGCGTAGGCCGGATGTGGCTGAAAAACTTTTGCGCCGCAATGTCGAAATTGAAAAAACGGATGTGACTGGGCGCACGGCTCTATTTTGGGCGGTAGATAATGAAGATAAGGAAATGATTGAACTATTGGTGAAGTACCATGCCAATGTGAATAGTTATACTCAAGGTGGCATGCCCATCCTTGTCTACCCCATTTTGCGTCATCGCGATAGTTTAAAACGCTACCTGCTGCATCAGGGGGCAAATCTTGATTTTGCTTTGGACTATGTTCAAGCGAAATTGTTGGGGCATCGGTTTGAATTGCGCGGTGATGTGGATATCGTCAATGCCAAAGGGGAATTTGTTCAAGTTGATTATGAGGGGTTTATTCTGGGTTTTACCGTGGATTTGCTCAAAGACTCGTTGATTCGATTTGTTAAAAGTTATGCAACCAAGCATTTAAAATCCCATTTTTCCTATTTTCAAAGAATGATCGGTGCGTTTGAGGTGGCTCAGCAATTATTAAATTTACAATATGTGGTGGAACTCAACGAGCAACATCGCAAAATACTCACTCAAATCAGTCATCAAGAATTGTTGATATTGCCTGCAGCCAGCCGAGGGCATGCGATGGCGTTTGTTCGCCTTGGACCTTATTGGGCGAAAATTGACCGCGGTGAAAATGCAAAAAAAGAAGGTTCGGTGAATATCTATCGCATGAACCATCCGGAAGCAGTGACCGGCAAATTTATTGAAACGTTTCTGATGCAAAAGCAGCCACGCCATTTTTTTCACCGTCAAATAAACGATATTTTAGGGTTAGTACCCATTGAAAAAATTCCATTGAGTGTTCAAATCAGTGGTAACTGTTCTTGGGCAAATATTCAAGGGATTATCCCCGTTGCCTATGTTATGCAATCCATGTTGGCCAATGAATATGTGGATTATCAACAGGCATTATCCTTGTATGAATTTTGGATGGATTGGGATAAAGACCGCGCCATTGAAGCGACCATCTACCGTTTTTCCTATGTTAATGAGGCAAGAAAAGCAAGTCTTGTGGCCATGCTTGCGGGTGTCTTATATCAAGCATGTGATGCGGAAAATGCCAATGATTTGAAACGTGCCGAAAAAATTCTACCCATTTTGCATCACCGCGATTTTCGTTATGTGTTGACGAGTTATCTAGAACACTATTGCATTAAGCGGTTAACCAAAAAAGGAAATAATCTTCTCAAAATCTTAGATGATCTGGGTTATAACCCCAATATCGGCATTAATCCCATTGCTACGGGGTTAAAGGATAAATTGTAACCACGGCCTCGAACTTGCGGTTTTTCGTAAGCATTTCAGGCACTTGGTGCCACACATCAGGATATACCTTTGTTACAAAAAACCCTCTCCCGCCCTTCGGGCACCCTCTCCCCATTTCCGGGGAGAGGGGAAATTGAGGGAAGTTATTTAGAAGTCCTGTTTAATTCAACCTGACAAAATATAGCCCCCATTCAATCTTGCTCAAGACTTATTCCCGTCTTCCTCCGCTTTATGCAGAGGATCCATAGACATTACCATTAAAAACACCTCAGTTCCTGGACCCTCCGCTTTATGCGGAGGGCGACGTTCATGGGTTATTACTATGATTTCGTTGATAAATTCTGGTTTGTAATGCGGAATAAAGGGTATTAGCTCAGTTCCTTTTTTATCAGATACAACGAAAATTTTTATAAAAGGTCTTGAAATTTTGATGATTGATCTTAAATAAAAGTTTGAGCCTCTTATTAAAACGGCTCATCTATTTGTCGAACAAACTTTGGTAATTATTGAGTTAGTAAAGGAGATATTATGATTGCTAATCCTTGTCCTTCATGTAGAAAAAATGTGAATGTAAAAAAAGTAAAATCAGGATTTCCATCAAATTATTACACAATCTATTGTTCAAATTGCAATACCAGCCTGTCTAAAGCTTACCAAAACCCTAAAGAAATGCTTGCCATTTGGAATGCTTTGTATCCTTAAGATGGTTAATTATTGGCGCCCTTGATAAATGTAATATTGTCGGGGCATGTGATTATAGAGGCGAAATAGTCGCCTCTACTTGTAGGAGATGACAATGAACAAGATAATTGCAATATTTTTAAGTACCCTACTAGGGATTTGTATTGTCCCCTATACAAGTGCTGCAACATTAGATACAAAAGTTCCAGATCAAGCAAATATCAAACAAAAAAACAAAACAATTATCGACCTTTTTGATAATGATCCATTCTTTCAATCGCACAACGACATCTTTAAGGAATTCGACAAGATGCATCAAGCTATGCAACGATTAATGAACCACCAATTTTCGAAAATGCAACATAGCCTTGCAACAGGATTTCCCGATTTAAATTCCACCAATTCTAACAATATACAAATAAAAGAAGGAAAAGATGAATTGGTATACAAAATAAAACTGCCCAAAGAATCCGACAATAAAATCGATGTATCAGTAAAAAATGGTCAGTTGATAATAAGCTCCAACGTGACACAAAAAATCACTCGCGAAGAAGATAATAGCAAGCGTGTCAGTTATTCACATAGCAGTCATACTCAATCATTTCAAATACCAAATGGCTATGATGAAAAATCGATGACAACAAAAATGAAGGGGACAAACCTAATTATCACATTAAAGAAAAGTGCTTAAAACGTAATAACTTGTTGGTGCGTAATATAGCCACTTCTTTGTGATATAAAGGGGGGATAGACGCACCAACTTAATTAATTCAAGACAAATTTTTCAATTCATTTTCCATGTTTAATATAGCCAATGATCCAACGCTGCTTTGGTTCGCTCTCTGGCAAGTTTAAGGGCGATGCTATCGGCTTTTCTTGGGGCATGTAAGTCATCGCAATGAGCGGATCCTTCGATCAGTTCGTAGATTAAACTGGGATTTGTCGCCCATTCGCTGTCAGGGGTAATGGACAACATTGACCAGGGGTCATTACTGCCATTGGTGAAAACAAGGTGTGTGGTCTCTTCGCTTAATAATGGAGTAAAAAAGGTCTCATTGGTTAAATCAACCTTAGCAGGAGTCGTCATATTAAACAATCGAAAGCAGATTTGATGGTGATAATCTAAGTCAATTTGCTTTGAGCGGGTTGATTGGGACGGATCGGGGTGGGCAACCTGCCAATAACCATATTCAAGGCAAGACTGATAAAACCATTGGCGCATGCCAATGCCTTCCGCGCTGTTATCAAGTGACTCCGATTCAGCGGCTTGTGCTGTCATATCAACCGCATTTTCACCAAAACGGCTATATAAAATGTTAGCGAATTGGGCATAACCGGTTAATTCGTCTTCACCAGAGGTTAGCATATGGCAAAATTCATCATGCATTCCATATTGAATGGCACCTGCACCGATATCTGCTACTAAATAGATAAAATCGATATCATCGACAACATCGCTTGCCGAAAACATTGCCTT
The DNA here is from genome assembly GCA_020051095.1 of Pseudomonadota bacterium. Classification (GTDB taxonomy): domain Bacteria; phylum Pseudomonadota; class Gammaproteobacteria; order Legionellales; family Legionellaceae; genus JAFIFT01. Next base: position 32,091 of record JAGVJN010000035.1, on the reverse strand, counting down.
TATTTCAGCAAACTTTTGTTTATTGGTCTGTGCTTTATCGATTATTTTAACAACTTTACGCATCGCCTTAGCACATTCAGGTCCGGCTACTTTGGTAACATGTTTATCGTATTCGGGGAAGGATTCTTGTGCTCGCACGGGTGCGGAGGATGCAATCGCACCGACCACTAAATCGGGATAATGGAGTCGATAATAAGCAGATAACGAACCAGGATATGAGCCCCCAAAACTCACCCATTTTCCTGACCAGCCATGTTTTTGGGTCATGGCTTTTTGAAACGATGCCAGATCGGCTAAGGCATTTTCAATGGTTAAGTAGCGAAGGTGATTCGTTGATAAGTCATTGAAAGGCTGGCTTTTACCATAAAAGCGATGTTCAAGTGCAATTAATCGAGCCTGATAACGCCTAGCATAGGAGCGAATAGCACCGGATAGGGATGATTGGGAACAGGCTGCTTCCCCGCAAACATAAAAAAACACGGGTGCATTGGCATCTTTGGCATAAACCTCATCCAGATAGTAGCGTTGTTTGAAGGTTCCAAGCTTTGGCCTTTTTGGGTCGATGTATTGATCAAAATACCCTGTTTTCACCGATGTGCTTTTTAAAAGTGGTAGCGCTTGTTGTTGCTGATGATATTGAAAATATTTCTCGACGGCACCGGCATGGAGCAGAAAACTACTGGCCAGCAGATAAATGAAAAGGGCTATTTTTTTCATGGTTCAGTCCTTGATGTTATTTGGTTAGCATTTCAAGCACAATGTGCAATACATCAAAATAATGACTTCGATTCAATAACCCCTCATCCGCCCGTTGGGCACCTTCTCCCCATGTCTGGGGAGAAGGGAACATGAAGCAAGTTATTTTGAAGTTTAGTGATGTCTTTTAGCTCAGCTTTTCTAAGACGACTAATCCCCACTCATTGTCGGTATTTTGATAAACGACACGGCAATCAGATTGATAGTGTTTAATGATAGTATCACATTGATTTTCTAAAAGACCAGATAATACCAATGTTGCTTTGGGTTTGCTCCATGCCATAAATTGATCGCGATATTTTAATAAAGGATCTAGCAACACATTCGCAAGAACAACATCGACAGGCTCCTGAATAATCGTTTGTTCCCCAATAATCAATTGGTTTGGGTGATCACAATCATTTTGCATTGCATTGTTTTCAGTTGCCTCATGGGCTTGGGGGTCAATATCAACTGCAAAGACTTTTTCTGCGCCTAACTTCAAAGCAGCGATAGCTAATATGCCGGACCCGCAGCCAAAATCAAGGACAATTTTGCCAGCAGGGGGGTGGCTATCTAACCAGGTTAAACATAAAGCAGTCGTTGAATGGGTCCCTGTGCCAAATGCTAATCCTGGATCGAGCTGAATATTAATGGCATTCTCATCGGGTGGGGTTGTCCACGAGGGACAAATCCATAATTTTTTGCCAAATTGCATGGGATGAAAATCATCCATACATACCCGCTCCCAAGCTTGGTCAGCCACGTTGACAATGGCCATATCACCATAAGAGAGGTTTTGTTGTAGGATCTCTCGTGCGAGTTCGGCTTCATTCTGCGTCGAAAATAACGCGGTGACAACCGATTCGGGCCACAGCGGGGTTGTGCCAGGTTTGGGTTCAAAGATGGGGTTATCGCCTTGATCGGTACAAGTGATTGATAAAGCCCCTAAGGATTCGAGTTGTTCCGATAAGGCATCGACTTGTTCTGTATCGATATCGGTGATGGTTAATTCATAATAAGACATGGTTAAAATGGTTCTTCTGCTAACATTTTTTCTAGATAGTGAATGTTAGTGCCACCCTCGATGAAGTTCTTATCATGGAAGATATGTCGATGCAATTCAATGTTCGTTTGAATGCCCTCAATAATGATTTCATCCAGCGCATTGCGCATTCGCAAAATGGCTTCTTCTCGCGTATTCCCATAACTGATTAATTTACCAATCATGGAATCATAATGCGGGGGAACGGTATAGCTGGCATAGATATGCGAATCAAAACGGATGCCAGGACCTGCTGGTTGATGCAATATGTCAATGCGACCAGGGGATGGGATAAACTTCCTTGGATCTTCGGCGTTGATTCGGCATTCAAAGGCATGGCCTCGCCATTGGACATCTTCTTGTTTGATGGAAATTGGCATTTCGCATGCGATTTTAATTTGCTCTTTAATTAGGTCAATGCCGGTTACCATTTCAGTGACAGGATGCTCCACCTGTATCCGGGTATTCATCTCGATAAAATAAAAACGGCCATTTTCATAGAGAAATTCAAAGGTCCCCGCCCCGCGATATTTTAATTGACGGCAAGCATTGACAACGGTTTCGCCTATTTGCTGGCGGACATCATCGGCAATGCCAGGGGCTGTTGCTTCTTCGACGACTTTTTGGTGCCGTCGTTGCATAGAGCAATCGCGCTCTCCCAAATGAATGGCATTTCCTTTACCATCGCCCAACACTTGAAATTCAATGTGCCTTGGCGTTTCTAAAAATTTTTCCATGTATACCGTTGCATTATTAAACGCCGCTTTGGCTTCACTTTGAGTGAGTGAAATCGCGTTTAATAAGGCCGCTTCCGAGTGGACAACCCGCATGCCTCGACCACCGCCGCCTCCGGCTGCTTTAATGATGACCGGGTAGCCAATTTCATGCGCTAGCCTTAAATTTGTCTTATCGTCGTTGCCCAGGGGGCCACCGGATCCTGGCACGCAAGGAACACCTGCTTCTTTCATCGCTTTAATGGCGGCGACTTTATCGCCCATGATGCGAATCGTTTCTGCTTTTGGACCAATAAAATGAAAGCCACTTTGCTCAACAATTTCAGCAAAATCGGCATTTTCGGATAAAAAGCCATAACCTGGGTGGATAGCCACGGCATCGGTAATTTCAGCGGCTGAAATGATGGCTGGGATATTTAAATAACTTTTACTTGCAGGAGCAGGGCCGATACAAACGGATTCATCGGCTAAACGGACATGCAATAAATCTTTATCGACTTCAGAATGGACCGCAACGGTTTTAATCCCAAGTTCTTTGCAGGCCCTTAGGATACGCAAAGCGATTTCACCTCGATTGGCGATGACAACTTTATTAAACATAGCCTACCTCTTATTCCACCACCAACAGCGGTTGATTAAATTCTACGGGTTCACCGTTACTGACTAGAATTTGCTTAACTATACCGCTTTTATCCGCTTCAATCTCGTTAAACATTTTCATGGCTTCGATAATACAAATCGTATCACCTACTTTGATGGATTGACCGACGGTCACGAAGGGTTTTGCTTCAGGGGAAGGCGAGCTGTATAAAGTGCCTACCATCGGTGAACGAATGACATGACCTGACTCGTGCGCTGCTTTCGCCGCTTGAGCTTGGGTATTGGGCGATTCCATGGGCGCAGACACAGGGGCCGGTGTTCCAACAACCGGTGTATGCATCACCGTTTGGGTTGGAAGGGCATTTACGTGTTGGCTTAAGCGGACAGAGGTTTCACCTTCTTTAATCTCGATTTCAGAAATACCCGATTTGACTAATATTTCAATGAGTTTATTAATTTTACGAATATCCATGGTTACATATCTCTCAATTCTTCAAATGATTAATCGCTGCTTGCAGCGCCAAAAAATAACTCTCTGAGCCAAAGCCTGCGATGATTCCAACGGCTATGTCAGAAAAATAGGATTTGTGACGAAACGGTTCACGTTGATAAACATTGCTTAAGTGAACCTCGATGAAAGGAATGCTGATGGCTAATAATGCATCGCGTATGGCAATGCTGGTGTGGGTAAATGCGGCGGGATTAATCAAAATTATGTCGCATTTTTTGGGTGTTAATTGATGTATAAAATCAATCACTTCCCCTTCATGATTGCTTTGAAATGTGTTAACCTTGACACCGTTTTTTTCACCAATGGATACTAATTGGTCGTTGATCGCTTTTAAGCTTTCATGACCATACACATTGGGTTCACGCTCCCCGAGCTTATTTAGATTAGGGCCATGAATAACATAGATTGATGTCATGGTTTATTAATAGGGTATAAATAAAAATTACAATTATTATGACTGATAATAAGGATAATGTCCACTTATAAGAAGTTCTCTGCAGATCTAAACAAAATTAGGCTTTTTCTCTGCAAGTTTTCCTAGATAAATGACTAAATTTACCGCTATGTTACATTTTCCCCATCCGTTTTCAACTGGTTTTAATAGTGGAAGATTGATATACTCGCCGCCAATCGTATTGATGGAGTGAAGGCGTGTTTGTCATCACAGGTGGTGGTTCTGGCATTGGCCAAGCGTTAGCAATTGCGTTAGCGAAACGTGGTCAGTTTGTGATAATTACCGGTCGTCGCATAGAAGCGCTGCAACAAACAGCCTCAGAAAATGACCGGATTTCTTATATCCAGGCAGATATTAGTCATGAAGAAGGCAGAGCGGTACTGGTTGACTACTTAAGCCGGTTTAAACAGCTGACTGGATTCATTCATAATGCGGGTATTATCGACCCTATTGCGCCAATCAAAGATCTTGCTTTAGATTCGTTTCGCCAAAATATGGCAACGAACGTTGAAGCACCCTTATGCCTCAATCAATCATTATTAGCCCAATTGAAAGGCGGACGAGTTTTGCATATTGGTTCAGGTGCGGCTTACTTCCCAGTAAAAGGTTGGGCGGCCTATTGCACATCGAAAGCCGCTTTATCGATGATTACAAAATGCTGGCAACTCGAATGTGACGATCCAAGTTTTGCCTCGGTGATGCCAGGCATCATCGACACACCCATGCAAGCAGAAATTCGCCACAGCGATTGCATGGATTCTGAAAAATTGCATTTTTTCCAAAAACTTAAGCGCAACAATCAATTGATAACCTGTGACACGGTTGCGCTTTTTCTATCATGGTTGTTATTGGATGTGGACAAACACACGTTTTGCAGTCAAGAGTGGGATATCTATGACACGAGCCATCATCGTCAATGGTTACAGCCGCCCCATCATGTACCAACGTTTGAGGAATAACGAGTGAGTGGATATCGACTTTATCATGCCAATGTTTTGTTGCCAGATGGCAGTCAGAAATCAAATCAGACCGTTGTTATTAAAGCCGATACAATTGCTTGGGTAGGGGCGGATAATGAGTGCCCCGACGACTATCAAAGCGATCAGTATCTTCCAGAGGATTGTTCTGGCCATCTCTTGACCCCTGGATTAATCGACTGCCACACGCATTTAGTTCATGCTGGCCTTCGCAGTCATGAGTTTCGTTTGCGTCAACAAGGTTTGTCGTACGCTGAGATTGCCAAACGCGGCGGTGGCATTTTATCCACAGTAAACGCCACTCGCGAGGCTTCAAAAGAGCAGTTATTTGCAGAAAGCTTGCCTCGATTACAAGCACTCATCGATGAAGGTGTGACAACTGTTGAAATCAAATCGGGCTATGGTTTGTCTTTGCAGGATGAACGTAAAATGCTGGAAGTGGCTGATTTGTTGGCCAAGCAGTGTGGCATACGTATCGTTAAAACGTTTTTAGGTGCCCATGCAGTGCCTCCCGAGTATCGCGGGCAAGCACAGGCGTATGTTGATTATTTATGTCAGCAAGTGTTACCTGTTTTAGTCGATGAAAACTTATGCGATGCAGTGGATGTGTTTTGTGAAAACATTGCCTTTGATTGTGAGCAATCCCAGCAACTCTTTGAGTATGCTCGAACCCACCAATTGGCAATAAAGTGCCATGCAGGGCAATTATCGGATATGGGGGCTGTTGAACTTGCTGCCAGTTATAACGCATTATCGTGCGATCATGTGGAACATGTGTCAGAACAAGGATTGATAGCGATGCAACAACATGGCACAGTGGCCGTGTTGCTGCCGGGGGCTTTTTATACCTTACAGGAAACGCATAAGCCACCGATTGCCCAATTTCGCCAGCGACAAATTCCCATGGCGATCGCTTCGGACGCTAATCCAGGCACCTCGCCAACTGCTTCACTGCGATTAATGATGAATATGGCATGTCAATTATTCCATTTAACGGTTGAAGAAGTGCTGCAAGGTGTGACCGTTCATGCTGCCAAAGCATTGGGACTTTGTGAGCAACTTGGCTGCCTAAAATCCGGCTTGAAAGCGGATATTGTACGCTGGCATCTGGATGATTCCGCTGCACTTTGTTATTATCTTGCCTCTCCCATTGCCCACCAAACGATGATTGCAGGCAAATGGCAGTCTAATAGCCGATGAGGTCCATGTTTTTATGATAAATCATCAGTCGACAGGAAGCCCAATCCCTGAAATTACACTGCGGGTGATCGTTTTAGCGATTTTGCTGACCATCCTATTAGCCACTTCCAATGCCTATCTTGCCCTTAAGCTAGGTATTTTAACCTCGGCCTCCATTCCTGCTGCGATCATTTCCATGGGGGTTTTACGTTTTTTTAAACAACCGACTATTTTAGAACACAATTGTGTGCAAACAGCAGCTTCTGCAGGAGAGGCCATTGCTGGTGGTATCGTCTATACCATTCCAGCTCTCATCGTGATTGGCTATTGGCATCATTTTGATTATTGGACAAATTGCTTAATCGCCTTAATCGGAGGCGTTTTAGGGGTGTTATTTTCCATTCCTTTTCGAAGAATTTTGGTCAATGATAAAAACTTAAATTTCCCAGAAGGAAGAGCCATTGCCGAAGTTTTAAAGACCAGCGATGCCAGTAAAGGGGTCAGCGATATCGGTTTGGGCGGCTTGATAGGTGCTGCGATCGAGCTTTGCCAAGTGGGCTTAAAAGTCGTTGCCAACAGTTGGCAAGTCTGGTTTATCACGGGTCGATCCATTGTGGGCCTGGGAGCGGGATTTTCAGCAACCATGATTGGTGCTGGATTTTTGGTTGGTTTTGATATGGCCATCAGCATTCTGATTGGCGCTTTAATCAGTTGGGTTATTGCCTTTCCTATTTTAAGTCCCCAATGGGTTGATCTAACCAAATTCACTTCTGCGAGTGAGGCGGCTGCGATCTTGTGGAATGAGCATATGCGCTATTTAGGGATAGGTGCTATGATTTTTGCAGGCATATGGACTTTTGTGAAGCTATTGCCACCATTACTTGACAATGTCAGACATTCTTTACGTCGTATTGGCCGATTTGGACAGTCTCCTTATACTCGAGTTGATCAAGATATTCCCCTATTCTATTTATTGATTGGCATTGTATTGACCACTGTTTTAATGGGTTTTCTATTTTATTATTTGTTTCCGGTTCACCAGATGGGTGCGGATAATGCCAGTTTAATATTGACGGTATTGGCCATTGCTTATGTGCTAGTTATTGGGTTTTTATTTTCGGCAATGACAGCCTATTTTTCAGCAATGGTCGGAGTGACCGCCAGCCCTGGTAGCTCGGTTGTGATTGCAGGTATGTTGATGGCAGCCTGGGGTTTATTGAGTTGGATGAATCACCATCTTCCCCTTCCTTTTAACGAGGAACAGTTGCAGGCAGGTGAAGCAATCACTATCATCATTGGCTCCGTTGTCACGGGTATTGCTGCAATTGCCAATGATAACTCACAGGATCTCAAAGTCGGCTTTCTCGTTGGGGCTACTCCTTGGCGGCAACAATTAATGTTACTGTTGGGCGTGCTTGTTTCTTCGTTAGTGATACCACCGGTTATGCAGTTGATGTTTTATGTGTATGGGATTGCTGGCGTGGTGCCGGATGCAAGTATGGATGTCAGTCAAACTTTACCAGCACCAACGGCGGTGTTGCTGGCAGCTATCAGCAAGGCTGTCTTTACCCACACACTCCCTTGGAGTACGTTATTGATCGGCGCAGGGATTATCGTTTGGATCCTTGTGCTCGATAAACTTTTGCAATTACGGCGCTGGATAAAATTATCCATCCTTGGTGTTGCCATTGGCATGTATTTACCCATGAGTTCCTCCGTGCCAATTTTTTTCGGAGGCATGATGGCAAGGTGGATCAAATCCGCATTAGCAAAGCAAAGTAAAAACTCAACCAACCACACTAATCGGATGCAGCGAGCTGTGCTTATAGCCTGTGGGTTGGTAGCAGGCTCAGCGCTTATGGATGTTTGCCTAGCCATCCCGTTTTCAATATGGCACAGCCCTGATGCTTTGATGGTAGCGGGTCCTGGCTGGAAGACGCCAGGATTGTTATTAGCGCTCATCTTCACAATGGGACTGGCAATTTGGATTAAAAAGCGGGTTACTAGCGACATTCCCTAGCACATCTTCAAACGCACAATTGAAAAGTAACTTCGATTTTAAAATCAGAACTTACGAAAAACCCCAATCTCTTCGTTAAAAAGAGTTTTTAATTCGGTCATTTAGTTAATCTAAACTCCCTCTTTAACAACTTTTTTTGCCTCGACCTTGGAGTTTTTCGTAAGTCCTGAAAACCCCTCAAAAGAGCCGTTGAGGGGTTTTATTTCTGACTTGCTTTTAAGATTCTTTCGTAAACAGCAGACCAATTGGCATCCAAAGGAGGAAGACGAATTGCAATGGCTAAGGCCTTTGATTTGTCGGCGACTCTCAATTGATAATAAAGCTCATAGGCTGCTTGTTCAGCAGATTGAGGCCACTTAAAAAATAACGTTGGTTCAATAAGTCCTGGGTTTTCGTAATCGATTAGGTATAAAAGCGGATTGTGTTTGGCAAGCAGTACTTGTCTTTGCTCATCCGTTTCAAAGGTAAACAAAGGCTTTTGGGGTTGATAATGATCGTTAAGTCGCCCAGATACTCTTAGCGGATTATCGGATTTAAGTGTGGCTATTGCAACGACTTGATTGATATCCGTTTCTTTGATGTGCCCATGACGGAGAATTTGAAATCCATTGTCTTTTCGCGCATCAATAATGGTCGACTCGATGCCGATTTCACAGCGGCCGCCATCCACAATTAATAACGATGCGTTAGTGAAACTATCCGCTACATGCTCGGCAGTTGTTGGGCTCACTTTTCCATAGGGATTGGCAGATGGCGCAACCAACGGCGAACCAAATTGGCGAAGACATGCTAAAAAAACAGGATGATTTGGGCTGCGAACAGCAACGCTTGCTTGTCCACCGCGCACGAGCGCTGGAATTTTAGACTCATCACAATTGAGGACAAACGTCAGAGGCCCTGGCCAAAAGGCATCCATCAATTTTTTTGCATAGTCAGGAATATCTGTTATCCACTGTGTAAGATCCCATTCAGGGGCAACATGGAGAATTAATGGGTGGTCCAATGGTCTATTTTTTAATGTAAATACCGCCCGAATAGCCGATTCATTTTGAGCATTAGCAGCTAGACCATAAACGGTTTCCGTTGGTAAGGCAACGGGGTGGCCTAAACGTAAATTTTCAATAGCTGATTGGATGTTAGTGGTAATATGACTCATGAATTGATAGCAAATAGTAGTGGGTTAGGACTTACAAAATCGATAACCTATTATACCCAAGTAACGTTTGAATTCAAGCTGGGCTTTGATCAAACACATGCCCGTATTCAATTGAGGTAATTTTTTGTCCCATGCGAAGAAAAAAATCACAAAATAACGTTTGCATTTCTCAGAATGTGCTATAAATTAAATTGGGTTGGTTGATAATAAGAAAAATGTCAGCGCAATGATTTACTTTTTGTGAACATTAGGTGTTACTAGTCTTAATCAGAATTTGACATTTTTGTGGCTGAATTTACCCGGATTTAACGTCTTTCATTTAACAGTTAAACAAAATGATTCTTCGTTTCGAATGAGATAGTGGCATTTTTGTTAAGCAGTGCCTTTGCTTTTTATCATTTTGAAATCGATGCGAGCATCATTTTGTTCGCAAATGTTGGAATAACGCTGTTTTAATTAAAATTTTTTTGTGGTAGCTTAGTTGGGTTTGGTCTGGATTAACTTGGGTATATTGGACCGTGATAGTTTTTTCAGCCATATCAAGTGTTCATCGAACACACGGATTGGGCTATGAGTTCTGTCCAAGAACTATGACAAGGAGTTTTTTATGCACTACACACTCAAACTTTCCCCCCTTGCTTTAGCAATAGGTATTGGATTTTCAACCGCATCAGTCGCAGCAACGCAAATCGATTTACATAAAGCTTCGTTTAATCAAATACGGACTCAATTTTCGATTGCCGATACGCAACAACTGAAAATGGATAAAAATGCAATTCAATTCTTGAAAAAGCATATCGACAAAAACAAAATTACCCATGCTCGCTATCAGCAATATTATCATGGCGTAAAAGTATTCGGTGGCCATGCCATATTTCATGGGAAAGCAATGGATAAGCTTTCGTTAACCGGAGCGCAGCCTGCTAAGATGAATGGCCGACTTTATGCAAATCTTGCCAATGAATTGGGTGAGCCAAATCAATCGTTCCATAGCAACGCCAACGTTGCTTTGAAAACCTTTTTAAAGGCCTATGCTGGTGAGTCGTTAAGTGAAGAATCAGTCACACCAATGGTTTATATTGATGATAAAAATAAAGCACATTGGGCCTATGAAGTCAGCGTATTGATTTCTTATCCCGATAAGATACCGGCACGTCCAACGGCTATTATCGATGCCAATACGTTCAAACCATTTGTGCAATGGAATAATCTGAAAACCATTCATGAACCGGTAAAAGGGCTTGGATTCGGCGGTAATGTTAAAGTTGGTAAGACGGAGTTTGGTAAAGAATTGCCAGCCTTAGATATTACGCGGGATGCCGAGTCTCAAACTTGCTTCATGGAAACGCCTGACATTAAAGTGGTTGATATGGAAGGGCGCACTTCCCATTCGTTGGATGCTGCCACATTCCCCTGCACCATTGAGCAACAATTGTCGCAAAATTATTTTTGGACGGGCGTTAATAATGACGGGTATGACGAAATCAATGGCGCTTATTCACCTATAAATGATGCAATGTATGCGGGCATGGTTATTAAATACATGTACAAAGATTGGTATAACTTAGAAGTATTAACCAATTACGATGGTTCTCCCATGCAATTAGTAATGCGCGTCCATTACAGCCGAAACTATGAAAATGCTTTCTGGGATGGCAAGAAAATGACATTCGGTGATGGTGGCTCATGGTTGTATCCTTTGGTATCATTAGGGGTAGGTGCGCATGAAATCAGCCATGGATTTACTGAGCAACATTCTGATTTATACTACTTTGGTCAATCAGGTGGCATGAATGAGTCTTTCTCAGATATGGCCGCAATGGCTGCTGAACATTATTCAGTCGGTAAAGAGACTTGGATGATTGGATCTGAAATTGTCAAAGACGCTTTTGGCGAAGAAGCTTTACGTTACATGGATAACCCAAGTCGTGATGGCACTTCAATCAATACGGCGGATGACTATTATGGTGGGTTGGATGTGCACTATTCCAGTGGTGTATTCAATCGATTGTTTTATTTAATCGCAACAAAACCGGGCTGGGATGCGCAAAAAGCCTTTGATGTGATGGTTAAAGCAAACATGGACTATTGGACACCGTATTCCAATTTTGATGAAGGCGGTTGTGGCATCTATTGGTCTGCTCAGGATTTGGGCTATAACCAAGATGATGTCATCGATGCACTCAATCAAGTTACCATCAAAGTAGAAAACTGTTCAAAGAATGGTTAATCAACCAATCATGAGTGATAGAGGGGCTACTCAATGAGTAGCCCTTGACTTCACGCCAGCAACTTCATTCATTCGCCAATATAATTTCTGCCACAGCATGTGGATGTTCCATATGGATGTGATGGCCACCTTTGAGGTGGTATTGCTTTAGGTTAGGGACAGTTTTGATTCGTTTGGCCATCATCGTTTGATTATATTCAAATCCCTCATTGGCCCAAATCAGTCGTGTTGAGGCGGTGATGTTAGCTAAGCAACTTAGAATTTGCCCTTCGGTTAAATACAAGGGGGTTGGTGTGACTAATCGTCGGTCATGGCACCAAATATATTGTCCTGAAGAGATGCTAACGCCTCGCTCACACAGTATTTTAGCTAACTCAACTGAAATATGACCCCGTTTAGCTCTTGCTTTCGCCGCATCCTCGATGGTGTCGTATGGGCGGATAACCTGACTAGCACCGCTATTATGATGGCTTAAATAACGCGATAATTGCTCGCTACACGTTTGCTCAGGGGCCGAGAAGGGGCCCAATCCTTCAATTAAAAATAACTGGTCAATTCGCTCTGGGGCAACACCTGCAATTAAACTAGATAAGCAGGCACCCATGGAATGGCCAAGTAGATTGAACTGTCGATACCCTAATGCTTCTATCGCATCAAATAGGGTGAAAATGCCATCGACAAAATGGTAGTGACACCCTTGGGGCAGGTGCGATGATAACCCATGTCCTGGTAAATCAATAGCCACCACATAATAGTTTTTAGACAGCATAGGCGCGATAGGTTTAAATGAATTTGCGTTGTCTAACCATCCGTGAAGGGCAATTAATACAGGATTGTCTTTATGTCCCCAGGTTCGGCATGCAATGGTGAATCCAGGTATTTCAACGGTTAAGTCTGTCATGATAGTGATTACCGGGTTTATGGGATTATATGCAAAAGCGATAACCCTTGAAAAAGTATCTGCTAAAAACACAAAAGTACGCTATGATCATAATGGCTGTTGATAATTCGTTTGTAAATAATAAATTATCAAACCCATTATTTGAATCAACGATATGACTGAAATGACGAAACAGCAACTCTCGATCATTACCTATAATATCCATAAGGGATTTGGTGTAGGGCGAATGCGCTTCTTATTGCCTGAAATGCGGCAGGCATTAAATACCATGTCGCCGGATTTCATTTTTCTACAAGAAGTCCAAGGGGAACATAAACGCCGTGAAAAACGGATCGAAGCTTGGCCAGAAAGTCCTCAAACTGAATTTATGGCAGAAAACGGTTGGCCTTATCACCTATACGCTAAAAATGCAGTGTATCAATCAGGTCATCATGGTAATGCCATATTAAGTCAACATATCATCGACTCGCATGAAAATATCAATCTATCCTCCTATAATCGGGCGTCTCGTAGCATATTGCATGCGCAGGTCAACATTGATGAAACCGTATCTAAACCCGTGCATTTGCTTTGTGTGCATCTGGGATTGTTTAAGGCAGAACGAAAGGAACAAGCTAAAGCGTTGATGGCTCGGATTGCTGAAACTGTACCAGAAGGCGAACCATTAATCATGGCGGGGGATTTTAATGATTGGCGCCAGCAGCTTTCGATACCATTACGCGTTGAACTGGGTATTGAAGAAGCTTTTTCTTACATGCAAGGCGATCATGCACGTTCGTTCCCAGCCATTCGACCTTCCTTGTGTATCGACAGAATCTATTTCCGGGGAATGCAAGTGGCGTCGGTACAATGTTTAAGTGGCAAGCCTTGGCGAATGCTCTCGGATCACTTGCCATTATATGCTCAATTTTATCTTTAGATTGCAGTTTCTTGAATTCGCCCTGCTTCATCTAACAGCTGCGCAAGTTCGCCTTTTGCCTTTTGGTTTAAGTTAATGATTTCTTTTTCTTGGTCGAAAAATTCAAACGATTTTTCTAATGTTTCGTTGTCATGTTTGGTAAACGCCTTCGCTTTTCGTTCAATTTCAGCAGGGGAATAGGCAAGATCGCGCAAGATCTTCTCAGCCATACTTAAGGAAGAGTCAAATAATTCTCGTTTAAAGTAATTGACGCCTGCGCGGTGCAACTCATAGGCATGGCGCCGATTGCGCGCGCGGGCATAGATTTTTAAGTTAGGATAGAGTTGTTTCGCCAGTCGGACAACCTCCAAATTTACGGTGGCATTTCCGATAGCAACGATTAATAATTTCGCGTTTTCAGCACCTGCATTGGCAAGGTGTTCTGGTCGTGATGCGTCTCCATACCATGCGTGATAACCAAATTTTCGTAATAATTTGATTTGTTCAGGATCTTTTTCTAATACCGTTATATGGATTCCTTGGGCATTGAGAAAACGGCCTATTATTTGGCCAAACCGACCATAGCCAGCTAGTATAATGGGATGTTTTTCACTGATTTTATCAAAATCACTGGCTGGGAGATTAAACAAGATATTAGGCTCAATATATTTCTGGTAAAACAGAATAACAAAAGGCGTTGTTGCCATGGATAAAGCCACCGTTAGCGTAAAAAAGCGGCTGACTTCGGGGGTGATGACGTGCAAACTCAGCGCATATTGCAATAAAACAAAAGCAAATTCGCCACCTTGTGCTAAAAAGAAAGCAAATGCTAGCGATTGGTATTGGGTTAACTTAAACAGCCTGGCAAGCGCAATTAATAGGATGAGTTTGACACTGATTAACCCAAACAGTGCAAGCAAAAACTTGCCAGGGTGAGTTGCCAGAAGTGGGAGGTTCATGCTCATGCCCACTGTGATAAAAAACAAGCCTAAGAGCAACCCTTTAAAGGGCTGTATATCCGCTTCTAATGATTTTTTATACTCCGAGTTTGCTAACACAACCCCGGCGACAAATGCGCCAAGCGCAGGTGATAAGCCAACTGTTAACATTAACAGCGCGATACCTATAACCAATGCTAGCGAAAATGCCGTAAATAATTCGCGTAAGTGTGTTTTTGCGATAATAAAAAATAAATAGCGAGATAAATAACGGCCAGAAAGGATGACCAAGGAGATGGTGGTTAAGTCCAGCAAGGCAAGTTGCCAACCGGTGAGATGCCATGGCAAATGATTGGTATGCAAGTTAGCATGATTGCCAGTTGATAGGCCTAATAATGGCAGAATAATCAGAATGGGAATAACGGCGATATCTTGAAAAAGCAAGACGGAGAAGGCACTTTCGCCTTCCATGGTTTTTAATAAATTATTTTCTTGCAAGGTTTGTAACACAATGGCCGTCGACGATAATGCCAACGCCATGCCAATAGCCAGACTCATTTGCCAGTGATAACCGATAGCAATGCCAATTGCAGTGAATGCAAGACTGGTTAGTACGACTTGGAGGCCGCCTAAGCCAATGATGGCATGGCGTAAGCGCCAGAGCATGGAAGGTTCGAGCTCTAAACCAATAAGAAAGAGCATCATCACCACACCAAACTCAGCGATATTCATGACGCCTTCTGCATCACCCAGAATACCTAAACAATAGGGGCCAATGATTATACCGACCAGCAAATAACCGATCACGGAACTTAAACGGAAGCGATTGGCAATAGGAACAATAACGCAAGCAGACGCTAGGAAAATAAAAATTTTAAAAAGAATTGATACGTCCATCCAGTTTATCCCAGAAGATTATTCAGGTTCACCAAATTTATTGGATATCAGGGAGGTCATTGCCTCAGCCATATGTTCTTCATCGGGCCCGTCGAATATCAGAACAATATCACTGCCGAGAGGGGCTGCAAGCATCATGACGCCCATAATACTTTTGCCGTTGACGGATTGGTTGCCCTTTTTGACAGTCAATTGACTTTGAAACCGGTTGGCCGTCGAAACGAATTTAGCCGACGCACGAGCATGCAATCCGAGTTTATTGATAATGGTTAACTGCTTTTCAATCATAAGCTTTAAAATAGCATGACGTAAGTTAATGCACAAATGATTTTTAGTGATGTTATTTAAAATTGGTTATGACCTTAATCCGGTGAATTTTGGCTGCAGTACTTTACTGCAGCCAAAATTAATTAGGTGTATTAAGAGGACGATGAAGAATCATTCTGACCCAGGGCTGAGCCATCGGGTTTGTTTTGATTAGCAATGCCTAACAGGATGGCCGAATTTGTTAGCAATATTCGTTCTTGAATTTGTCGATTGAGATAAAGCTGATAGTTGATTTCTGCCAGTAAAATGGCAATTTCTTTTTGCACGGATGCTTGTGAAGCGGTATTGATTTGTTGAAGCCACTGGGTATTGTTATCTTGTAAATTGGATGGATTTAATGCTAATCGATTTGTAGCCATTTGAAATTCGGATAATGCTTGAGATGATGGGTTTTGAGGTAAGCCGGTAGCGGTTTGAGGCATGCGCTTTGCTAGGCTGAAATATAAGTTACTTATCCCTAATGACATTTGCGCAGTATAGTAATGTAGTTGGGCGAAATAAGTGCTCAATGTTTTATTGGCTGTGAGCTGCTCTGATTGAGTGCTTTTTGAGCTAGTCGCTGTTTGGATAAGCTTATAATATGAATCAGAAGTTGGTAGCGTTGGCCGTAAAATGGTTCCTGATACGTTGCGTATAAAGTTTTGGGCTGCCTGTGCTTGACTTAATGCTAGCAAACCTGGGTTTTTACCACTAGAAGGCGTTGGCGATGACGTGGTATTTTGGTTTTGTGCTTGAGATTGATAGACGAGCGGTCCAGTTAAGGAGTTAAAATTAAGTTGAGGTAATTGAGCTTGCAGCGTGGAAAAATTAAAGAAGGCGGTTGTGTCTGTTGGTAAAGTGCCCAACGCTTGAGTGACAACGAGCCCTTGGCTCATTGGTTGGCATTTAGAGTTGACGGTTTGGTCGTTGTTTATGCAGAAACTATCGTTGGGCGTTCCTAGCAAATTTAATATCTCTTGGCTAATGGGGTCTTTCTGATAATTCTGCTGATCGATACTAGCATTGACTGAGACACGACCTTGATTGCTTTGGTCTTGGGAATAGGATGCATTGTTAAAAACGGCGTTGAAAAACTCGTTATAAGAACTTATCCCTTGAACAGCACTTGGTGTGAATTGGCCCATGGTCGAATTGACAGGCAGAGACCCTAAAAACCATACAATACTATTCCCGTAGAAGAGTGTTGAAATGGAGATATTTTCGATTAAGCTGCTATTAACATTAGTAGGGGGGGAGTTTAAATTATATCCCAAATACCCCCCTAGGTTTAAAACTAACTGCCCCAAATTTTGGAAGCCTCCTTCCCAAGGGTTACTGTCACCGCTTGAAAAATTTTGAGAATAGATTGGTGTTGATAGTGTCAAAACAGCGACAAGGGATGTCATTGGTAAAAAGCGTTTAATCATTAATCTTCTCCTTCCAGCGCTTCAGTGATTAGGCGTAATCTGTCTTCAGAAAAAATACGGGACAATAGACGAAAGCGCTCAAAGGCAATGTTGCGCTTCAAAAAAACACCGGCAGGATCGTCATCGGATAATGTTGTATCTTCTGCATGGACTAATACCTGTGATGCACTACCTGGTTGCACCGTATCAATTGCTTGTAGTAGCCTTAGTCCCCGACCCGTTTTAATATTGCCAACAATGCGAATAAAAAGTGCTTGTTTTTGCAGGGTATTCACATCTATCCCATCCATATCATCAAGCTCCTTTCCCAATTTTTCAAGGGCTTCTTCAAGGAGGGGATCGCCATCAAGGGTAAAATTTTCAACACTTTCCATAAAAGTTATGACCCGATAAATACTAGGGTCCATAAACTCAAACCAGTATTTTGCCGAGGCTTTTTGACTAAGATCAGGCATATTTTACTCTTTTTTTACTTAAAAATTACCATTGTAAAGGATACAACCAATTAGTACTATAGTATATTAGTTAATATAACGCTTCATTATTACAATAGTAAAGATTATGCAAAAAAGAAAACAATCCCGTATCCGTTCGATATTTGGAAGAGTCTTTAACTTTCGTTATTGGGTGGATTATGATCGGTTGAAAGGCTATAGTCTCTATTTATGGAACGGCTTTAAACGATTCTTTGTCCCCCAAAATCAACAGGGGGCGGGTAGCCAGATGCAATTTGATAAAGCAATCAAAGAAATGAATTTGAGTGAGGCCGATTTAAAAAGTCGCGAGGTTGCTTTGATAAGGATGAGTCGATTAATGGCTATCCTGGCAGGATTTATTTTTTTATATAGCTTTTATCATTTATTTTATGGCAGTTTACAGGCTGCGTTTTTGTGTTATTCCGTTACCTTAATTGCGGTCGCATTAGCCTTTCGTTATCACTTTTGGTATTTTCAAATAAAAGAGCGCAAGTTAGGATGCTCGTTTTCGCAGTGGTTTCGAGAGGGATTATTAGGGCAAAAATCATGAAGAAACTGGGCTTATTACTGTTATCGCTATTCTACCCCGCTTTGTTGTTCGCACAAGATCAATCCGGCGGGGGCTCGCTCAGTTTTGCACCTCCGCCTGGTGACTATTCAGTCGTTTTTCTTGGTAATATTTTTGGTGTCGTTGATGGTGTTCTCCATGGCTCTGGTTCTCAAATTATGGGCACCATGTTTGGCGTCTTTAACTCTGCCGTTTTAGCATTAGGCGGCATTGTCATCATGTACACACTGACTGTGTCGACTATGAACACAGCGCAAGAAGGCCAGTTTCTTGGCCCAAAATGGTCTTCAATTTGGGTGCCTGTTCGTTCAACATTAGGTCTTGCTCTTTTAATACCCAAAGCATCGGGCTATTGCATGATGCAAGTGTTTATCATGTGGGTGGTGGTGCAAGGGGTTGGTGCAGCGGATAAGATTTGGGATGCGGCACTAGGCTATCTTAATCAAGGTGGCGCCATCATAAAAGCGCAAATGAAACCGGCGGTTTCACTGACTGCGGGTGGTACGAGTGTGGCACAAGGTGCTTTTGTCATTTTATCTGGACAAGTTTGTATGGCTGGTATTCAGCAGATCTTATATGAACAACGTCAGAGCTTGATGGAGCAAAAATCGCAAAAAATTGGTCCTTGTTACGGTACACCGAGTAGCACTATGGCTCCTATTTGTAATGCGCAAGTCCCGGATCTCGTTGGTTCTGTCAACGCAGTTTCATTTCAAACTAGCCAAAAAACTGCGAAAAGTTTTACCATGCCTTTGCCCAATTTGGACTCAACTTCTCCCTACTCAGTGCTTAACGGTATATGCGGCTCTCTCACCTGGAATGCTTTTTCGACCGGAAGTGTCGCTGGGCTCGGGCTTAATTCAGGTGATCTGCAGACCATGGAAATTTCTAGAGCGATCGCTATTCAGCAAATGTACACTGACTTGGCATCCATTGCCCAGCAAATTGTGAGCAATGATCCCCAGCTTAATACCTCGGCTGTGAGCACAACCCAGCAACCTTTTTCCCCGGTTGCCACTGAACAGTACGGTGTTCCTTATAGTATAAATGGAAACGTATGTACCTCTGATGATATTGCCAACAATCAATGCGTGAGTTGGGGGAGTGCCAGTAGCTCAACAACCAGTTCCGCCCCATTATTTAATGGCACGGCATTTCAAGGCGCCGTTCAAGATTATAATGCAGTGATGCAACCTAGCTTAACGTTAGTCCAAGAAGCCACTAACAAAAAAAATGCTTCAAAGGAAAGAGAATTTATTAAAGGAGCCGAACAACAAGGCTGGATTTTGGCTGGGAGTTATTTTTGGGACTTAGTCCAATTAAATACCTCTGCCATGAATGCAGGCAGTAATCTAACTGATTCCGACACAGGCCTTGATGGGTCAAAATTTTCTGTATCGACAATGACCAGTGCTTTTGGTAACGCTGGTACCTGCGCGGGGACCTATCAAATATTATGTACCTGGCTACAATCGGATGTTACCCAAATCAATCAGCTTAAGGGTCTTTTTGATGCATCTTCTTTTTCGGGGACAGCCATTCCGCAGCCTAATACGAGTCAATCTGGCGGTGAGTCTGTTAAATCCATGTTGGCGAAAGCCCTAGAGTCTGGCCCTATTACAGGACAACAAAGTGCCACAGTTTTTGGATTTATTACCAATTCGCTTAAAGTGCAATTGCCTGATCAGCCTGGTTTTAAGCCACCTTCATTTAATTTGCAAATTAAAATCGATTTGGACGGTAGTTTACTCTACTTGCCATCACAACACTTTAGTTGCGGCCATGTTCCGTTGCTAGGTTGTGTTGGCCGCTTACTTGGGAATTTATTTTATAATGATATGATTCGAGTATTTTTAAACTTTTTCTTGGATTTGATATCTAAACTATTAGATACGGTTATATTTGCATTCATATCATTGCCGCTGGAGGGAATCGCTGAGATATTTAAGCAAGGGGTGTCTATTATTGAGCAACCGAACGCCAATCCAATAGTGGCCCTTGCTAATATGGGAACGCA
Source organism: Pseudomonadota bacterium (assembly GCA_020051095.1). Taxonomy (GTDB): domain Bacteria; phylum Pseudomonadota; class Gammaproteobacteria; order Legionellales; family Legionellaceae; genus JAFIFT01. The sequence goes on along the minus strand of JAGVJN010000035.1, from coordinate 12,022 downwards.
ATACATCAATTTTGCCGGCGACCTATGGATTTTATTAATCGAAGTTTCACTGATTGCGGCTATTCCCTATGTCGGTGGGGTCATTTTTGCAATCATTGCCCTAACGTTCCCCTTACTATTTGCATGGCTTGGCACCATGGTATCCATTGGCTTTATAACGGCCTATTATATTCCTTTTATGCCCTATATGATCTTTACATTTGGTTCGATAGCCTGGTTGATGGCTGTGATTGAAGCAATGGTGGCTGGACCAATTGTTGCTTTAGGAATTACTCACCCAGAAGGGGATGCCGCCTTAGGAAGAGGCGAGCAAGCATTGATGATTTTATTGAATGTTTTCTTGCGCCCTGCCATGATGATTATTGGTTATATCACGGCTATCGCTTTATCCTATGTCGCTGTCTGGATACTCAATGCAGGGTATCAAAATGTCGCCAATTTTATATTAGGAAGCGATACCGGTGGTGGCTTTTTAACTACCTCAAGTCAGGGTAATTATGGCTTTGGAGATCCCACAAAGAAGATTAACGATACGTCAACGGTTCAGAGCTTAGCAGGGACGATTAATCCAAAAGGTTATACGAGTTGGGCTGGCATTTATGGTTTCTTCTTTGTGATTTTGATGTATACCACCATGTATATGATTATGGTACAAAAATCCTTTAGTTTGATTACGATGCTGCCTGATAAAGTATTACGCTTTATTGGAGGACAACCTGAATCAGTTGGACAAGAGACAGCCCAATGGGGTCAAGAAGCGCAACAAAAAGTCCAAGAGGGTGCGGGTGCGACACAAAAAGCCTCGCAAGCCATCGACTCGAAGCTAGGAGGCTATGCGGAACAAGGGATTGGCAAAATCAAAGGGGCGGCAAGCAGTTTTGCTGGTGCACAACCCAACGCAAAGGCTACCTTCTCGGGTGATAACGAGTAAGCCTGGGTGTTTCAACCTTGTTATGCGACCTATCCAAAAAGATAGTGTCGAGACATCAACACGTTATTGGTCATTTATAATATTCAGAAGCACTGCAAACATCATGTGTCGCAAATCAAAAAAGTACTATCTTTAATACCCCATACTACCTTTAAATGCCAAGGTGTAAGATGAAATATATTCAAACATGGTGTCTATGGTTGAGAAGGTTGCCTCGAAGTTGAGGGCTAAAATCCCTGCAATTAAAAAAGTAAACCCCTTTGCACCATGCTGAATTCCTGGGTTACTGGCATTCACCAATAAGGAAATTCCGCGGACAAACCATATGACGCCAGCTGTTTGAATGATTATCACCATGGCTCCAAGAACATCAAACGGGTTGACTTTTTGATAAGCAAGAAGATTATCAGCGCCAAAAGCTGTCGCTGACGCTGTTTTAATGGCACCGGGGATATAGATGAGCGCTGCTCCCCCTAAGAAATAAGCAACGGGGACAAGCATGGGTAAATGAGAGGATGAGCGGGCTCGGTAGTCGGCTATGATTTTTAATTTTTGGATACCAATCATGAAAAAAATAATACCCAAAAGATAACCAAAGCCCGTGACTAACGCTTGGACTGGCACTGCGGATTGACCCAAATGGACAAGTATTGAAGTAAAACTATCATCGTTCATAGTTAAATTATAGCCTGCAATGGTTGCAAAGCATATTTTTTCCCCTATTATATGGGGTATTTGTTCGATTATAAAAGCGGATTCTATGAAAGTTCAAACATTTCCTATCACTCTGGTTGAGTCGTTTATGCTTTCCCCCAAGGTTAAGCATTTTATTTTTGCAGCGGAACATAATCCGCCATTCCAGTATAAGCCTGGTCAATTCATTACCATCCATTTTGAAAAGGATGGTAATTCATTGAAAAGAAGTTATAGTGTTGCTAATCCGCCAAGGGGCGATAATCGCATTGAGTTTGCAGCAGGGTATGTTGAAAATGGACCGGGCACCGAGTTGTTATTTAACCTAAATCCTGGCGATCAAATTAATATTAATGGTCCGTTTGGACGGTTAATCTTAAAAGAGGAGTTGCCAGGTCGCATGATCCTAGTGGCAACCAGCACCGGTGTTACTCCCTATCGGGCAATGCTACCGAGCTTAAGACACCTGCTTAAAAACAACACGAGTCTTGAAGTTGTCATATTGCAAGGTGTCCAACGCCGTGATGAGGTCCTCTATGCGGATGAATTTCAGGCATTTGCAAAGGAATTCAGCAATGTAACCTTTTGTGCTTGCCTTAGTCGCGTTGAGGCTACAGAGCTGCAAGAATTTGAACGAAGCGGCTATGTGCAACATTGCTTTGATGACTTAGCGGTAAATCCTGGTAGGGATTTAGTCTATTTATGCGGTAACCCAGGTATGATTGATGATTCGTTTGCTCTTTTAAAAGAAAAAGGGTTTGAGACACACCAAATAATACGTGAAAAATATCTATCACGATAATCACGCTTGACTCAGAAAATGCTATCTTGGCGATACGTTATTAAAAACATACCATTTGATTAAAGTAGGAGACAATATACCATGAGTTTTGACGATTTAGAGTCGACAATGGATCACTTGCTACAACCGGGCAAGGGATTTTTGGCAGCTGATGAAAGCACGGGCACGATCGGTAAGCGCCTAGCCACAATCGGCCTTGAGAATACTGAGAAAAATCGACGTGATTATCGTATGCTAATTGCCCAAACCCCGGGATTGTCAGAGTATATTCATGGGGTTATTTTATACGAAGAAACGTTTACCCAAACTGATGATAACGGAAAAAGCCTAGCGCAGGTATTTGCTGATCAAGGTATCACACCGGGTATTAAGGTCGATAAAGGACTGATTGACTTGGTTAATACCGATAGTGAAAAAGTTACTCAAGGATTAGATGGCTTAAATGAGCGTTTGCAAACGTTTAAAAAACAGGGGGCAACGTTTGCAAAATGGCGTAACGTCTATAACATTGCCGACAACAAACCTAGCTTAACAGCCATCAAAGCGAACGCGGAGACGTTGGCACGCTATGCGGCAATTTGCCAACATAATGGGATTGTCCCTATTGTTGAACCCGAAGTATTGATGGATGGTGACCATAGTATTGAGCAATGTGCCGAAGCACAAGAAATGGTCCTTCATGAGCTGTTCCATTCCCTCTATATTCATCAAGTCGCTTTAGAATATATGGTGTTAAAGCCAAGCATGGTCACCTCAGGAAGTGAAGCGACGCCTTTTAGTTCGCCTGATGAAGTGGCGCTTTATACGATTAGCGTCTTTCGCAATAATGTTCCAGCGGCAGTTCCTACCATCAACTTTTTATCGGGTGGCCAATCACCTGTTGTAGCGACAGAGAATCTTAATGCCATGAATATGCTCGATGAGCAACCTTGGTTATTAAGCTTTTCCTATGGCCGCGCGTTACAAGAAGATTGTTTAAAAGCTTGGGGTGGGAAACCGGAAAATATCCAGGCAGCCCAAAAAGCGCTATTGAAACGAGCAAAACTCAATAGTCTCGCAAGTTTAGGGGATTACCGTTCAGATATGGAATAATGATTGAGACAATTGTCTGGTTCCTTTTCTTTGAATTATTTATCGAACCGTCGGGCCAAGGCCCGACCTACACGTTAAGTCCAATGGCAAGGATTGCATTGAGACGGTCTAAATTTGCAATATAGCTCAAATAATCTACAATTAGATTAAATCAAAATCAAAAGGTGGATTTATGAGATGGATTGCAATTGTCCCTTTAGCTTTGTTATTGTCCGCGTGCGGAACACTTTATACGAGTGAAGTCGTGTCTTATCGAACAGTTACAGTTGACCCTTCACCCCCAACGTTTGTCATTGTCGATGAAGCCCCTGTTGATGTGACGATGACAGAGATTGATTATTACTAGGTAATCAGCGCCGACAGTATCCTTTTACGTGAACGTTTGCGTTACCGAAAGATCATGACTCTAGCAATAAGACTCTGTTAGTTTTCTAACAGCAATTTTTTTAAACTCGTCGATAACTATTTATTCTGTTTTTAAATATCGACATTTCAGGTTGACAAGATTAAATTCGGTAACGGAGACGCTAACGCAAACGTTCACGTAAAAGGGATTTTATTTTTATAGGTAGTCCCTCGATCAGAAACCCTCAACGGTTGCGCAAACCACAAACCTAAGGCATACTGCGATTTTGAAACAAACAAGGAGTTTCTATGCGCAAGTATGCTTTTTTGGCTGCATTGACGCTATCTGCGTCAGTACCTGTATCTCATGCAAATCACAATTTTATTATCAAATTCAAATCCCCCCATCCATCGTTGGCAATGTCTATCAATTCAAGCTTGAATTCACTAGGCTTGACAGCAAACGAGGTTAAACCGATGGCGGGAGGTACCTATGAGGTGAGCGTGCATGAGAAAAAGGGAATTAAAGCAATGGATGAGCAAACATTGCTTAGCCAATTGAACCAACGGTCCGATATTGAGTATGCAGTCATAAACCGTCGTGGGCAGTTTAAGCCTTTACCAAAACAATCTTACCAAGATCCTATGTTAGTTTTAAGCCATGAACTGCAGTGGGATGAGTTTTCTGCACCTGAAGGGATGATGCTTGAATCAGCACCTGGCAAAATGGATGGCGCATGGGCTTATTCGCTGGGTAATGCGAAACGAGAAGTGGTTGTTGCTGTGTTAGATACAGGCCTTGAGGCCCATCCTGATTTGATGGGTAATGTTTTTCATGACGAAAATGGTGATATTTACGGCTGGAATTTTGTCGCCAATGATATGAATTTGGCAGATGAAACGGAGTCCTATCATGGCACGCATGTGGCAGGCACAATTGCTGGTTATGGTAATATCATGCAGGGTGTTGGCCCTTCGATGAAAATTTTACCAGTGAAAATACCCGCTGCCGATGGTATGTTTTATGAGAGTAATGTGGTCAATGCGATTTATTGGGCGGCCGGTGCTGATGTGCCTGGCGTACCAAAGAATAAACACAAAGCACGCGTTATTAATATGAGCTTTGGTGTGGATGAGCATCCCGGCAAAGAACGAAGCTATTGTGATCAGGCATTGCAAGAAGCCGTAGATTACGCACGCCAACATGGTGTTGTGGTTGTCGCAGCTGCAGGAAATGATAATCATTGGGAAAATTTTAATGCTCCAGCGATATGCAGTGGCGTGGTACGTGTGGCTTCCACTGGCCCATCTGGCTTGCGTTCCTATTTTTCAAACTATGGCCCATCCGTTGCCTTCGCAGCGCCGGGCGGCGATCAGCGATATGGCACAGATGGTGGTATCTTATCAACGGTTAAACCAGGCGAAGGATATTATGGTTCGGGGTATGATTTCTATCAAGGAACCAGTATGGCCTCCCCACATGCTGCGGGCTTGTTTGGCTTAGTTGATTCTGCTTCCCCAAGGCGAATGAGCGTGGTTGCGCTTGAGCAATTGCTCTATGCCACAACACATGATTTTGGCGCATCATCAAAGGTCACAGAATCTTGCCAAGGGAAGATGCCATGTGGGCACGGCATCATTGATGCACTCAATGCTATCTCAGCAGTTAGTAAAGGTTTTACCCACTTCTCCATCCCTTCTGAAGCGGTGAAAAAAGGTGATCCAGCTTGGCGCCCAGTGTCTGATATGGCAAAACTTCAAACAGCCATGAAAAATGCACCAAATTGGCAGGCTAAGCAAGGTCAAATATATGCCAAGGTCAATGGTAGCTATTATCAATTCACCGCACAAAACCATCAACGTTGTGAAGTTGTTGGTTTTGACGGGGTAGGCTGTTCTGAATAGCATATAGAGGAGGGGAAATGCGCGCACTCGCATGGTTTTTATTGTGGTCGATTGCTAAATTAAGCTTTTCTCTTCCCCCAGGTTTTGTTTATTTGCAGAACATAGCTCCGGACATCAAGCAAGATATGCGTTATGCGACCAACAACAATTTTGTTGGTCGCCCGATTGCTGGTTATCAATCCGGTGTGTGCATTCTAACAAAGCCGGCAGCAGTTGCTTTGCGGAAAGCTCAGAAACTAGCAAAAAAGATGGGTTATAGCCTGAAAGTGTATGATTGTTATCGCCCAAAATGGGCCGTGGATGATTTCTATCATTGGAGTCAAAATCACCTATCGAATGCTTATCAACCCGCTTTTTACCCACGCGTAAGGAAGAATCAATTATTCCAAAAAGGTTATATCGCTCGCTATTCGGGACATAGCCGTGGAAGCACGGTTGATTTAACATTAATTCTTGCAAATGAACCAAAACACCAGCCCCATCTCCGGGCCATTAAACGCTGCTATGACTCAACATTGGCTTATCTAAACGATAATTCAATTAATATGGGCACACGGTTTGACTGTCTCGACCCGAGCGCGCACTTTCATTATGCTAGACAATCAAAAGAGCAATTATCGAATCGGAAGCGACTGCGGAAAATTATGCGTCAAGCAGGATTTAAGCCCTACCACAAGGAATGGTGGCATTTTACGTTAATTAATGAACCTTATCCTGGGCAATATTTTGACTTTTTAGTCAGATGAACGCCAAATACTACACAGTAATATTTAATATTACAGATTGGTAAATATTATTGCTTTTTTTGCCTGGTTTCTTTACCATAGATGACAGTGATCGTCGTTCAGGAGTCAAGGTGACACAAGTAACTATTGAGTCGCTCGAACAGAGCAACACCCCCTTAAATAGCTCGTGGAATAAGCAAGATACCTTATGGACGCTTAGCTTATATGGAACAGCAATAGGAGCCGGCACCTTATTCCTGCCGATTAATGCGGGTATCAACGGGCTTTTGCCATTATTGATTATGACGATCTTGGCTTTCCCAATGACCTATTATGCCCATCGTGGTCTTAGCCGATTTGTCTTATCATCACCAAATAAACACGGCGATATCACCGATGTCGCAAAAGAATATTATGGTCAACGCTCAGGCCTTCTGATTACGTTCTTTTATTTCTTTGCCATTTTTCCAATTTTACTGATGTATAGCGTGGCAATCACCAATACCGCTGAGAGTTTTTGGGTGAACCAACTTCATTTTCAGCCTATCTCCCGACCTTTATTATCCGGTGGTTTATTAACTGGCTTAATGCTAGTCATTGTCTTTGGTCAACAGATGGTGCTGCGCTCAATGAGTATGCTTGTTTATCCGTTTGTTATCGTACTATTGGCACTATCGTGTTATCTCATTCCTTCATGGAATTTATCGTACTGGATTCATTCACTGAATAATTCGCCATCGCTTCTGTCCACCTCGACAATGTCTAGCATTGCAATTTTGATTCCGGTGATGGTATTTTCCTTCAATCATTCACCGATCATTTCCTCGTTTGCTTTACAACAAAAGCAAACCTATGGGAAAGATGCAGATCAAAAAAGTTGTCAGATATTAGCGACAAGCCATCTATTGATGATTGCAACGGTAATGTTTTTTGTATTTAGCTGTGTTTTTACCTTAACTCCTGAAGACATGCAGTTGGCCAAGCATCAAAATATCTCTATTTTATCGTATTTGGCAAACTACTTTCACCAACCTTTTATCTCGTTAATTGCACCTATCATCGCTTTTGTTGCCATTGCTAAATCGTTTTTTGGCCATTATCTAGGCGCAAGAGAAGGTTTAAAAGGTCTATGGCAAAAAGAAGTTCATCCTACCAATCCCTTATTGAAGAAAGCGTTTTTGCCATCGATTGATTTATCCATATTGGGGGCATGCTGGATTGTTGCTACCATCAATCCTTCAATATTAGGCATGATTGAAACATTGGGTGGGCCCATCATAGCGATCATCTTGTTTCTGATGCCAATGCATGCGTTGTATCGCATAGAGCGGCTAAAAGCCTATCGACAAACGATTGCGGATATATTCACAACTATTATTGGCCTTTTGGCATTGTCAGCCATTCTATACAAATTGCTGGGTTAAGATCTGTTGATAGGGGCAATCGTGAATTGCCCCGATTTTCATGGCAAAATTGTGTATATTTTCGATGCCTCTTGTGACCATCTTTTTTCTGCGGCTTTTTTGCGATAGAATACACCTCTTTTTCTTTGCAGGTATTCAGTTTGAGCGATCTAAGTCATATCCGTAATTTTTCAATCATTGCTCATATTGATCATGGTAAATCAACCTTGGCTGACCGCTTTATTCAAATATGCGGGGGCTTGACAGATCGTGAAATGGAAGAGCAGGTTTTAGACTCAATGGATATTGAGAGAGAGCGTGGTATTACCATTAAAGCCCAAAGCGTGTCCCTTAATTTTACAGCTGAAAATGGACAAACCTATTTATTAAATTTCATTGATACCCCTGGGCATGTTGATTTCAGTTATGAAGTGTCCCGTTCGTTGGCCGCTTGTGAAGGTGCTATCTTGGTAGTCGATGCGGCACAAGGCGTGGAAGCGCAAACGGTCGCGGTTTGTTACACTGCTATTGAGCAAGAATTAGAAGTTGTCCCGGTTCTTAATAAGTTAGACCTACCCCAAGCTGAGCCTGAGAGGGTATGCAATGAAATTGAGAACATTATTGGCATTGAAGCTCGCAACGCTCTCAAAGTGTCGGCAAAAACGGGAGACGGTGTACGCGAAGTTTTGCAAGCAATCGTTGATAAAATTCCCCCGCCGAAGGGTGAAATTGAAGAGCCGTTACAAGCGTTGATTATTGATTCATGGTTTGATAGTTATCTTGGGGTTGTTTCCTTGGTTAGAATCGTCAATGGCCAGCTGCAAAAAGGCGATAAAATGCGGGTGATGTCAACGGGCCGCAGCCATGAAGTGGATGAAGTCGGGTATTTTACGCCAAAGCGGCATAAACTAGCCGCTTTAAAAGCAGGTGAAGTAGGCTATGTGATTGCTGGCATAAAAGACATCCATGGGGCACCGGTTGGTGATACGTTAACCCTTGAGAAAAATCAAGCCAAAAGCCCATTGCCTGGATTCCAAAAAGTAAAGCCGCAGGTATATGCCGGGTTATTTCCAATCAGTGCGGATGATTTTGAAGCGTTTCGTGACGCTTTGAATAAATTGAGTTTAAATGATGCGTCGTTGTTTTTTGAACCGGAGTCATCGGAAGCACTGGGGTTTGGTTTTCGCTGTGGCTTTTTAGGTATGCTGCATATGGAAATCATTCAGGAACGTTTAGAAAGGGAATATGACCTGGATTTGATATCGACTGCGCCAACAGTGATTTACCAAGTTGAAACCACGAAGTCAGAAATGATAATGGTGGATAATCCCTCCCACTTACCAGGCGCTTCGCAAATCAAACAGATGTATGAACCCATCGTTCGGGCTAATATCTTGGTGCCTCAAGATTATCTTGGCCAAGTCATCTCTTTATGTACTGAACGTCGGGGTTCACAAGTCAGCATGACTTATAGTGGCTATCAAGTCTCGGTCGTTTATGACATACCCATGAGTGAAGTGGTTTCGGATTTTTTTGACAAGTTAAAGTCACTCACCCGAGGATACGCCTCACTCGACTATAACTTCTTAAAATTTGAGCCGGCAAATCTTGTTAAGATGGATATCTTGATTAATGGCGATAAGGTGGATGCTCTGGCGGTCATTGTCCATCGTGATGTGGCCTATCAACGAGGCAAGGTATTAGCTGAAAAAATGCAAGAACTCATTCCCAGGCAGATGTTTGATGTGGCCATCCAGGCTGCTATTGGTAACCATGTCATCGCAAGGCAAACGGTCAAAGCATTACGCAAGAATGTGACAGCGAAATGCTATGGGGGAGATGTCACGCGTAAACGCAAATTATTAGAAAAGCAAAAAGCAGGTAAAAAGCGAATGAAACAGGTGGGTAGCGTGGAGATACCCCAAGAAGCCTTCATGGCAGTGTTCCAAACACACAAAAAGAAAAATTAAAGAGGGTCTGTCGACATTTCGTCCCGTTTGCTTGCCACCCGGAACGAAATATCAACAAACCCTAATAAAAAAGGATATTAACGTATGAGTTTTGCCTTATTTTTATTAGTCATGACAATCTTAACCGGCGTTTTGTATGTCTTGGAGGTTTTTTACTATGCGAAAAAACGCCCGGCCGGCCAAAAACGGGGAAGAATTTTAGAGTTTGGTCATGGGTTTTTCCCAATATTTCTAATTGTCTTAATCTTGCGCTCATTTTTAGGTGAGCCATTCCGTATCCCATCAGGCTCCTTAGAGCCCACTTTACAAGTCGGTGATTTCGTGGTGGTGAACAAGTTTTCTTATGGTTTGAGGTTGCCAGTCTCTGAAACAAAAATACTGCCAATTTCCGAACCTAAAACCGGACAAATTGCGGTTTTCAGATGGCCGCCTGATCCGACTTATGATTTTATTAAACGCGTGATAGGCGTGCCGGGTGATAAAGTGGAGTACCGTGATAAAGTGCTCTACATCAATGGCAAAGAAATAAAGCAGACATTTATTGAATATACCACCGATGAAAGCTCTGGACGTACCGTCGCAAAATATGAAGAAGATTTGGCGGGCACTAAACATGCCATTTACCTTAATCCTGAAGCATATTCTGCTGATTTTTCCTTAGTTGTTCCCCCAAAACAATACTTCATGATGGGCGATAACCGGGATGATAGTGCTGATAGCCGATTTTGGGGATTTGTACCAGAATCCTATTTACGCGGTAAAGCGGTGATGGTTTGGCTCAGTTGGAATGGTCAGACTGGCTCTGTACGTTGGTCTCGAATAGGAACTATACTGTAGGGTATGAGGACACGCCCCAGGGTTACTCTTACCGATGGTTTTAACTTATTGAAAGGAATGAAAAATGAGACGGATGCAAGGCATGACGTTAACAGGCATGTTAGTATCAGCAGCGTTGGTTGTTATATTCGCAATTTTTATTATGAAGGTTGCACCCATTTATTATAATAATTATAAGGTGAAAAATGCCGTATCGGCTTTGACCAATATTTCCTCAGAACGGTTTAGCCATGATATGTCGTATAACTCTGACCAAATCCGGCGGATATTGATTAATCAATTTTATATTGATAGTGTTATTTCAATTAAGCCCAGCAATATTGTTATTAAGCCGATAAATTACAACACCTTCAACATTAAAATTGATTACGAAGTGAAAGAAAAAATGTTTGCCAACATCAGTCTATTAGTGCACTTTAAAGTTGAACAAGAGGTAAACATTAATGCGCCCTGATGTTGAAAAGCTTTGTTTATCACTTAATTACCAATTCAATCAAGCCGCCTTGCTAAACCTTGCATTAACCCACCGAAGTGCAGCGACTTCCCATAATGAGCGGCTAGAGTTTCTTGGTGATTCAGTGTTAAGTCTAGTGATTGCTGAAGCTATTTATCAGCGATACCAGAATCAAGCAGAAGGTGTTCTAAGTCGGCTACGTTCCTATTTGGTGAAAGGGGATACCCTGGCTGAGATAGCGCGAGAAATCAAGCTGGGTGATTATTTAATCATGGGGCAGGGAGAATTACGGAGTGGGGGATTTCGTCGAGCGTCGATTTTAGCAGACGCTTTAGAAGCCGTTTTTGCTGCTATTTATCTCGATGGTGGTTTTGAAGCATGCAAAAAGTCGATTTTGTTCCTGTTTGAATCCCGATTAAACGATGGCTCTTTAATCAATGATATCAAAGATGCAAAAAGTGTTTTGCAGGAAAAACTACAATCTCAGGGAATGGACTTGCCCGATTACCAACTGGTGAAAACGGTTGGTGAAGAGCATGCTCAGCAGTTTTATGTCCAGTGCCAACTAAAATCCCTTCAACTTTCAACAGAAGGGGTGGGCCCATCTCGTCGGAAAGCAGAACAAAAAGCGGCGAAAGCGATGCTGGCCTTGATAGGTAAGTAGCATTTTCAAGCTAATTGAGCAATCGTAGGTCGAGCCAAGTCCCATAGCCATCAAGCTAAGGGAGGAATAATCCTAAAAATCCAGCCCGCATACAGCGAAGCGCTGAGGAATCCTGATATATTTTTGTTCAATAAGAAAAATTGGCAAAACCAAAGAGAACCCCCTCGCCCGCGAGAAGATTTATTGTGATATTATGTTGTT
>JAGVJN010000017.1 GCA_020051095.1 Pseudomonadota bacterium | reverse complement strand
TATTGATTTTACTGGCTTTAATTGGTGGGCCCACTAGGACTTGAACCTAGGACCAACGGATTATGAGTCCGCTGCTCTAACCAACTGAGCTATGGGCCCGAATGGACTTGCCATTATACGATTCTCGTTTTTAAAATGCTAGGAATTTTTATCCATTTCTATCAAAGCGGCCAACACATTGAGTTTGCTCTATTTTTCAGCCACAATGAAGGATTACATGGGTTGGTAAGGGGAATCTCTGCCATCCTGTTTGGTAACAGGAGTGACTAGATTGGCTAAAGTACGTTTGATTGGTGTGGGAGCGGTCGTTGGGATTCTGCTTTTGGTGTATATCGTCTATCGGGTGGAGCATCGGCATGAACCACTGACGTTTTATGGGAATGTGGATATTCGCGAGGTTACTTTAGGCTTTCGTGTGCCAGGGCGTCTGGAAAAAATGCTGTTTGAGGAAGGGGACTTTGTTTCGCCGGGGCAGGTGATGGCGCAATTGGAACAGGATACGTTTGATGAAGATCTTGCGCTAGCCAACGCACAGCTTGTCGAAGCAGAAGCCGCTTATGACAATGCCAAACAAGTCAATGAACGACGAACTCGTTTAATCAAAACAGGTGCTGTTTCACAGGCTTTGTTTGATCAAGCCGTTGCCATGAATACCCAAACGCAAGCCCAAGTAAAAGCGGCGCAAGTGCAGATAGAAAAAGCAAAAACGGCCTTAAGTGATACCTATATCAAAGCACCAACTTCCGGTTATATCTTAACGCGTGTGCGTGAGCCTGGTTCAATCATTGGAACAGGCCAAACGGTTTATACTTTAACTGTGTCAGATCCTGTATGGGTAAGAGCGTTTATTGATGAGCCAAAATTGGGATTGATTTATCCCGGGCAAAAGGTGGAAGTCTATACTGATACAGAACCGAAAAAGCCCTATCATGGCCACATTGGTTACATTGCCTCTAAAGCAGAATTTACCCCAAAAAATGTTGAAACGACTCAGCTAAGAACCGATTTGGTATATCGATTCCGAATTGTTGTGGATAATCCAGATAAACATCTCCGCCAGGGGATGCCGGTGACGGTTAAAATTCCCTTGCATCAGGTAAAAGGAAATGGCTGAAAACCAAATCTTGGTGGAAATCAATCAGATATGCAAAACATTTCCTCCCAGTTCGTTGCCAGCATTAAATGCGATTAATCTCTCTATCAACCGCGGGGAGATGTTAGGCTTGGTTGGTCCGGATGGTGCTGGGAAAACAACCTTAATTCGCTTAATTATCGGCTTATTATTACCTTCTTCTGGGACCATTACGGTTCTTGGCTTTGATAGTCAAAAACAGGCGCAGTCAATTCACCTTCATATTGGCTATATGCCGCAAAAATTTGGATTGTATGAAGATTTATCGGTGACCGAAAATTTAACTTTGTATGCAGATTTACGTGGTGTGGTTGGCGAAAAGCGTCAGAAGAAATTTGCCCAATTACTGCGATTTACCAGTCTTGATCCGTTTCAAAGTCGCTTAGCCGGTCAATTATCAGGCGGTATGAAGCAGAAACTGGGCTTGGCTTGTGCGCTCGTTGGTGAACCCGAATTATTAGTGTTAGATGAACCAAGTGTTGGCGTAGACCCAATCTCTCGTCGTGAACTTTGGCAAATGGTTCAGGAATTGATTGAAGGTGGCATGGGTGTTATTTGGTCAACAGCATACCTCGATGAAGCAGAACGATGTGATCGCGTATTATTATTAAATGAAGGGAATGCATTATACCAGGGAAAACCCGATACATTACTCAGCACCTTAAAGGATCGGTGTTGGCATGTCGCGGGTGTTGCTTCCAATATTCGTCGACAGGTTTTGCTCAAATTACTCAACGAAAAACAATGTTTAGACGGCGTTATTCAAGGTGAAAATCTACGAATTGTTACCCGTAATGCGAATGAGTTACCAAAATTGCCAGATGGGCTAGGTGCACATTGGTTAAAAGTTGCGCCTGTCTTTGAAGATGCGTTTATGGATAAGTTAGGAGGAGGGCCCGGAGGTGAATCTGCGTTGGCAGAAGCCATGCCTGAAAAGCCAGCATCGAAAGAAGCCGTGATTGAAGCGCGCAATTTGACTAAACGGTTTGGTGATTTTATTGCTGTGTCTGATAATAGTTTTACTATCCAACGGGGTGAAATATTTGGTTTATTAGGTCCGAATGGGGCGGGTAAATCAACCACGTTTAAGATGTTATGTGGCTTGTTGCAACCTACCAGTGGGGATGCATCTGTCATGGGGTTTGATTTACGTCACTCCACTTCACAAGCACGTTCTCGACTTGGCTACATGGCACAAAAATTTTCGTTATATGGCCAGTTAAATGCATTTCAAAATTTGCAGTTTTTTTCGGGGCTCTATGGATTATCGGGCAAAAAGCAAAAGCAATCGGTGGATGAAATGATTCAAATTTTTGATCTACATAAGCATTTGAATCAAAACGCGGGGGATTTGCCTTTAGGCTTTAAGCAACGATTAGCGCTTGCTTGCGCATTGATGCATGAGCCGGATATTTTGTTTTTAGATGAACCGACCTCAGGCGTTGACCCCGTCACCCGGCGTGAATTTTGGCTTCATATCAATAGCTTGGTCAATAAAGGGGTAACCGTGATGGTCACTACCCATTTTATGGATGAGGCGGAGTACTGCGACCGAATCGCACTTATTTATCGGGGACAAAACATTGCAACAGACACACCTGATAATCTAAAGAAACGTGTCACCAATGCATCGCTACCTCACCCCACCATGGAAGATGCATTCATTGCCCTTATAGAAGGGCAAAACCAGGAGCATGAATGATAAACTGGCGAATTTTGCGAGCATTAATAAGAAAGGAAACATACCAAATTATTCGTGACCCCAGTGCCATTCTTATTGCGTTTGTGTTGCCCCTGATTTTGCTTTTTATCTTCGGTTATGGCGTGAATTTAGATAGTAACCGAGTTCCGATTGGTTTGGTGGTGGAGAAGTCAGATGTGACGACTTCATCGTTGATCACCGCATTTAAAGGGACGCGCTTTTTAAGTATCGAGCTTGCGCAAGATAGGCGCGAAGTCATACCGGGTATTATATCGGGTAAGCTGCGTGGCATGGTGGTTGTTCCTGCACAATTTTCAGCTGATTTTAAAAACCCGTATCGTCAAGCTGAAATTCAAACAATTGCCGATGGAACGGAACCTAACACAGCGCAGTTTGTCACCAATTACTCAGCTGGTATCGTAGGTAATTGGCTAACTAGTTTGCAAGCACAATCCGGCTCGAATGAAGCAGTCGGCGCGCACTTAGAAAGTCGGTTTTGGTATAACCCTGAGCTAAAAAGTCGAAACTTTTTGATACCTGGTTCAATTGCCATTGTGATGACTTTAATTGGTACGTTATTAACCGCATTGGTGATAGCCAGAGAATGGGAACGGGGGACGATGGAAGCGATGTTGGCGACGCCAGTAACCAACAAGGAAATTTTACTTGGAAAACTGATTCCTTACTTTATATTAGGATTAGGTTCGATGTTTTTGTGTTTGTCGATTAGTTATTTTTGGTATGGCGTGCCTTTTAGAGGTGGATTGTTAGTTCTATCATTGGTAACGGGTGTTTTTTTAATGGCTGGACTAGGGCAGGGCATGTTAATATCAACGGTCGCGCGCGATCAATTTGTGGCATCTCAGGGGGCGTTGATCTCGGCCTTCTTGCCTGCGTTCATGCTATCGGGTTTTATCTTTGAAATATCCGCCATGCCACAACCCATTCAGTGGCTAACCCACATTGTGGCCGCTCGGTATTTTGTGACTAGTTTGCAAACAATCTTCATGGTAGGGGATGTGTGGTGGTTATTATTTAAATGTATTGTTGCAATGAGTTTGATTGCCACGTTTTTTTATATCATCATATCTCATAAAACGACGAAACGACTAGATTAGGGAAAAAGCGTTAATGATTTCTTCTCGCATCATTGCTTTGGTTATTAAAGAGCTGTTAACCCTCTTTCGGGACCCGAAATCACGATTTGTATTGATAGCACCCCCTATTTTACAATTATTTATCTTTGCTTATGCGGCAACGTTAGAAGTAAAAAACATTGAATTGGCTATTTATAATCAAGACAAAGGAAAACAGTCGTCACACTTGATCACCCAAATGCAAGGCTCCCCATTTTTTAGAAAAATACTATTCTTACGGAGCCAAAATGACATTCAGACATTGGTGGATGAACAAACGGTCACTGCCGTGATGCAAATCCCGTCTAATTTTTCAGCTAAATTGGACGCAGGAGAACCCGTTGCGCTGCAACTTATTTTAGATGGGCGGCGTTCCAATGCAAGTCAAATTATTAATGGGTATATCACTGAAATTATCCTGCGTTTCAACCGAATGGTTGGAAATTCCCCGCCATCGCAATCTGCTGGTGTGGCGATAATAGACAGAAGTTGGTTCAATCCAAACTTATCCTATCAATGGTTCACAGTGCCCTCACTAGTATGCATATTATCGATGTTGATTGTGTTAATGATAACCTCCTTATCCGTCGCTCGAGAAAGGGAGCTAGGAACGTTTGATCAGCTGTTAGTATCGCCATTAAGCCCGAGGGAAATTCTCATTGGAAAAACGATTCCTGCGATTATCATCGGTTCCATGGAAGCGGGTATCATTTGGCTTGCTGCCATGTTTATTTTTCATATACCCTTTACTGGCAGTGTCACATTGATGGCCCTCGTGTTGACTATCTTTAATTTGTCCACTGTGGGAGTTGGTTTATTTATCTCGTCGATGTCAGCAACCCAACAACAAGCAGTGCTTGGCACATTTGTCTTTATGGTTCCGGCGGTGACGTTATCCGGGTATGCTTCTCCCATTGAAAATATGCCAGAATGGTTGCAAATGGTCACTAATGTCAACCCGTTAAAATTTGCTTTGGTGGCAGTAAAAGGGATATTTTTAAAAGACATGCCTTTTGCGCTCGTATGGCAAAACACATGGCCGATGTTGATTATTGCTAGTGTGACGCTGCCTGTGGCAGGATGGTATTTTAGAAAACGCGTGGAATAGGATAGCACGATGAAACAAGGACTTTGGCTATTGATGTGCCTATTGCTAACGGCTTGTGCCGTTGGCCCTAATTATCGTGCACCGGTCACGTCATTGGAAAAATATCATTGGTCAACCCATTCGAATCAAATGGTAACGGCATTTGTAGAGCGCCAATGGTGGCAACAGTTAGCCGATCCTCAATTAAGCAAATATGTTGAGGCAATAGCTTTTGAAAATTTAGACGTGCAAATTGCTTGTAAACGACTGCTTCAAGCGCGCTCATTGCAAATGATGGATTATGCGAGGGGTGGACCGAAAGTAATTGGTAAGGCCTCTGTGACCAATGAAGAAATCAGCCGAACTGGTCGGATTTTAGGTCTGTTTGCCAATGCCAATAACCCATTGTTCAACAATATCGCCCTGAATCGAAAGGTCTATCAACCTGGGTTTGACGCCAGTTGGGAAATTGATGTCTTCGGTCAGAATTTTCGACGCAATCAACAACGCTCAGCGCAAACAGCAGCAGCCTCATTTACGGTTGATGATACCATTCGTTTAATTCGAGCTGAAATAGCAAGGTCTTACATTCAACTTCGGGCCACTCAGAAAAAAATTGATATTACTCAGAAGAATATTGCCTTACAAAAACAAACACTTACAATTACTCGGCAGCGACTCGAAGCGGGGAGCACTAATGAATTGGATGTTGCTTTGACCGATAGTCAGCTTAAAGAAACTGAAGCGCTCTTGCCGCGGTTTCAAGGCGAAGCCTTTCATCAAGCAAGTTTGATTGCCATTTTGATGGGGAAAGCGCCAGGCCAAATGGCCAAACAATTGTTAAATACCTACTCCATGCCCAAAATCCCTAAGAAAGTGGCCGTTGGTGTTCCTTCTGATTTACTGAGAAGACGACCAGATATCATTGCCGCTGAACGAAACATTGCAGCAACCACCGCCGCCATCGGCGTGGCAGTAGCTGATTTATATCCTAAGTTTAACTTAGTCGCAAACTACAGCTTAGAAAGTATCGCGTTAAAAACCCTTTGGAATAGAAATAGTTCTGTTTGGACATTGGGGCCATTTATGCAGTGGTCTCTTTTTCAAAGTGGGCAAGTTCATGCCAACATCAACTTATCGCAAGCTCAACAAGAAGAGGCTGTTCTTCAGTATAAGAAAACCGTATTATCAGCCTTGCAAGAAGCGGAGTCCTCCATTCAACAATTGAAGCAATCCCAACAAACGACTTATCAATATTTGAATGCGGTTGCTGCAAACCAGCATGCTGTTAAATTAGCGAGGCAACGATATCGTGAAGGTGAAGATGATATTTTGTCGGTAATTCAATCCCAGCAAGGGTTGTTGCGCTCGGAACTCAATGCCATTGATGCGCAAGCTGCTAGTTTGATTCAATTAGTCAGTGTTTATAAAGCGGTTGGTGGTGGCTGGGTGTGATCCTATCTGCCCGATGATGCAAATATTGTGGGTGTTCTAATCAGTCAAGGTGGGCACGCGCTGCGATGCCCACCTTTATCGAGTGACTGGCTTAGTCGTTATCCCCTTCTAGGAAACTATTGAGTTTCTCAGAGCGTGAGGGGTGGCGGAGTTTTCTTAATGCCTTGGCTTCAATTTGACGAATCCGCTCACGGGTGACGTCAAATTGCTTTCCAACTTCTTCGAGGGTGTGGTCAGTATTCATTTCAATACCAAAGCGCATGCGCAGAACTTTCGCTTCTCGAGGCGTTAATGTTTCCAAAATTTCCATGGTGGCTTCGCGAAGCCCTTTGGCAATCGCTGTGTCAACAGGGGAATCCATTGTACCATCTTCAATAAAATCGCCCAGATGGGAATCATCGTCATCACCAACTGGCGTTTCCATGGAAATGGGTTCTTTGGCAATTTTCAACACTTTGCGAATCTTATCCTCGCTTAGATCCATTTTTTCAGCGAGTTCTTCCGGTGTTGCCTCACGACCAGTCTCCTGCACAATTTGTCGAGAGATTCGGTTTAATTTGTTGATCGTTTCAATCATATGAACCGGTATACGGATTGTTCTCGCTTGATCGGCAATTGAGCGGGTGATCGCTTGGCGAATCCACCATGTTGCGTAGGTGGAAAACTTATAGCCTCGACGATATTCAAATTTATCGACAGCTTTCATTAAGCCGATATTCCCTTCTTGGATAAGATCTAAGAATTGCAAACCACGATTGGTATATTTTTTGGCGATGGAAATGACTAATCGTAAGTTAGCTTCGACCATTTCCTTTTTGGCACGGCGAGCTTTGGCTTCGCCGATGGACATTTTACGGTTGATGTCCTTAATTTCAATCACTTTTAAACCAAACTCGTCTTCAAATTCAGACAACTTCGTTTGAATCGATAATATTTCTTCTCGGTGCTCTTCAATTTTATCCATTTCAATACGCTTGTTGGCTTTTTTGATAGCCATATCAAGCCAGCCTTTATCCGTCTCATGGCCGGGGAAGGTTTCGATGAAAATTTTTCGAGGCATTTTGCAACGTTCAATACATATACGCATGACGCGGCGCTCTGCATCACGAATATAAGCGCGCATTTTACGGAAGTGGCGAGTTAAAAGGTCAACTTGTCGTGACGTTAATTTCAACTTGAGGAATGAGTCGGACATTAATTCCAGCAATTCAATGGTTCTTTTATCCCCACGGCCTTTGTCTTTTAGTGCAACCATTGCGGCATTATAATTATCACGCAATTCTTGGAAATATAAGGCTGCTTGCTCGGGGTTCGGGCCTTCATCACCAAGACCGCCACCTTCATCATCATCTTCTTCTGATTCAGCGTCTGATTCATCATCTAGTTCAAGGCTAGTCGCGGTAGTGCTGTCGTCGTCCGGCTCAGAATCACCATCACCATCATCATCACTACCAATATTGCTATTACCATCACTATCACTATCACTATCACCATCATCCAGCATCGAGCCAATATTCGAAGGTGGTGCAATTTCTTCTTCGCTATCACTATCAACAAATCCGCTGATAATGTCGCTCAAACGCATTTCTTCTGCGAGATAGCGATCATAATCTTCTAATACCATCTGGATGGTTTCTGGATAATGGGCGAGCGATTTCAGAACTTGGTATATCCCTTCTTCTATTCGCTTGGCAATTCGGATTTCGCCTTCTCGTGTCAGTAACTCGACAGTACCCATTTCACGCATGTACATGCGGACAGGATCCGTCGTTCGACCGGATTCTTTATCGAGGGAGGCAACTGTGGCAGCGGCTTCTCGGATATCGTCTTCATCGCCCAATGTATCATCATCATTAAGGAGCGTGAGTTCATCTTCACTGGGAGGATGTTCAAAAACCTTGATGTTCATTTCTTCTAACATGTTAATGAACACTTCGTAGGTTTCGGTTCCGACAACATCAGGCATCAAGTCGTTGATTTGGGCATACGTTAAATATTTTTGATCGCGACCTAAACTGATTACTTTGGTAATTTGTGAGCTCTGTTGTTCTTGATCGTTCATAGCAATTGACACTTCGCCTTGAAAAAATTATGAAATTGATGCAATTTCGATTAAGAATTTACACCATACGCCAAACACAGGTTAATTCCTCAGGATATATGCAAAACCTCAATTTCTGCGTTAAAAAGAAATTTTGATTCGGTCATTTAGTTAGTCTAAACACCCGCATCAAAATTTCCTTTTGCCTTGATCTTGGGGGGGCTGCCTATGTCCTGTTTCTTTTGTCTTCCTAAATTTAGTGATTATAAACCGCTTGAGCAAAACTTGCCAGTAACCATTCAAAGAAAATGATATTTTTTAGGGGCTTCCCCTCATGTATTGACTTACTAGTAAAACTAGGCTGACGAGCTTGACTTAACCGTGTTATATCTTGTCTTTAATTGTAGCATTTTTGATAATTCATGTCGATCGGTTGGGGAGAGCTCTCCACGACGTGATTTTGCCAAAAACTGGTGGATTTTGCGTTCCAATCCTTGCTTTTGTAAATAACGCAGTGTGTCATTAAATTCGTGAAGCATGCTTTCTTCTGTTATGAGATGATCCCAAGCTGCCAAGTGATTAATGGTGGCAAATAATTCATCTTGCCGCCAGTGTTCTAGCAATGAGGCAGTGGTACAGTTAGGAGACTGTTCAATCAAATCGATTAATTTGATTAAAACAGTATGCTCTTCTTCATCAAACAGTGTCTTATCAATGGGATGCCTTTGTTGATTAAGAAGCTGGGGATTTTGCAACAGTAGGGAAACGGCAAGGCGCAGGGGGGTGCGCGTCACTGATTTTTTCGTTTGGATTGCTTTGGCTGCTTGATGGGATACTTGGCACATTTCCCATATCCTGTCGCTGGTGATGTGCGTCATTCTTGCAAGCTCTTCCAATAGTAAACTTTGGAAGGGGCCAGCGGATAATTTGGTCAAGTAGGGTTTGGCTACTTGAATGAGTTGGCTTTTTCCAGCAGCAGTATTGAGCTCAATCGATTCAGTCAGGGTTTGTAAAAAGAAGTGCTCAATGTTCATTGATTTGGTGATATACGTTTGAAAGGCATGCTGGCCGTGTTGACGAACAAAGCTATCGGGATCTTCACCATCCGGCAGAAAGCTGAATTGGATTTGAATGCCACTGTTGAGTTGAGAAAAGCTATTCTCTAACGCGCGCCATGCGGCTTGTCGACCCGCATTGTCACCATCAAAACAAAAGGTGATTCGCTTGAAATGCTTATGTAGCAATTGGACATGGTATGCACTGGTTGCCGTTCCTAACGCGGCAACGGCATTGATTATCCCATGTTGCGCCAATGCAATCACATCCAGATACCCTTCAACAACAATCACCTCATTTGGATGGTTTTTCTCTTGAATAATTTGGTGCAGGCCATAAAGCTCACGGTTTTTTTGGAAAATGGCAGTTTCGGGGGAATTTAAGTACTTGGGTTTTTGATCGGCTTCAATGGCTCGGCCACCAAAGCCAATGATTCGACCGTTTCTGTCATGAATTGGAAACATAATACGGTTTCGGTATCGATCATAGTGGCTGCCGTCGTCTTTCACAATCAACATGCCTGCATCAATTAATGTTTTTGCTTGTTTGGGAAAGGCTTGCTCTAAGTGATGCCAACCCGACGGCGCATAGCCCAGCATATAGCGTTTTGCTGCTTCACCTGTTAGCCCACGTTGCTTTAAATAACTAATTGCTTGAGGGGTTTGTTTGAGTTGTTTTTGATAATGGGTTGCAATTTCTGCCATTAACTCATAAAGGCTTTTATTTTGTTTAACATAACTTGTCCCACCCTCACGAGGAACATCCATCCCCAAACGGCTCGCCAGTGTTTCAACAGCGTCAACAAATTCTTGGTTAAGATGATTCATGATAAAGCTGATGGCGTTGCCGCTCGCACCACATCCAAAGCAGTAATAAAACTGCCGTTTAGCAACCACGTTGAAAGAAGGGGTTTTTTCATGGTGAAAAGGGCAACAGGCAACAAAACTACTGCCCTGTTTTTTAAGTGGCACATAGCTGTCAATTAGCTCAACAATGTCGGTTGTATTGATTAATTCATCAATGAAAGGTCGGGGGATTAAGCCTGCCATCAGGTACCTTTTTGAATTAAAATTACGATTGATAAGCTTTCATTGTATCACGTTGTTTACGCTTGGGAGGCTATTTTTACTAATACTTTTTGCGTCTAGGTGCTTTCCTATTATGACGCTAAAACTGCTAAGTGAGTTTTGAACGAATTAACTGGCTGACTTTACCCATATCTGCGCGGCCTTGCAATTCCGGCTTAAGGATCGCCATGACCTTGCCCATATCCTGCATAGTTGCTGCTTGGGTGTCTTGAATGGCTTTGCTAACTAATGCGTTGATCTCATCGTCAGAAAGCGGTTCAGGGAGATAGGCTTCAATAATGCTGAGTTCGGCTTGTTCCTTGTCAACTAAATCTGTCCGGCCAGCCTTTTCATACTGTGCTATCGATTCTTTTCGCTGCTTGCATAATTTATCTAAAATTACAAGCATTCTTGCCTCATCAACGGTGATGCGTTCATCCACCTCAATTTGTTTGATGGCAGCATTAATCAAGCGAAGCGTCTCTAATACTTGCTTATCACGAGTACGCATCGCTTGTTTTAAATTTTCATTGATTAGTTCACGAATCGACATAATAATTTCAATTTATCGGCGTTTGCGGCCACCACGCTTCGATGATACGGTATCACGTGCGATCTTTTTGAGGTGTCGTTTAACAGCCGCTGCTTGTTTGCGTTTGCGCTCAGCAGTTGGTTTTTCATAAAATTCACGACGGCGTAATTCAGTTAAAATGCCGGCTTTTTCACAAGCACGTTTGAAACGACGTAGTGCATATTCTGGGTTTTCACCTTCTTTCACTCGAACGGTGGGCATTCAAATTTCCTCTAACATTAATAAATTAAAGCAACAAGTTGGCAATTGTAGTGTCAGTTTCTGATAACGTCAAGTTTTTGTTATCGTTCAACCCGGATAATTTACACATTATTTCTAGCCAATAGTCAATAAATGATTTCAAATCTGATATAATGCCTTTTATTTTAGCATAATCTAACTATGAAAGTTTTAGGCATTGAATCATCTTGCGATGAAACAGGGGTAGCAATTTACGATAGCCATGCGGGTTTAGTTGCCCATCAACTCCATTCTCAAATTGCTCTTCATCAACAGTATGGCGGGGTTGTTCCTGAATTAGCATCGAGAGATCATGTTAAATATTTGGTGCCTTTAGTTTCCGCAGCGTTAGAAGAAGCTAAAATGAGCAAATCTGATTTGGATGCGGTAGCTTATACAGCAGGGCCTGGATTAATGGGGGCACTCCTAACGGGTGCTTGCTTCGCTAAGAGCTTTGCTTTTTCACTTGCTATTCCTGCTTTAGCCATCAACCATTTGGAAGCGCATTTATTAGCTGCCCAACTCGATGATAACGCGTTGGAACCACCTTATTTGGCATTATTGGTATCAGGGGGGCACACCCAATTAATTGCGGTGCATCAAGCTGGGAGCTATGAGCTGTTGGGTGATACGTTAGATGATGCTGTGGGTGAAGCATTTGATAAAACTGCTAAACTCATGGGAATCGACTATCCTGGTGGCCCCATGTTAGCAAAATTAGCCGATGAGTGCCCCATCGCCTTGCAGACCTTGCCGGCTTTTCCTCGCCCGATGACCGATAGGCCGGGGCTAGATTTTAGCTTTAGTGGTCTAAAAACCCACGCGTTAAATGCGTGGAATCATTCAAGTCAAGATAACGCTGCTAAACAACAAATTGCCTATGCATTTCAACAAGCCGTCGTGGAAACACTTGTCATCAAATGCCATCGCGCAATAAAGCAAACGAACATGCATCAGCTAATTGTTGCGGGTGGTGTGGGGGCTAACCGATATTTACGCCAGCAATTGGCGGTTTTAACTGATAAACACGATATTAAATTGTCCTACCCTTCGATGCAATTTTGCACCGATAATGGTGCTATGGTTGCCTATGCAGGTTGGAAACGTTTGATTCAGGGTGAAACCGATGAGGATTTATCGGTTGTGGTCAAAGCGCGATGGCCGTTATCTGAATGAAATCCTTAAGTTGCTCTAGTAGGCAAATTTGGAGTGTTTAGGACCATAACTTCCAAGGTTTTGGCTAGAATGTACGTAAACGTTTGCATTAATATCTTTTATAATGTGTTGGTCAATAGCCTCGATTCAATATTGGATTCTTTATAAAACTGCTTTAGACTATTTCTTTAGGAAGATGTTTGGGATATTACCATGAAAATGCTTAAGGTCAGCTTGGTTGTACTATTGTTAGCATTGCAATTTAAGTTGTGGTTTGGGGATACTGGTATTTTTGAACAACGGCACACGCAACGCTTAATGCAAGAACTCTTAACAAGTAATGAAAAACTGGCTGATGAGAACCAACACATTGCTTCGGAAGTTGATGCAATCAAGCAAAATCAAGAGGCCGTTGAGGGAAGAGCTCGATCTGAGCTGGGCATGGTTCGTGAAGGGGAGCGCTTTTTTCAATTTAAAAAAAGCGATGAGGCAAAAGGGGCTTGAGTCAACATATAGAAAACAATACCGCCTGCCCCATTCCTAGCATTCTCTTTATAAACGACCGCCTTGTGTCATTTTGTGTGGGTCAATCGCTTTGTTAAATTCCTCATCACTTAAGAATCCTAACTGACGATTTGCTTCGGCCAGCGAACAATTATGATTGTCCGCATAATGAGCCATTTTCGATGCTTTGTCATAACCGATGATGGGTGTTAGTGCCGTGACTAACATCAAGGAGTTTTCTAAATAATATTCTATTTTTTCCTTGTTTGGCTCCGTGTTTTCTAACAAGTATTTGGTGAAGTTTATGCAGGTGTCTGATAAAGTTCGAATGGATTGAATGAGGTTAAATGCAATCATGGGCTTGTAAACATTCATTTCTAAATAGCCGCCAGAACCCGCAATCGTATTGGCGAAATCATACCCCATCACTTGAGCAGCGACCATCGCCATCGCTTCACATTGAGTCGGGTTTACCTTGCCTGGCATGATTGATGATCCGGGTTCGTTGGAAGGAATAAGCAACTCATGAAGCCCTGCTCTTGGGCCGCAACTTAAAAGACGAATATCGTTGGCTATTTTAAATAAAGAGGTTGCTAGTGTCTTAAAAGCGCCACTCATTGCAATCAGTGCGTCGTGCGAACCTTGAACTTCAAATTTATTCGGGGCGGATACGAATGGATATCCTGTTATTTTAGCAATGTGCTTTGCCGCCCTTTTTGCGAAGCCAGGGGGGGCGTTGAGACCGGTACCTACGGCAGTTCCCCCAATTGCCAATTCATAAACATCTTTCAGGGCAAATTCAATGCGGGCGATATCTTTCTTAATTAATGCCGCATAACCTGAAAATTCCTGTCCAAGTGTGAGCGGGACTGCATCTTGCATATGGGTTCGTCCAATTTTCGCAATATCTCGCCATTGGTGTGATTTTTTTTCTAAGTCGCTCTGCATATAGCGAACGGCTGGTAATAACCGTTCATTGACTTCACAGGCGGTGGCAATATACATGGCTGTGGGAAATGTGTCATTAGAGGACTGCGACATGTTAACGTGATCATTGGGATGAATGGGTATTTTACTTCCCATAGCACCCCCAGTTAGTTCAATCGCACGATTTGAGATCACCTCATTCACGTTCATATTGGACTGTGTTCCGCTGCCTGTCATCCATACATGCAGAGGAAAATGATCATTTAATTTTCCTTCGATGACTTCCTCGGCAGCTTGAATAATCAAATCTCGTTTTTCTTTTTCGAGAATTTTAAGTTCTGTATTAGCCAGTGCGGAGGCTTTTTTTAATATCCCAATTGCCTTAATGATTTCATGGGGGATCAAGTCCTCACCAATGGAGAAATGGATGATAGAGCGCTGGGTTTGAGCACCCCAATACTTGCTGGCATCGACCGCAATTTCTCCAATGCTGTCTGTTTCTATTCTTGTTTTCATTGTTGCGCCTCATATCATCGACAATTAGAGTTTAAGAAAATTGCTTCATAGCACAGGTGTTCCATTGAATTTTGCGTCGGCTTGAAGCGTTGCTGCAAAAAATCAATTTATTATCCGTTGGTTATATAAATTTACTATAGACAAGCTTTATACGATATACAAATCGGAGTGAGAAATTGTGCGAGGGATAGCGCTCAATTTATAGCGCATACCCCTTTTTAAATAATAAGACGGCCTCTTCGTCTTGTTGGAGGGTCTCGAGCAGGCATCCCAATTGCCAATAGGCTTCTTTACTTGGCGTGATGTCGATGCTTTGTTGAAGATATTTTTTGGCTTTACCCCAGAGTTCTAGTTGAAGGCAAATTTTACCGCAACATAAAAGTAAAGCGGCAGAATGGGGGTTTTTTTGTAGCAACGACTCGGCAAATTTTAGCGAATTTTCCGTGGCGGGTATATCGCCATAAAGATGGATTAACTTTTCATTGACATATTTTGACAAGCCTTTTTGGACAATGGCGGCCGCTCTTTCGGGTTGTTGATGTTTAAGATAAAAGTGTGCTGATTCAGCGATAAAACTTGGATTAAATCGGAGTATTTTGGGCAGATTATTTTTAAAATCTAACACGTCTTCATAACTTCGTTGTGCAATCAAAATTCGGAATTGTTGCAAATAGCTTTGTATTAACAACGTATCATATTGGTCTTTACTGACAACTTGATGCTTTTTTAACTCAGGCAGTAACTGAATCAGTTGGGGCCAGTCTTTCACGGCTTCGTATAATTTCGCTAAGAGCTTCAGTACATAGGGATGTTTTGGTGCTAAGTCTTGCAGATGCCTTAAGGTTGCGAGCGCTTGTTCCCATTGCTTATTTGCTAATTGAAGTTGTGCTTGGGTTAATTCAACCGCAATTTTTGTTTCAGGCATGGAGTGCTGGGCTTCCCGAAGGTAATGGTCTCGGAGTGTATAATCTCCCATTTCTTGAGCTGCTCTTGCTGCAATTAAATAGTTGATTAATGGCGTGTCAGAGTAGGGAAGGGCTTTGAGTAAATGTTTTTTTGCCTCTTGCCAATAACCTTCACTAAACTCAATTAATCCCTTGCGCGTCATTCGTCGTGCGATGGCGATATGACGTTTTTTACGCCAACGGCGAAAATGACGAGGACTCCGGTACAGCGAGCCAAGGATTTGGATTAGGGCATAGATAAGGACAAAGGCCAAAATCAGTGCAAAAATCCCAACCCACAGCGTCGTTTCTACCGTGATTTTATTTACGGCAATGAGAATATAGCCGGGGTCGTGTTGTAATTGTATTCCTAAAAAAACGGATCCAGCTAAAAGGATGAATAAAAATAGAGCACGAAACATCAGTGTTTACCTCCTGATGTAGCGGTTTTATTCGAAAGATGGCTACTCGGTTGTATTTGTTCATTTAGTAGCATTAATGCTTTACTTGGTTCAAAGGTTGATTGGGGGAATTGTACTTGTTGTAGGGATTCCAGCTCACCAAGGATTTTTGCTACGTTCGTTTGATTTGAATTGAATTGCTGTTGTAAGGCCTTTACCGTTTGATCTAAGGTGAGTTTATAGATGGCTTGATTGCCATTAATGATAGCCCACTTAGCTTGCTGTAATTCGCCATAGAGCGCTTCTTTCACTAAACTAAATTGTTTGTCAGACAAGATTGGCTTAACCGTGTGGTCATGATGACGAATGACAACAAGCTTTTCCAACGCATTGACACTATTCGCCATATGTTGGCGCCAGCCTTCTTTATCGGCTTTCTCTTTCTCATCTTGATGGTTGCTTTTCGACAATAATGGATCATCACGATAGGATAATTGGTGTATTTGTGCTTGGATGGCGTTAATTTTTGTTAATAAGCCAACAATATCAAGCTTTGGTTGCTTTTCTAAGGTCGAAATATCCTCGGCTATTTGTTGTCGGATGGTATAAATAGCGCTTTGATGTTGGCCAGATAATAATAAATCGGCTTGCTTTAAAAGCTCAATGGTTGTTTGCGGTTGCTGCGACCAATGGGCATTAATTTGTGCTAGCTGCAAATAGTATTGGGCTTTTTTTAATTGAAAATAGACGTCAACTTCACTGCTTCCTTTGTCCACTTCTTGGATCGTTTTCTTAAACCCCTCTAACTTCTGCTCAAACAGGGTGATTTTCTTTTGGGACAGTTGATCGGCGGATTCAATGGCCTTTTTAAATTCTTGTTGCTCGTCAACTAAGCCACCGATTGTTTTATTGGTGATTAATAATTGCTCGTTTAAAGACGCATCGCGAAGTTGTGCTTGTTTGAAGCTGTAAGCGGCTGCAAACAAAGCGGCGAAAGCGACCACTAAGCTGATATAAGCAGTCAATGATGTGTTTTTCTTAGAATGATCGGTATTGGCCACTGCCTCGGAATTTTCGGGTTTGTCTGCGTTGTCTAATTCTTTTTTTATCTTATCGGTCATGTCCCAATCCTTGTTGATAATTCAGTAATGTATTGTACAGATCTTCCCCGTCAGAAATGATAACGTGTTTGACGCCTTTTTCCATGGCATACGTTGCAATACGCTTACTATGCGCCAGCCATGTGGTTTGCAACAACTGTGGGTGATAGTCGGGCATCATATGAAATAAGTTATCAATCGCAGTCGTACTGGTTACCAGTATAATCGTTTCTTGCTGATCCTGCCAGAGTTCATCCAGATTGTTCATAGGCTTTGGACAGCAGCGTTTATAAACATTGACTTGCTGCACCTGTGCGCCTCGTTGCCTTAACGTCTGGGCTAACAAGGGTCGTCCGCCAACCCCTTTGATTATCAAAATATGCTGGTTTTTGACTTGCTGGAAGTGTGGCATTGCCAATAAATGTTCACTATCTGCCATTGTGGGATAGCTTGCATTCACAGAAAATTTTTCTAATTGGTAGGCTGTTTGTTGACCAACGGCACTGACTTGGGTTTTATCGCTAAGCGTTTGCTGGTTTGTCAATGCCAGGAAAAAAAAATGCACGGCATTTGCGCTGACAAATATCAATTGATCGAATTGTTCTAGGGGCAAAACGCTTGATTCCCAGTTTGGTTTTATGGCTTTTATTTCTATAGCAGGCAGTTCGCTCACGGTTGCCCCCATCGCACGTAAAGGTTGAGACCATGCAGGGGCTTGGTGTTTGGGGCGGGTGTTAATAATATGGAGACCTTGTAAGGGAAACTCAGTCATGTGCACCTGCTTGGTTTATAAGCGCTTGAGCGCCTTGTGCCAGAAGATCGTTGGCACAACGATCGGCAAGGATATGAGCGTCTTCAACGGGTGCATCCGCTACAAACGAAAGGCATTTTCTACCGTCTTGAGCAAATATTTTTGCGCGTAAATTTAATCGATTGCTGTTGATGAAATGGCAATACACCGCGATAGGGACATGGCAATTTCCGCCCAGCAAGGCATTGACCTGCCGTTCTGTGTTGATGCAAACAGAGGTTTTAGAGCATGCTAAATGATGAATCATCTTAATTAACTCATCATCCGCAGTGCGACATTCAATGCCTAACGCCCCTTGACCGCAAGCAGGCAGCATGCTTTCTGCATCAAATTGTTCATGGATCAGATGGCTTAAGCCCATTCTCTCCAAACCAGATGTCGCTAAGATGATGGCATCAAATTCGTTATTTTGTAATTTTCGAATACGTGTATGGATATTGCCACGCAAAGGGAGTACCTGACAATCAGGGCGAAGCATCCGAATTTGCGCTTCTCGACGTAGACTGGAAGTCCCGATGACAGCGCCTTGAGGCAATGATGCGAGATTCTCATTTGCATGACAAAGTAATGCATCGAAAGGATTGTGGCGCTCAAGAATCGCAGCCAAGCCTAATCCTTGTGGGAAAGAGGCGGGAACGTCTTTCATAGAATGGACAGCTAGATCGGCTCGTCCATCGAGAATCGCTTCTTCCAACTCTTTAACAAATAGCCCCTTACCCCCGATTGCTTGCAATTTGTCTTTAAGAAATTTATCGCCTGTTGTTTTCATTGGCAGCAATTGAATATCCTTGTCAGGGAATAGATTGGTCAATTGTTGTTTGACATAATTTGCTTGCCAAAGGGCTAATTCGCTTTCACGGGTAGCAATGATGATTGGTTTGGCCATTTGATTCCAACAAAAAAGCAAGATGGTAGCATGTAACCTGGGCGCTTAGTCAATAGTGGTAATAGTATTGCATATACGTGAACGTTTGCGTTCACGTCTGCGTTATCGAGATGACTTGATTCTAGCAATAAAACTCGCTTGATTTATTTTCGGTAATTAAATTTAACATGATGAAACACGCAGCCTATTGCTTCTGATTTTTAAAAGACTGATATCTGTTGATTTAACTAAATTCGGTAACGCAGACGGTAACGCTAACGTTCACGTGCCTATACCCGCATCCGAATAAATAATTAATGCATCGGGCTTATTAGAATAAAAGGCAAGATTGACAGGGGTAGGATGAATCCTTCAAAATGCACAAGTTTAGTTTGAATAGGAAAGCTTGTGATAGGGAAATTGCGACAGATTATTCGATACCTTGATGACAACATGCAGCGTTCGCTGGCATATGCCTCCCATCAGTTGGTGGCCGTTGGTGTTATCGCCTTATTTGGCTTTGTTTTATTTCATTTTGTATGGACGTCGTGGTTTCCTCAATATTATGAAAACTTGACTTTAAGAATCATAGGTAGTGGGTTAGGATTAGGATTGATTTTAACGCCAGTCTGGCCAACAAGCTTTCGCCGATATCTCCCGTGGTATTGGTTTGTAACCATTCTTTATACGCTATCATTTTTCTTTGCATTCTATTTTTTAATGAATCAAGCGTCTGTGATTTCGGCTTTGTCTTTGTTGTGTAGTATCTTTTTATTGGTTTTATTAGTTGATTTATTTAGTTTATCGGTGTTGTTGGCTTTAGGGTGGGGTATAGCACTTTTTTGTTATTATCTGTTAACACCCGAGCTGTATTTTGGTGAAGAACATATGGAAATGTTGATTGTCATGGCTTTCATTGTCATTGCGGGATCAACGGTAAATTATAAAACGGCCATGTTACAGCAACAGCGACTAGATGGAATGGCAGCAGCAGCTGGGATGATTGCCCATGAGTTGCGAACACCGTTATTAGGCATCAAAAGTGGCGCACAAGCGTTAGCGCGCTATTCTCCGGCCTTATTTCATGGGTATGAACAAGCGCGAAATGCTGGATTGGTAGA
This sequence comes from Pseudomonadota bacterium, assembly GCA_020051095.1. GTDB lineage: Bacteria > Pseudomonadota > Gammaproteobacteria > Legionellales > Legionellaceae > JAFIFT01. The sequence continues at coordinate 68,320 of JAGVJN010000017.1, read as the reverse complement.
TAAGCCTATCCGAAATCAACGTTTGCAACATTTGTCGGGTGTCAGTCAGCGAATCATTAGCGAAATCGATTATGCCAATACCATTATCGACATGCTGTTAGTCAAAGCGGGGCGGGAAAATTCACTCGATAATTGCCAACTGGAACTGTGCTCGATGGCTTTGTGTTTAGAGCAGGCATTAAGTCGTTATCCGTTCCAATATAGCCAGGGTCGAGATTTAATCGATTGCAAAGGCGATTTTGCTTTTGTTGGCTCGCCATTGTTAATGCAACATGTCCTGTTTAATTTAATGAAAAACGCCCTGTACGCTATCGCAACAGCGCAAAAAGGGACTATCCAAATTTGGACAGAAACGCAAGATAAATATCATGTGCTTCATTTTCGTGATACCGGAAAAGGGATGGGCCCAAAACAATTATCACGATTGTTTGAGCACTTTTACACAACCACGTTTATGGGCACTGGAATCGGTTTATCTTTTTGCAAATTAGTGATGGACCGATTTGGTGGCTATATCCGCTGTGATTCTAAACTGGGTGAGTATACCCACTTCAAATTATATTTTCCCAAAAAACTACTGGAAAAAACGAAATCCAATGCTCGGTATGCGCAGGCCACTTAGCCCATGATTGATAGTTAATTTATCCTTGTCTTTCGGCAACTCACCACAAAAATTCGTCTATAAATTTAAAATTATAACTAGTTCCTGTATTATAAGGATCTGATTTATTCTAGTTATGTGCTGTCACTATCATAGGAAATGACGTGTTAAATAAAATTAAATTAGCAGCTGTAGTTTTATCTGTTGGTGTAACGACGATTGCTCAAGCTCAATTACCTGCATTTTTAATGGATGAAACAAATACTCAAAAGATTATCAATAAAAGCATCAAAAACAATATCAATTTTTCAGGCGATTGGATTGGACAATGTGACAGCAATCAACAATATGAGGTTCGGGTTCAAATTGAACAAACACGTTTTGACATTAAATTAACGCTACCCTTTTCACCCAGTTATAAAGTGGAGTTTATCATTGGTGGCTTCAAAAATTCCCATGACTCATTTCGAGATGCTGAAGAAATTACCACAAGACATGCTAAATGGGATGCTGATACTAATAGCTTAAATTTAGTTTATTTTATAACTAATTCAGCAATGAACGCTGATAGAGAAAGTATTAAATCAAAACTAAGCAAGATAACGCTTAGCCTGGATGGGGATAAGCTGGTATTCAATGAAGAATCGTTTGTAATTGGTTATTTTGATACGACAGAAAATTATAAATATACGTGTTTGTTTCACAAAAAAAATGAAACCACATAACCCAATCATTGATAGTTTATTAATCTGACATTGAGTACATGATTGGATTGTTCAATTTCTTTGATGACTTGTTGAAGTTCCCCTTCATCGCCAGTGATGTCGACTAAATTGAATGCAATGGCTTCATTAGAAGAGTTAACCATTCGTTCAATATTTAAATTGGAGCGTGAAATGGCTTGCGTCATTTCAGCAATCACCCCCGGTTTATTTTCGTTGGCGATCACCAGTCGATACCCCTTGAAACTATCCGGTTTGACGAGTCGTGTCTCTGGAAAGTTTGCCGAAAAGGAAACCGTTCCAAATTCTAAAAAGTTTTTCACATTGGTAATGACCATCGAGGAAGCATTTTCTTGTGCTTGCTGCGTACTCGCCCCTAAATGGGGAAAACAAATGACGCTTTCTCTCTTAACCAGCTCGGCTGTTGCAAAATCGGTCATATAGGACTTCAGTTGCTTTTGGTCAAGGGCATTGAGCAACGCTTTTTCATCAACAATCCCTTCGCGCGAAAAATTTGCTAACACGGCATCTGGTTTTAGTAAGGATAAGGTATGTTGATTGATAAGATGCTTTGTTTCGGGCACTAAAGGGACATGCAAGGAGATAATATCCGATTGTGACAACACTGCTTCAATGGATTCTGCTTGATTGACATCGGGTATCAGGGCTAATGCGCTGGATAGGGTCATCATCGGATCATAGGTTATCACATGCATACCTAAATGGTGGGCAATGTTGGCCACTTTTACACCAATATTACCAGCCCCAATGATGCCCAGGGTTTTTCCAGACAATTCTTGGCCTGCAAATCGTTTCTTGTTTTGTTCGATATTGCTGGATAGGTCGCTTGGCAACTCCTGCTTTAACGTGTCAATAAAAGACAGGGCGGGTCGAATATTGCGGTATGCCATGATCATTGCTGCAACCACTAACTCTTTAACTGCATTTGCATTCGCACCAGGGGCATAAAATACCGGAATACCTTGTTGGGTTAACTTTTCAACCGGGATATTGTCAATACCCGTACCCGCTCGGCCAACGGCCTTGAGTTTATCGGAGAAGGGGTGGTCATGTAATTTCGTAGAGCGAACAAGAATGACATCTGGGTTATCGAAGTCCTCACCCGTTTCAAATTGTTGCGAGTCAAAATTGGCTAAGGTCTTTTGTGGGTAATGATCGATAATCTTAATTTTGAACATTTCCTAGCTCCTTCATGATAACTTGATTGGTCTGAATCGCTGTTAGTCCCTTCATATACAGGTTAGATGCTTGCTGATTTAACTTTTCTACTTCGTTTGCTGTTAGTAACAAAGGTAAAAGTGCGTATAAATGCGGTGTTTTGATATAAAACTCACTGGCCTTTTGCACATTTTCTCGAAGACAGTGACCACCAAAGCCAACAAAACGACTGACCACACCCTCTGCTTCAAGGTCGCTTAACCCGTCACCTATTAGTAACACGGTGTCACGAGTAGGGCAGGCCTGTTCAATGATGCTTGATTTACCCTGTTTTTTGGCGAGTAACGATGTGTTATCAAAATGATGGTAATTTCCCATTTCATCAAAATAGATATCAACGGCAAAGGTGTGTGCTAAAGGAATGGATAGATGGTGTGCCAGTGGTATCAATGCTTGTTTAAGGCCCGCGGAGATAATAAAAGGGGTTTTCCCTAATTGATGTAAAATAGCAATAACTTCTTTAGCGCCGGGTGTTAATTGCTGGATATACAATTCACTTAGTTCGTTGATTTGCTGCAACGTAGGTTTCACCTTATCCAAACGATATTGATAAGCTTTTGGATTCATCCCCGTTTTGGACATGCATTGCTCAGTAATAGCAGCAACTTCTTCACCGACATGATTCCAATTGGCTAAAACATCGATCCCTTCAATGGCAGATAGGGTGCTATCCACATCAAAAAACACATATTGAAAGGGTTTAGGTGGAATCCAAGCATGTTGAATTAATTTATCCATGGTCTTGTTCATATTGCTGCATAAACGCCACTAAGGACTCGACTTCATCAAGCGTGATGGCATTGTAAATACTTGCTCTGGCACCACCAACGCTTCGGTGGCCTTTTAGATTGGCAAATCCTGCCTTGGTTGCTCGTTGCAAAAAGTCCTCTGTTAATGCTTCCTGCGTTAAAATAAAGGGGACATTCATGCGAGAGCGGTAACGACTGTCAACTGGATTATGATATAAGCCGCTTTGGTCAATACAATCATATAAAAGCTGGGATTTCTGCATGCTAAGCCTGGCAAACGTCTCAACACCACCATTTTCTTCAATCCAATCAAACATCAGTGATGCCACATAGAAGGCAAAAGTTGGCGGGGTCGCCAATAACGAGTTGTTTTGCCACTGTTGATTGTAATCAAACACAGCAGGTGTTTGGGGGGACGCTCTATCGAATAGATCTTCTCGAATAATCACAAGACTCATGCCAGCAATGCCGAAGTTTTTTTGAGCGCAGGCATAAATACAACCGTAATCCTGAAAATCAATGGGACGAGAAAATAAATTAGAGCTCATATCACTCACTAAAAACTGCCCATTTCCATTCGGTTTAAAGGGAAACTCCAGTCCGCCAATGGTTTCATTATCGGTGAAATGGAGGAAGGCCCCATCTGGATGGATATCCCAGCTATCTTCATTGGGGATCTGATTGAATTGTTGATTAGCACTGCTGGCAACGATATGAACGTGGGCATATTTTTGGGCTTCAGAAATGGCTTTTTTAGACCAGTGCCCGGTTTCGAGGTAGTTCACTGTTTTGTGCGTGCCCAGGAGATTGAGATTACACATGGCAAATTGAGTTTGAGCACCCGAGGGCAGAAATAGTATGGCATAATCATTGGGTACTGAAAGGATGCGGCGCACCGATGAGACCATCTTGTCGACTAACGCTTGAAACGGTTTGCTGCGATGACCGATTTCTAAGATGGAAAGCCCTGTATTTTGCCAATTATATAAGTTTTCTTCAATTTTCTGCAAAACAGGTAACGGTAATTTAGCAGGGCCTGCGCCAAAATTAGTCATGGTGTCCGTCATGGTGTTCCTTTTATTTTTCGTTAGCATTTCAAGCTCAATGCGTTAAACATCAAAAATAGTCACTTCGATTCAACAACCCTCATCTGCCCTTTGGGCACTTTCCCCCCATGTTTGGGGAGAAGAGGGAATGAAGAAAGATATTTATGCTGATAGATTTTTATCATTGTATAAAGCTATGGGAATGTCAATGATAGCGTCGGTAACGGAGACGGTAACGCAAACGTTCACGTTAGGGCTATTTCTCATTAAACCAAGGATTGTCATCCACACAGGGAGTTTGGTAAAATGCCTATTTTTATCAGTTGGTTTTAACTTGAATCAAGCAACATCAAATCTTACCAAGGCGCAGAAAAAGGTTTTGATTTTATCTTCGTTGGGTGGTGTTTTAGAATTTTTCGATTTCATCATCTACATGTTCCTGGTCCCTTATATCGAAAAACTGTTTTTTACGACGGGATCCTCCTTTGTCACCACGTTAAAAACCTTGGCGGTGTTTTCAGCAGGGTACCTTATTCGGCCGTTAGGTGGCATGATTTTTTCCCATTTTGGCGATCGCTACGGGCGTAAAGTGGTATTTTTGCTAACGGTGTTATTTATGGCTGTGCCATCCTTTGCGATTGGTATCCTACCAACAACAGCTCAAATTGGTATGTTTGCTCCCATGTTATTGTTAATCCTTCGCTTGATGCAGGGATTGGCCATTGGCGGGGAGATTCCTGCGGCAATGACGTTTATTTCTGAACATGTGGCTAAACAACGCCTTGGGTTTGCGATGGCTGTGCTATTTTTTGGGATCAACATCGGTTTATTGATGGGCTCATTGGCTGCTTTTTTGTTAACGACCTATTTTACAGAGCAGGAAATTTTAGCCTATGCTTGGCGAATACCCTTCATCCTGGGAGGTTTTTTTGGCATTGGAGCAATCGTATTGCGTCGACATTTACAAGAAACAGCCGCCTTCAAGTCGTTAACACAGGAAGAAAAACCGGCTATTCCTTTGCTTGATTTAGTAAGAGGGTATTACCCTCAGGTATTGCAAGGTGTGTGTTTGGTAGCACTCGCTTCCGTATGCTTGTTTATGTATTTATATTGGCCGACTTATCTGCATAAATATCTAAATTATGATTTTAGCAAAGTGACGCATTTAAATACGCTCGGTATTCTCATGTTATGTTTTGCTATTGTCTTGGGTGGTTTGATTTCAGATAGATTTGGTCATATTAAAGTCTACTTTACCTGCGTGATTGGTATGTTGGTTGTTGCTTATCCAATATACTTGTTATTTGGCAGTGGAAAAATGCCGTTGGTGTACACCAGTTATTTTCTGTTTACGCTGTTGTTTGGCATCTTTCCAAGTTGTTATGGTGCCATATTGCCACAGATGTTTCCTACCGCTATTCGCTATTCAGGGGTCGCATTGAGCTATAATTTATCGTTCGCACTATTTTCGGGATTTAGTCCCGTTGTTTGCACCTTACTGATTGAATGGACGAATAATGTGTTTGCGCCGGCTTGGTATATGATGCTTGTTGCCTGTATCACCGGACTTGCCTGTTATTACGGCTATGCTCGCCAAAAAAAAGCATCCTTTTGCCAATTAAGTGCATTTCAGTGATTCTTGGTAAGTAGCAATATGGCTAAGATGCGAAAGGCTTGTCCTATTTACTAGCTAGGATAATATCGATGATGTGGGTGTCTTTATAGGGGAAGGTGAAAATTCGTTCAAATAGACGTTTTAAGCGTTCGATAAGAAATTGTTTAGGGAGCATGCGCATGGAAATGGAGTTTAAAAACCAGGTGCCATCAATGCCAAACAAAATAAGATCGTCAATGTTGTTCAGTTGGAAGGGAATTTCTAACCGTTGATGCTCAACTACCTTGAAACCATGGTTGTCAAAAGAACAAAACAAATCCTCTAAGCCAGAAGAAACGGTGGTGTTTCGTACCAAATTTTTATAATAGTGACCTACCAAGCGCCCAACAATGCTACCATCATTGATAAACTCAGCAATCATTCTTTGCGCTTCGGGGAACGATTCATAGGTTGTTGTAATCATCGAAAAGTAGCCATTAGAACGCGTTAATAAATTGGCTTGCTGGAGTAACGTATCAATGGGAATATACGCATTAATAAAATGGGCTAATATTAAATCTTGGCTATGAGCTGGTAAATAATGACTGGCTTCCGTAGCGGAACCTTCAATACAAAGAATGGGTAAATTTTCTTGCGCCAGTTTAATCATTTCGGGGGAAATATCGATGCCAGTGAGTTTTGCTTGTTTGAGGATAGGCAATAATTGCTGAAGGAAAGCACCATTACCAATACCCATATCCAAGACTTTAACGGGAAGGTGATGATCTTTCATGACAGTTTCGATTTGCTTGATTGCTATCGTGTGGCTCTTTGAAATTGATCCAAATTGATCGGCAATATCATAGCGCTTAGCGATAGCGTTATACATAGCCTTTAATGTCAAACAAGATCCTAATTGATTAGCAGTTCCTTTAGTATACCTAAAAAGAATGGGGTTGTGATCTGATTGGTTGAAAATTTAACTTTTAATCTCAACTTTACTTTCTATCAACGCCTTTTTTAGGGGCGGTTTGATAAAAAATAACAGGCTAAACACACTTAAAGCGATTAAATAATAAGCAGGAATGTACATATCACCCCAGTGATTAATTAAGGCAGTATTGATGGCTGGGGTGCTCCCTCCAAACAAAGCGGTTGCAAGGTTGTAAGGAAATGATAAGCCTGAATAACGAATTGGTGCAGGGAATAAGTCATATAATAATGCGGGAATACCAGCAAATACAATGGCAACCATCAATGAAAACACTAAGCTAACACAAAGAATAGACCAGGTTGAATGGTTTGTTAGCGCTATAAATAACGGTAAACTAAGGCTAATAAAGCATGCCAACCCAAGCACTTGTAGATTAACCTTGCCAAAGCGATCGACTAACAAGCCAAATACCGGTGTTAATAAGATTAAAGCGATAAGACCCGCATTATTGCTCCATTGCACCAGGGCATGGGGTATTTGATAGAAATGGTGTAAATACGTGGGTAAGTACAAAAAGCACATATAAAAGGATGCCGTTGGAAGCATGACAAACCCAACTCCCCTGATGACATCTCGCCAATGGTGTTTAAATAGTGTCTTAACAGGGGCATGTTTGGTGGTATGTGTTTGTATAAGTTGGGTAAATGCCGGTGTTTCTGGCATGCGTAGACGTAAATACAAGCCTAGAAAACCAAGTAACAAACTAAACACAAAGGGTACTCGCCACAACCAGGAAATTGAAAATAAACTGGTGATACTGCAGGCTAATGAACCCAGTAGAAGACCTAAAAACGCTGACGACATGGCAAGTGCGCTGTAAAAGCCTTGATGTTTGTTTTGCGCGTGTTCCAAAATATAGACCATAGCGCCGGTGAACTCGCCACCCACCGCCAAACCTTGTAGTAATCGGCAAGCAATAAGCCCCCAGGTTGCCCAAATACCAATGGTATCATATTCCGGTAGCAGTCCGATGATGGTCGTGGGTATAGCCATCAATAAAATTGCCATGGATAAGGCGTTTTTTCGGCCAATTCGGTCGCCCAAATGACCAAAGACTATGGCACCCAATGGCCGCATGATATAGCCGATAGCAAAAACGACAAAGGCAGCAATCAGCGATACGGTTTTATTCTGTGCAGGGAAAAACAAGGGTGAAATAGTAGCGGCATAATAACCATATAAGGCAAAATCATACCATTCAAGGACATTACCAAGTAATCCTGGGATAACGATACGCGACAAAGATAATTGTTTGTTATTCATTCTGTCTCAATGTTATGATTATTTTGGCCGTTTGAAATGAGGGATATTCCCTGATAAGGCTAACAGATAGCCTTATTAACCATTATTAACCATAAAAATTGAGCAGGTCAACCTGCTGGTTTTAAATAGGAATTCGATGACTGAACGCATCGGTGCATCCTGGGGGCGCCCAGCACCTAACCAACAATCCATGACCTATCTTGTGGATAGATTTCAAGCCAGTGAATTGATCCAAAGGCAAAAAAAACCCATATTACCCTATGGGTTTGGTAGCAGTTATGGGGATGTTTGTTTAAATCAGTCAGGAACACTGATTTCCTGTCAATGGCTTGATAAGCTGATCGAATTTGACAATCAAAAGGGAAAACTGCGGTGTGAAGCCGGTGTGACCGTTGGTGAGATTCAACAATTTGCCATGGCTCATGGATGGTGCCTTGCTGTTTCCCCAGGTTCCCAATGGATAAGCGTGGGCGGGGCGATTGCCAATGATGTGCATGGTAAAAACCATCATCGCCAAGGCACGTTTGGTTGCCATGTCATTGATCTCAAACTCGTGCGCAGTGATGGGACAACGCTGGATTGTAGCCAAGAAGAAAATGCCGATATGTTTGCTGCTACTATTGGCGGTTTAGGGCTAACAGGTATCATTATTGAATCAACACTGCAACTGATACCCTGTAGGAGTTATTATCTTTCACAAGAAAAAATACCTTTTAAGTCATTAGCCCATTTTTTTGAGTTGGCAGATTCTTCCGAAAAGGATTGGGATTACACCGTTGCCTGGTTAGACTGTGTCACCCGCAAGGCAGGGCGGGGTGTTTTCATGCGTGCAAATTTTTTGAGAGAAATGAGGCCACTGAAATTAAAATCAGCCTTTGATCTGCCTTATCCTTTTAAAGGAAATTTGATTAATCGACCGGTTAATCGCTTCATGGCCGCGGCAATATTTAATAAAAATCGATTTAATCAGCAGAGCGTTAAAGATTATGTCAGTTTTTTTTATCCATTGGACCGCTTAAAGCATTGGTCCAAATTTTATGGTCATCAAGGGATGTACCAATTTCAATGTGTGATCCCTTATGGCAATCGCTTAGCAGGCCTTCAACAACTCTTAGACAAAATCAAATCATCTGGCTTAGGCGGCTTTATATCGGTGTTAAAAACGTTTTCAGCTAAGTCTTCCCCAGGGCTTTTAAGCTTTCCCATGCATGGTGTCACCTTAGCAGTTGACTTTGCAGCCAATGAAAAAGAGAGAAACTTACTGGTCAATTTAACCCAACAAGTGGTTGATATGGGAGGAAGGATTTATACTGCTAAGGATGCATTAATGCCTGCTGCATGTTTCCAATTGTCTTACCCTGGGTTGAAAAAATTTCAAGCTTTTCGTGATCCAGGAATTTGTTCCAATTTTTCTAATCGTGTCATGGATGAGGTTTGATATGGGTAAACGTATAGTTGTTATTGGCGCAACGTCAGCGATTGCTGCGCACTGTATTCGTTTATGGGGACGGCAACCGGATGTGCAAGAATTGGTTCTGGTCGGAAGGGATAAGAATAAGTTACAGGCCTTGTTAGACGATATATCGGTGCGAGCAACTAACCTAAAAGTAGTTTCCGAACGGCTTCCGGATTTTTGTGATGAAATATCCATTGGTGAGCTAATCCAATCCTTGTCAATAAGGCCCATTGATATGGCATTAATCGCCCAGGGCACATTGGGCGAACAAAAACAAACCCAAACTGATCTGACGTCTTTGCGGCAAGTCATTGAAGTCAATGCCTTGTCTGTGGCCTTTTTTGCAGAGGCTATTGTGACGAAAATGATTGAACAGGGGCAGGGGACGTTAGGTATCATTAGTTCGGTCGCAGGCGATAAAGCGCGAAAACGGAATTATCATTATGGTGCTGCAAAAGCAATGGTTAGCTTTATCAGTGAAGGTCTGCAACATCGGGTAGTCGGAACGAATGTACGAATTTGTTTGATTAAGCCAGGCCCTACGCAAACGCCTATGACAACTGAATTAAAAGGGATGAAATTAGCCTCGGTATCAACCGTTGCCACTGACATTGTCAAAGGGATGTCCAAAGGACGACGAGTTATCTATACCCCATGGAAATGGCGATATTTGATGTTTATCATTAGACATTTGCCCTGGTATATTTTTAAGAAGCTTGATATTTAGAAAAGTTGAGCATCACGTAAAAGTTCTATAATCCATGAGGATAGCGAAGAGATCCATGGAAATAAATTGAGTCATACGTGAACGTTTGCGTAACCGTCTGCGTTACCGAATAAGATAAATTTATTGAAAATCTTCGATTCTGAAACTTAAAGGCCTACCATAAAACAAAGCCAACGCCTCATGAAAAATTCGCGCACGCTCGGGTAACCCCTTCATGCAATATGCTTTCACTTGCAGCAAAATTGCCTTCTTAAACATCGCCAAATCAACCGGTGCGCCATTTAAATTATCGACGCTAATCTGAAACCGATAACCACACGCACGGGATAAAATCCACTCTAACGCCTGTGGTTTTGCTTCAACTTGTTCAAACAATGTTTGCTCAGACTCGCTTCTACCATCCGGTACATACCAATAGCCAAAATCTTCAAGCTGCCGCCTTTTATCCCCAGCAATTAACCAATGGGAAACCTCATGCAATGCACTGCTAAAATAGCCATGGGCAAAATAAATCGCATGGTAGGGTCGTTGATTATCGGCAGGCAAATAAATTGGCTCACTTCCGCCGCGAACCAGTTTGGTATTATGCGACTTAAAAAAGCATGCATGAAAGATGTTTATTAAGTCCTGATACTGATGATCTATTTGGAAACAATCTTCCATTTAAAGCCTACTTTTTTGAATGCATCTCAAGCACAATGTGCCATACATTAAAATAATAACGTTGATTCAGCAACCCCCTCATCCTTTGGGCACCTTCTCCCCATGTCTGGGGAGAAGGAAACAGTTTTTGGACCTGCCACCGGATTACCAGCCCAGTAACCGTATAACCAACTCTATCGATATCATTGATTTCATTTGCTTTTTAAAAACGCATAATAGCCCCGAATTTTCTCTCGACTTAAACGAAGTGGATGATCCTATCTTATCATTTATCACGGCCATACACAGACTTAACCTCACAACTAATTTGTCCTATTCTCCCTTAAGAAATTGGTCAGTTGACGATGAGATTAAATCGTTAGAACGCATAAAAAAATTAAATGGCGATATTAAGGTTAATGTAAGCATCGATAAGGCTCATTTTGGGGGCGATACTTTTTTTAAAAGTCTCATAAAGCTAAGCCCTTATATTACAACCCTTACTTTAACAAACTCAGATCCCAGTCGGTTGCCAGATGCCAAAGCCTTTAGCGCCATGTTTTTTTCGTTCCTTAAGCGCTGTGAGGCACTGTGTTTCCAAAAGTGTGCTTATAGCGCAAATAACCCCTTGTTAAGGCGTCAAATTGCATTTCATATCGCCACACAGCCTAATCTCTCTGTTACCTACGATAACACGAGCGCAGCATATGACTATCAAGGGTTTAATGAGTTACCCATTGAGATACTCCGCGCGATTGACGATAAGCTACGGACATATGAGGACTCATGTCGTTTTAGCGCAGTTAACCACAGTTTATTCGCTAGTGAAATACGACCGAGAAGTCTGTTAATTAAAGTAATGGATGCTATTTCCCAGGGAAACGAAGACGCCATAACATTCTTTTTAACCCAGTATCCTGAACTAAGTTTAACCAAAATAAATTATAACTCAGAAAATCAAGGCAAAAAGTTCAAGTCATTTTCACCGTTTAAATACGCACTTTACAATTTAGATAGCTTTATGTGTCAGGCCATAGTCAATGCGGTCGGCTCGCAAAGTAGAAGAGCCTTATTATTAGCTTTGAAGTCAGTTTTAAAGGAACAATTAGGTAAGCCTAACTTCCATTTTGATTATGAGAGGTTGCACACGGAACTATCAAGTAGCACAAAAGGCCTGGCGCAAAAATCATTACCTGCCCATCTTCTGCAAAGATGGTTTGACCTAACGATTCCTTTTGACAAGCAATTACGACCTTCAAGAATAGCCGTGGATAGAAATAGAATTAGTAGCGATTCTGTTCTATGGCGAACAAATGATATATTAGAGTCAACTAAGGGTTATCCTCAGGATAATGTAAATTATATAAGAGCCCATTGTGAAAAACATAAAGCATTTATTCAGTATCATCTAATGGCTCAAATTGATGGGTATATTGCTGCCATTGATAATAGACATCATCAGGTGGAAAAAAAATTTGCACCAAGACCCTAGGGTGTGTCCGGGTCTTTTGCTTGTTGCGCAAGGGTGTGCTAAATTACTTCGATTATATTGCCGATAACACAATGAGTGTCAAATGATTCTTCCAATTATATTAGCCGGTGGTTCAGGGACAAGGTTGTGGCCCTTGTCTCGTCAATGGTATCCAAAACAATTTTTACACTTAAAAGGTGAACACAGCCTATTGCAACGAACACTCATGAGAGTGTCAGGATCTCAGTTTGATAAGCCATTAATTATTTGCAATGAAACACACCGATTCTTGGCCGCAGAACAAATTCGGCAGATGGATTATGTTACCCATCCGATTCTTCTCGAGCCAGAGCCACGCTCAACAGCCCCTGCCATTGCCTTGGCGGCCTATTATGCGCAATCACTGAATCAAGACCCTTACCTATTAGTGATGCCTGCTGATCATATCATCGATAACCAGCAATCGTTTGAACAAGCGGTTGAAGAAGCCATTCAACAAGCAGAACAAGGTCGTCTGGTTACTTTTGGCATTGAACCGACCTATGCTGAAACGGGATTTGGTTATATCCATCGTGGTAAAAAGATAACCTCGTCGGCTTTTCACATTGACCGATTTGTGGAGAAGCCAAATGCTCAAACAGCAGAAGAATATGTTGCATCCAAGCAATATTATTGGAACAGCGGCTTATTTTTATTTAAAGCCAGTGATTATTTGAATGCGCTTACCCAATTCCAACCAGAGATGATAGCTGCATGCCAGCAAGCGATGGCTTGTGCTATGAAAGATAGTGATTTTATTCGTGCGGATAAAGAGGCTTTTCTTGTTTGTCCTTCAGATTCCATTGATTATGCTGTCATGGAAAAAACCGATAATGCGGTGGTTGTTTCATTGGATGCGGCTTGGAGTGATATTGGTTCATGGCAAGCACTGTGGGATATTTCCGAAAAGGATGCGCAGGGGAATGTGTTGCAAGGAGATGTTATTGCCAAGGATACCAACCATTCGTTGGTGAGAGCAGATAGTCGATTAGTGGCTGTTGTTGGTTTAGATGATGTGATTGTGGTTGAAACAAAAGACGCTGTCTTGGTTGCTCATCAAGATAAAGTTCAATCCGTTAAAGCTGTGGTTGAACAATTAAAAGCAGCAGACAGAAGCGAGTGCTACTCTCATCGCGAAGTCTACCGACCTTGGGGGATGTATGACTCCATTGATCAAGGCAATCGCTACCAAGTGAAACGCATCACGGTGAATCCCGGTGCCCGCTTATCGGTGCAAATGCATTTCCACCGAGCTGAACATTGGGTGGTTGTGAGGGGTACTGCCAAAGTAACCCGTGGGAATGAAACATTTTTAGTAACCGAAAATCATTCGACCTATATCCCGGTTGGAGAAATTCATGCCTTAGAAAATCCCGGCAAAGTGCCGTTGGAGTTAATCGAGGTGCAGTCAGGTCCTTATCTTGGTGAGGATGACATCGTTCGCTTTAATGATCACTATGGCCGCGTTTCCGAGAAAGTCGAATCCTAGCAAGCAATTCTAATTAACTGGATTTGTTCAGATTGCTCGCTGGCTGTGGCAATTCAGGGGCGGGCTCTTGTTCCCTGTGGAGGGCGTCAAAAAGCGATTGTCTATTCAATACATTTGAGGTTTTCACATGGTGCTCACAAGCATAAATCACCTTATGTAATGTATTGGCTTCTTCTGCTTTAGATTCGAGTGTGCTTTTGACACTTTGATAAGGTTGATAGAAAATATTTCCAATTAATTCTAATTTACTCGCTTCATGACGCTCGCTTAAAAAATCACTAAATCCTCGTGATAATCCATTGAATATTGCTTGTATTTTTCCCCAAAAAGTGAGTTCCTTTTTCGTATGCCCACGCTGAGAAGTGATATCAAGTATTTGCTGTTGTATGGAATTTAGAACCGATAGTTCCCCACCCATTAATTGTTCACGTTGGGTCTGTGTTATCCCTGTCAAACTAGCGATGTTAATTTCATCAACATGCTCTTCCTCATTCGATTTTAATCTATATTTCAAAATGCCAGGGGAACTAACTTCAAAATAGATTGCACCTTCTTTGGGCTCTTGATTTTGTAAATCAGCCATCTTTTCAAATTGATAATCCGCATTTTTATAAAAGACCATTTGTTTTTTCAGGGCGTCAATTTCTTTTATTTTTTGCGAATAATCTAAATCACTTTCATAGGCAAGGCTTATCATTTTATTTAATATTCCCATCGATTTTTCAACATAGTCAGGTACAACCAGGTTTCCATCATTTTTAATTAAATTGTGGCTCCGAGCGATGATAAAGAAAGTGGCATATAAATCATCCCCATCGCAGGTCTCTTTTGACCCAATGATTTCTGCCAACTTGGTTGTTTTAGGTAAATTTTTTTCTTGCAGTAAATGACTCAGCCTATCCAGCTCTTTAAAAGCCGGATGGTCATTGATAAACTCATAAAAGGATTGTTTTTCTATTTCCAAAAGGGGATCATTTCTTTGAACACCTGTTTTTTCGACTAACAAACCATCTTTTGTTGCCTTTTTTCCCAATGATCCAAGAAAATAATCTAAGCCGAATTCCTGTAACTCTTTACTGGTTATTCCGCTAGTAAGGCAGTATTGTTGTAATTGCAGGACCTGCTCTTTGACCAGGTTAGTATCTAATGGTTTATCAAATTGCGCAAGATTGAGCTCAATAGTTAACATAATTCGGTGTAGCTGCCCTGGATTTAAAGGCCTCACGTCGGATGAGTTGAGTTTTTCTAAAATGCTTTCTTTTAATTTGATGAATCCTCTTAGCGTCGAACGCCTATAACTGTCGACTCTAATTTGGATATCTGGGTTGCTGGGATCCCATCGGTAGGTGACCTTGCTGCGAGGAGCCATGCGCTTATATCGTTTGTCAGCTATGGTAAACCCTGCATGAAGTAAGCCATCATAAGCTCTGTCAATCGTTTTAATACCTTCGATAGGCAATAAGGAAGTATCAACAACAACATTTTTTAACCTACCTGTCACTGTGGCATGGATCCCTTTTTTCCCTAACAAGCTATGTAGCCGAGCAGAAAAACTGCTTTTACCTTGTTCGCCACCACGCCCACCGTTACACGTTTCGACATTAATATTAAGGGGGCCTTTTCCGGGTCCAAAATTGTCTTTATTGAGGCCTTTTTCAAGGTAATCTGCTAATTCAACATAAGATGCACCCGGTATATAAGCATAATTGGGGGCACCATGTCCCCACACATAAACAGTATCTTCTGGTGTTAAACTGTTGAGAATTTCTTTATCTTCTTTTGATGGTTCAGTGCCTTCCCAAGTCATATATTTACCGGCAGCAATGTCACAAGGGTATATGATTTCGACTTCTAGATCATCGGCATCATAGCCCATGTCTTCATGCACTGTTCGAAATCGTCTTACTAATGCTTTGACCTCGTTTTCTTCCTCTCGGTTAAAGCAAATTATCACTTTTTTACCCATGGTGTTCCTCAATGGATTAATCTTTAAGACTAAAACCCGCGACAAATACACACTGTGTATTATAATTATAACAAATGATTATTGTTTCGTTATTTACAATATCAGTATTTGGCTCTGAACAATTGACAGGGCCCTTGACAGGTATTTTAATTTGCTCTTAATACAGCAAACGCGCTAAGATACGGGAATATCGATATTCATAAGGGATGAATGCACTCGACATGTCTAATTTATTACTAGCTATCGACCAGGGAACCAGTAGCTCAAGAGTGATGGTCTTTGATCTGAAAGGACAGAGCCTTTATAACAGTCAGTACCCTATGAAGTCTTTTTTTCCAAAGCACGAATGGGTGGAGCAGGATGCGGAGCAAATCTGGCAAACAACACTCCTAGCTTTGGAAGATGTTCTCCATCATTATTCTGCCAATGACTTTATTGCTTGTGGCCTGACCAATCAACGAGAAACGGTCGTAGCCTGGGATAAGTTGACTGGTGATGTCTTATCGCCAGCAATCGTCTGGCAAGATAGACGAACCCAAAAAACTTGTGACGCGTTGCTGGAAGATCATCAGTCTTGGGTTTCGGATAAAACAGGTTTGCGCATCGATCCTTACTTTTCAGCCAGTAAAATAGAATGGTTACTCAAGCATAACCCACAGTGGCGAACGCTCCTTGAGCAGCAGCGGCTAGCTATTGCCACCATCGATGCATTTTTACTTTGGCGGTTAACGGGGGGAGAGGTCTACGCAACCGATATCACCAATGCTTCACGAACGATGTTGATGGATATTAACACGGGCGTTTGGGATGCTGATTTACTTGATTTCTGGCAAATTCCCCAGTCCGTTTTACCGGAGATTAGAGCGTGCGATGCCAATTTTGGCAATATCATGCCCGATATACTGGGTAAAGAAATTCCAATTACCGGGGTGATGGGTGATCAACAAGCTGCTCTATTTGGGCAATATTGCTTTTTACCTGGCATGGCCAAAGCCACGTTTGGAACAGGCGCGTTCTTACTAATGAATACGGGTGATAAGCCGGTGCAGTCAAAGCATGGCTTGATTTCAACTGTCGCATATGAAGTTAAAAACCAACGCTGCTATGGCTTAGAAGGCAGTATCTATCATGCAGGTACGACCATTAAATGGTTACATGATAAATTAGGTTTGTTGGATTCTTTGGAGCAAAGTGAAATCTTGGCCAGGCAAGTATCCAGCAATGGCGGTGTCTATTGTGTCTCGAGTTTTACAGGGCTAGGCGCCCCCCATTGGCATAATGCTTCCGGGGCCAAGTTAGTCGGCTTATCGTTGGATACGACACCCGCTCATATTGCTCGGGCAGCCCTGGAAGGCGTGGCCTATCAAACGCGAGATGTATTGGCTTGTATGCAAGCGGATATGAATAAAACCTTAGATGTCTGCCGTGTTGATGGTGGCATGGCTGCCAATCATTGGTTTTTACAATTTTTAGCTGACCAGTGTCGTTGTCAAGTTGAAATCACCAATGGTATTGAGGTGACAGCCAAAGGGGCGGCGCTATTAGCGGGTGTTGGGGCTGGCGCATTTTCTGGGATTGACGCTATCGCTAAAAAGGCGAAGTCATCCCATCAATGGTCACCCAGTCGTGCACAATCCGAAGTGGATGGAGAATACCAAGGATGGTTAGCGGCACTTAATTTGTAACAAGTAACATCACGGCTTGACATTTCTCTTTGGACGGGGAAAACTCTAATACGTGCCCGTGCCCGTGCCCGTGCCCGTGCCCGTGCCCGTGCCCGAATTTTTGTCCCATACTAACGACATTTCCTATTTCTGACTCGCATTTTAAATTCTTTTCCGCTACCATAAAGCCAATTTTCAGTTTGGGAATGTTATATGTTAAAAAAAGTCGAACTACATGTTCATTTGGAAGGATCAGTTGCGCCAGATTTAGCTAGGAAGCTAGCCAAACGTAATCAATTGTCTATTCCTGAAAAATTAATTTCACCGGATGGTAAAACCTATCCTTCTGATAATTTTATTCATTTCCTATCGGTGTATGATCAGTTGGCGGATTTAATCAAATATCCTCAAGATTATTATGATATTACCTTTGATTATTTAAAGCGCAATGCGGAGAAAGGGGCCATTTATATTGAGATGATGTATTCACCAGACCATGCTGAAAAATCGAGTGGTATCCCATCCATAGAACATTTACAAGCAATTCAACAAGCGGTTGATGATGCGGAAGAAAAGCATGAGATTTCGGGCCGAATCATTGTGACGGCTGTTCGCCATTACGGTGCTGAGGCTGCTGAAGCAATTGCCAAAACAATTCATACCAGTAGTGTTCCTTGTGTTGTTGGATTTGGTTTAGGGGGGGATGAAGCTGGCTATCCTGCACCCTTGTTCAAACGTGCCTACCAGATTGCCAATGATGGTGGCTTATCCTGCACGGTTCATGCGGGAGAATTTGCAGGACCCGAAAGCATGGAACAGGCGATGGATACACTGCCAATTAAACGAATTGGCCATGGTGTACGGGGTATCGAATCAATGGACACACTTAAGCGTGTGCGAGATAAAGATATTGCCTTAGAGGTATGCCCAACAAGTAACATTTTCTTAGGTTTATATCCGGATATGACAAAACATCCATTACCGAAATTATTAGAAATGGGTATCAAAGTCAGCATTAACTCGGATGATCCACCTTTCATGGATTGCACGTTGGCCGGTGAATATGAGAAAGTTCAAAACGCCTATAGTTTTACGGATGCACAAATGAATGAAATTACCAAAATGGCGATTGTTGATTCTTTTGCCGATCAAGAAACCAAGAAGCGATTGATTGCGAGAGTTTCAGCCTAATGATTGTTCATGCCGTTACCGTTGCCTTACTTTTTGGTTTAAGTTTTTTGTGCACGGGAATTTTCCGCCGCCACGCCTTTCAAAAAGGGTTATTGGATGTGCCCAATGATCGAAGTTCCCATGCGCTACCAACACCAAGAGGTGGTGGGATAGTTTTTGTCGTCCTTATTGTTGCGATTTGGGCTGGGATCCTACTTTGGCAAACGATGAATCATGCATATAGCAACCCAGGTAATGGCTATATGTTTATCTCCGCTTTGCTCATAGCAGCACTCGGCTTTGTGGATGATCGCTATCAGCTATCTGCGAAATTCAGATTAACCTGCCAGATTATCGTGTTTTCCATTTTTTTATATTGGTTGTTAGTCGGACCACTGTTAGGAAGCCTGATGCCTCATTTCGTCAATGAAAAAGCAGGCTATTTATTGTTTGTAGGCTTTAGTTATTTGTTTTTGATTTGGATGACCAACTTATATAATTTTATGGACGGAATTGATGGTATTGCTGCAGCAGAAGCCTTATTTTTTCTGTTAAGTATTACCTTTTTTTATCATGATCGCCTATTTTTCCCCTTGGCTGAACTAACGTGGATGCTTTGCCCCTTGTTGATTGGTTTTTTCGTATGGAATTTTCCAAAAGCAAAACTGTTTATGGGCGATGTTGGATCCAGTTTTTTAGGGGCCTTTATTGCGATGGTTAGCCTCTATCTAGCGACGATATCTTGGGTATCATTTATTGTGTGTATCATTTTGCTCGCAAATTTCATCACGGATGCCACAATGACGTTACTGAGACGTTTCTACTTAAAAGAAGATGTTTTTAAGGCACATCGTTCTCATGCCTATCAACATGCAAGCCGACATTATAAAAGCCATATTCCCGTTACCCTTGGCGTAACGGCTATTAATCTAGTTTGGTTATTTCCCTGGGCTTATGCTGTGTCCTTTGGTATGATAAATCCCCTTTTGGCTATGAGCATTGCTTATATGCCCATTGTGGTTTTAGTGTTGTATTTTGAAGGTGGTAAAAAGGATACACTGAAAGAAGAAGAAATGATTTTAAATTCCCCTTAATATTTCCTTAAGGTTTATTGTGTAAAATAAACCCTGAATAACGATAATTATGTTATAATATTATACAAGTTGAGCTATATCTTATCGCCATGGGATCCGTTACGGAAGAATGGTGGCAAGTATGTAATGGAGAAATTGATATGTTAATTCTGACTCGGCGAATTGGCGAAACCTTGATTATTGGCGACGACGTAAATATCACCGTATTAGGTGTCAAAGGGAACCAAGTTCGTTTGGGTATTAACGCCCCTAAAGATGTCTCAGTTCATCGTGAAGAGATTTACCTTCGTATTCAACAAGAGAAAGAAGGTGCACCTGCTGACGAGAGCAGTGACTAATAACACATCCAATCGTGTCAATTAATCGCTTTGATATGAGTTCATTACCGCATTGTCGCTAGTAATTAACTTTTAAAAAGCCTGAGACAATTGCGCTAAGCTATTATACATATGGCCGAATTGGAAAAGGCCTAAGTCATCCTACTAAGCCCGTTAATTCGGGCTTTTTCGTAAGCATTTTAGGCACTCGGTGCCACACATCAGGATATAATTTCATTTCAAAAACCCCTCTCCCACCCTTTGGGCACTCTCTCCCTGTTTCCGGGGAGAGGGGAACAATGAAGAAAGTTATTTAGACGTCCTGAAGATGTTTTTTTTTTATGAAGGGTGATTTAACGTCGCGTCGCCGCTACTGATTTCTTCAATCAATCCATTTTCCTGTTCAACCAGCAAATGCCCCAGGTCATTGATGCCTTTGGCAATGCCTTGTATTTGCTTTTGGGATTGGTAAATCGTAATGGGCTGGTTATAGAGATAATCAGCTTCTTTCCATGTATTTTGTAACGGCGTTAAACCCTGAAACTCAAATTGTTTAAATGCATGCAGGCAGTGATTGATTGTGGCAACGATTATCTCATTCCGATTGACCGGGCGTTTGACAATATCACGGAGGGAACAGTGGGGGAGATGACTTAAGGGGCGATCACGAGTTTGTGTATTAATGTTTAAACCCAAACCAACAACAATTAAGCTGTTACCGTGGCTTTCAGCGGTGACCTCAACTAAACACCCCGCAACTTTTTTTCCTTGCCAAAACAGATCATTTGGCCACTTTACTTTTAAATTATCTATCCATGGGCGCAGTGCATTGCGCAAGGCCAAACTAGCAGCTAGGCTTAACCCAGACAATTTTGCTAGGCTTACGGTGGTTCGCCAGGCGATGCTTAAATACATATTTTCACCAAAGGGTGAAGCCCAAGAACGTCCCAGCCGTCCTCGCCCAGCTGTTTGTTGTTCACTGACGCAGACAGTCCAAGGTTTAGTTTTGACATGGCGTTTCACATAGGTATTGGTCGAGTCTATCGTTGGTAATACTAACAACTCAATGCCTTGTTCATGCCACTCGGCATCAATGCCACTATCAATCGAACTTTGATCAAGCAAGATTAACGAGTCGCTTAGGCGGTAGCCGTGATGACTGTTCTCAATCGCGACACCATTAGATTGTAGTTTTTTAACTTGTTTCCAGATGGCGGTCCGAGATAGCCCCATTTTATCAGCCAAATTTGGACCCGATACCCAACAATCATGACTTAAATAATTTAACAGTTGATAAGGCGATGGATAAGTCATGATGGCTGAAACTCAGCGGTTAAGGCTTCTTCAATGGTTGGATAAACAAACACAAAATCTAAGGCAAGTAATCGTTTAGGGATCACACGTTGGCCATGGATAATCAGGCATTCTCCCATTTCGCCAAAGAGCATTCGAATGACAAATTCAGGCGTTTTTAGTAGCAAAGGGCGTTTCATGGCTTTGGCTAGAGTTTGGGCAAACGTTTTTTGAGGCACAGGATTTGGAGAACAAAGGTTGATGATGCCCGTGATGTTTGGATTTTCGATTAAAAAATCATAGCCTTTAACAATATCATCGATATGAACCCAAGAGAGCATTTGCTCGCCGGTGCCCATGATGCTACCGAGGCCAAACTTAAAAGAAGGCGCAATTTTTTTAAGCATGCCTTCTCCCTTGCCTAAAACGACACCAAAGCAGGTGATTGTCAGTGGGATATCATGTTCCAATGCCTTTTCAGCCGCTTGCTTCCATAAAATGCTCACTTGGCTAAGAAAGTCAGATGGATTATTTGTTTCAACGAGGGTTTCTTCGTCTTTAGTTGTATCAGATGGTTGATCTTGTAGGCCATATAATCCAATGGCATTGGCGCAATAAAAGTGTGGCGTTGCTTGGTGATGTGATAACCAATTAATTAAGGATGTCGTCGTTTCAACGCGAGAATCGATGATTAACTGTTTGACGGCTTCAGACCAACGCCTTTTACCAATATTATAACCACATAGATTAATGACTACCTGCAAATCATGGGGGTTGATTTTTTCAAGCTCATCCCAATGATAGCATGCGATTTTATCCGGAAAAAGACGATGTAAAGTTGCCTTATTACGCCCTAATACCGATATTTGATGCTTGCTTGACCAGTGATTAATAAGATGGCGGCCAATGAAACCGGATGCCCCTGCGATGAGGATATGCATTAGTTATCTCCTTGATTTGGGAAACATTGGTGGATGACATCCGTCATTTGGGTGAACTGGAAGTCTTTTGGCAGGACAGCAAGTAGTTTTCTAACATCTAACTGTTTGCTGCTTTCCATAAAAAATCGCTTCATTTCCGTGGCTTGTTCGAGCAGTTGGGAGTATGGCAGCTCATGAGGAGCTGGATAGTTTAGTTGCTGTGCTATCGTTTGTTGTAGGTACCCCATTGGTCGTGGTTTCCCATCGGCAACGTTAAAAATGCCTGAAACTCTCTCTTTAACCAACGTGTTAATGATATAAGCTAAGTCTGCAACGTATATTAAGTTGGTTAGAGGAGCTTGGCTTGAGAGGATGATTGGCTTTTGTATCCGCGCCGCCTCAATAGGAAGGCGATTTTGTCCATAAATGCCTGCACAACGCAATATCAACGCGGGTATATTTCGCTGTTGGCTGATGGCTAACACCTGCATTTCAGCATCTAACCGTCTTTTTTGCCGATCCGTTGTAATATAGCAGTCACTGGTTTCATCCACCCTTTCACCGTGATGATCCCCATACACGGCACTCGAGCTGATATAAATAATTCCTTGGCAGCGTGTTAAATCCGTTCGTTGCAAAAATTGTCGTAAATACGCATCGTCGGTACCCTGATTGGGAGGTGAAATAAAATAGTATAGAAAGAAAGGATCTGCTTGCTGGCCAACGCCTTGGTTTATGACATCACCAACTATTAGCTGCGCAGACATTGCTGGAATGGGCTTTGGGGTTCTCGAATAAGCCTCGACGGTCTCACCTTGCGCAATTAACTGCTCTAATAAATAAGAGGCCGTATAACCATAGCCTATGAGTAAATGTTTCATTCACTATCCTCTGTTTGTAAAGGATAGCGGCATAATTGGCCATAAGGGCAGGTGAGGCAGATTGTATTTTTTTTGGGGTGCGGGCGAACAACCCCATGAGAAAATTCATTGGCAAGTTCGTTTACCACGCTTTTCCATTGTAGTCGATAATCTGCCCAAGTCTTCTTTTTGGCAGCAGAGATACCATGGATAGGCGGTGGGTGTTCTGCAAAACCCCGATGCTTAACATCGCCTGTCTGCACTTGCATATAACTGATCGTGCGGATATCTTCATCGAGTAGGGCATATAATAGCAATTGTGAATCATCTGGCCTGTCATCTAGCCAGGGTGTACCACTTGGAATCGTTGATTTATAATCAATTATCCATTTGCTGCCATCTTCTAACGTGGTATCGAGTCGGTCAAATTTTAGCTTGATGGAAAACTGTTCAAAGTCATACTTACAGGTTTGCTCAACGGCAGTAAGATGAAAAGGGGGTCTTTTTTTATCTTCTTCAAGTACGCTTAAGATTAATTTGCTTAACTTATGTCTTTCTAAGGCGATGACTGATTTTTCAAAGTCAGTTTGGGGTTGGTTAAATACTTGGGATACACAACGATTGATAGTTTCGTTAATCAATTGCACCAGGGTTTCTCGATTCATCGTATTCAACGTATTTTGGCTTTCTATTTTCTGCCATATTGTTTGTAAAATTAGATGTATTAAGGTTCCCTTTTCACGATTATCAAGCCCATCAATGGCTTTTTCACTGTCTTGAATCCCTAATCGGTGGGCAGCAAACGCTTTAAAAGGGCATTGTGCTTGATTCGCTAGGATACGAGAACCGCCGCGGATACTTTCGCCTTCTTGCAGTGGTATTGTTTGAGGATCCGTATAGGTTTGCCAATTGAGTGGATGCTTGTTTTTCTGTGAGGACAATTGAATTTCCAGCTCAGGATAGGGGCTTATTAATGGACTGGGCATGTTGGGTCGGTCATCACTTAAATGGGCGAAGCTAACGACAAACTCCTCACAACTATGGTGAAAGCGGTTTAGTCGTTTTTGGGCGATATCATATTCTTTTGCTTGAGAGGCATAAGGCATCCCCAATTTTTGTTGAAGGGGGATGGGAATAAAAGGGGTTAGTTGACCGGTGGCAGGCAGAGTTAAATCCGTCAGTCCTGCCATCCACAAGGCATCAAATTCACAACCGGCTGCCTCCAACATCCCCAGGATTTGGATGGTCGACATGGCCGATTGTGGTTGAAAGATGGTCCTTGTTAAGTGCATTTGCAGAAGTTCGATGGCCTCATTCACGTTGAGAGCGGATTCGATGCGATCAAATTGGGCATAGTCAGTTAAAACACCCAGCCATTTTTCATAACATTGATAAAGCGTTGACGTGAGCCCATAATCCCCAGGAAAGCCAAAATGGTTTAATCGTTGATGAAAGTGGTTCGCCCATTCACTGGGTAACGCTTTTTCAGGATAGGAGGGAAGGCCCTGAAAAAGTTGATGAAGGCTTGGGCAGTGTTTTTCGATAAGTGTGTTCCATATTTCTTTCGCTATGACCGTTTGTTTGAGTTGGCGATTCGTTTCTAAAAGCAATGCCCGGTTTAACCATTCGCTCTGACTACCCTTTATAAACGGCGATGTTAAGAAGATGCGGATATCAAGACTAGAAAATGTTCGGGTTGCTGGCTTTAATAACACTAAAGCTTGGCTTATCAGGGGGAAATCCAGCAGTGATTGTCCCATCGAAATATTAAATTGTTCAGGTTTAAAATGATATCGAAGCAGCCTTTGGATGTCTTTTGCACACTCTTGCAAGTTGGGAAGTATCACAGCAATGGATTGCTTGCCCGATTGGTGTTGGTTGACCAGCCAATCGATCCAGGCTTGGTTTTCCTGGTTAGTATCCGCTAAGGTTACCTTACCTAATTTGACAGCTGGTTTGCGGTCAACATCACGTTGGTCTATTTGTATACCTTGTTTCGTCAAGCAATCAAACAAATATAACTGTTGTGGAGTCAGTTGATCAAAGCAGGCAAAAATCAAATGCTTTTTAGCAAACACATTGGCGTGATGGCAGAGAAAATCGGCTAGCTGCGATTCAACGATCAGATTGGCTCCTTTCAGATAGGCTTCAAATTGTTTGGCCAGCTTTGCAAACCAGAGTGTTTGGTGATTGTAATTGAATTGATCGAAATCAATGGTGCATCGATAGGCTTGGCATTGACACCAAGCTTGATAGAGATTTTCTGCCAAGGTGATACTGCTATTCGTATGCCCCTGTTCGATCATCAGTTTATGCCAGAGGCGAACAGCCGATAAGTTATCAATTAAAATTGGATGAGACGAAGCAGGGGTCTTTGCAATGACTTGATTAAATGAATGACGTAGCCAAATAGTATAGGCATAGCAGTGTGGATATTGGGTGACTGTATTATGTTGCTGGTTACTCCATTGTTGAATGAGAATTTGGGCAAGTCGTTGGTTAGGTGTGACAATCGTCGCGTCGGTTGATAACAGGTCATATAATGGAGACATAAAAAGCCTGTGGCAGTATTTCAGAAGTGTGAACTCCAGTTCTGCCTAGCATTATGGCGTAAACTAATTTCAAGCGCAATTCTTTGTGGAATCGTGACTTCCTTTCTCATCATTTGGCATGTTAGCTGCTGTTTTAGAATGGCCTTTGACGGACGCGTTGATTTCATATTCATCGGTGTCGAGTATGTCATATACCAGCTTTGAGCGCAGATACATTGCAGCAAAACCCGCGACAATGGCTAGCCATAAGCCAACGAGCGCGAAACTATAAAGCAACAATACGCCATAGAGGCCAAACATTCCTGCGACTGTCTCACCACGGAAGGTTTCGGGTTGGTGCATATGCATTAAAATGAAAAATCCTAAATCGTAAACCGGTAAAGCGGCGAGGGTCATGATAAAACCCCATTGAAAAGAGCGGCTTGCATGTTGACGTTCGACATGAATGATTTTTTCACCAAACAGTGCGCCAAAACTTGCGGCAGTAACGGTGGCAAGAATAACTGCCCAAAACATCGGGATCATCTCTTCAACACCCAGCAGATATAGGGACGTGTCGATAACGATTGTAGCAACAACGGCTAATAGCCCAAAATAAATGGCACATATCAGGCGAGCATTGCTAATTTGCATCGCTAAATCTTCCTTACTCATAATATGACCTGCTTGGTTGGATGGATTCTACTTTGAGTATAGCTCATCACAAGCATCTCAAACGGAATCGGCTATACATCAGAATAATAACTTCGATTCAGCAACCCATCATCTGCCCTTTGGACATCTTCTCCCCATATCTGGGGAGAAGGGAACAGGAAGCAAGTGATTTAGAAGTCCTGCAAAAGCTGGATTTGCTCAATAGCAAAACGATGTCTAAACTTATAGAGAACGCTCCAAAAAGCGTCGATGTTTTGCTGTTCGTGAAACGATAGGGACATTGCCAAAATAAAAATGGATAAACGATATGGATATAACGCCCTTTTTTCGTTTGATGGTTGATAAAAACGCCTCTGATTTATTTTTTTCAGTGGGTGCGCCGCCTAGTATCAAAATTGAGGGACAAATCGCACCGGTTGGCAAAACTCCGATGAAACCACAACAAATGTCGGAGTTGGTTGAGTCTCTTTTGACCGATGATCAAAAAGTGGAGTTTGAACGAAATTTAGAATTGAATATGGCACTATCACTCGCCAATATTGGCCGATTTCGTATCAATGTTTTTCGTCAGCGAGGTGAAAAAGCCATTGTAATTCGATACATTCGCGAAGAGATTTTGTCACTAGAAAAGCTGAAATTACCTAAAATTCTTGAATCAATTATCATGGAAATGCGTGGATTGGTATTAGTAGTTGGTTCAACCAGCTCTGGTAAATCAACAACGCTTGCCTCGATGATCAATTTTCGAAACGAAAACCATCGCAGCCATATTTTAACCATCGAAGATCCCATAGAATACTTACACCACCATAAAAAATCGATTGTGGATCAACGTGAAGTAGGATTAGACACACTCTCCTTTGCCAACGCGCTAAAAAATGCGATGCGCGAGGCCCCTGATGTCATTTTAATTGGGGAAATTCGCGATAGAGATACAATGAAACATGCTATTGCTTATGCGGAGACAGGCCATTTATGTTTATCGACATTGCATGCCAACAATGCAAACCAAGCCATGGAGCGCGTCATTAATTTCTTCCCCTCTGATGCAAAGCAGCATTTATTACTGGATTTATCCCTCAACTTAAAAGCAGTCATTTCCTTGCGCTTAATACCTGGCCTTAAAGATCAACGGGTGCCAGCCGTCGAAATTTTGTTAAACTCACCCTATATTGCGGATTTAATAAAAAAGGGAAAAGTTGATGAAATCAAAGAGGTCATGGAGCGAAGTCGTGAGTTGGGCATGCAAACTTTTGACCAAGCATTGCTAGATTTGTATTTCGCCGGAGAAATCTCAGAAGAAAATGCGATTCGTTTTGCCGATTCGAAAAATAATGTCGGCTTAAAAATTCGTTTATCCGAAAAAGGCAAAAACCTGGATGGGGATAGCAAGCTGAAGATTGAAGAAGAGGATGAGCAATAAATCTATAGCATGCGTTCAAAATCTTCTTTAGAAACTGCTTCAGAGAAAAAATAGCCTTTGCCACGGGTGCACCCCATGGATGTCAGTTTTTCAACAATATTCTTTGATTCAACCCCTTCGGCACTGACTCGTATTGAAAAAATGTCTGCCAGAGCAACAATGGCTTTGACCATTCTCATTTTGGCAGTATCGCTTTCCATATTCATGACGAAATATTTATCAATTTTTAGCTCGTTAATTGGGAGATTATTTAGGTAAACGAATGATGAGTAGCCGCTACAAAAGTCATCGACAGCAATACCAACGCCCATGGTGGCAAGAGGCGTTAACGTTTTTAGCGTTCTTGCGAAATCAGCGACAATGGCTTTTTCACTGAAATCAAGATGTAGATAGTGGGGGTCGATATTATATTGCTTGATTAACGTGGCAATATAGTTAACGATACGGGTATCCTGGATATCATCAATCGATAAATTGACGGTAATAAAAATACGATGTCCTGCTTGGTGGCATGTGGCGATTTGTTGGATGGCCACATCTAACACATAATAACTATATTGTTGGATGAGCGATGTGCCTTCTAGCATATTAATAAACTGGCTAGCATCCAAAATGCCAAATTCAGTATTGGTAATTCGGACTAATGCTTCAGCACCTATAATTTCTAAGGTATTAAAATCATAGGTGGGTTGGAAATAGATTTGTATATCTCGGTTTTCAATGGCATTTTTTACTTCATTTAAAATTAACGGTTGCGCTTGATATGCTTCTGTTGATTGTGGATCATAAAGCGCATACTGCTCATGTCGATTAATTGCTTGAGAAATGGCAATTAAGCCATGGCTGATGAGAGAGGTTGGCTCTTTACTAATATTGGGATAAATCGTTGCCCCGATAATTGGGTTATATTTAATGATTTGTTCATCGTCTTTTTCATTCAAAGAAAACAAAGTGCTCAGCTTCTTCAAAACCTCTTCATGGGGGGCGAAATTATTATATCGAGGAATAACTATCGCAAAATCATTGCTGTAAAGCCTTGCAATGAAGGGGAGCTCGGAAGATAGCGCGGCCACGGTTGGTTGTTGGACAGCTTTGGTTAGGTGATCGGAAAATATCCTTAAACTATTAGCCACATCCGAACCGGATTTATGAAATTGGATAAATTGTAAATTACTAACGGCTACCACTAAAAATAAAATTGAATCGTCTTCATCACAAGCGGCGGCGGCTTTTTCACAATACTGGAGGAGATAGTCCTGGTTCGGTAGGCCTGTTATTTTGTCAAACATGGACGACATTTTAAGTTTATTTTCTAGCTCTTTGGTGAATTGTTCGAACTTGTTCGTACTGGTTTCGATAATCGAATCAGCTTCCCACACCAAGCTATAAAAGAAACGTTGACCCCAGTATGTGAACATAAAAGGGGTGATGTCGAGAAACCATAAGGCTGGATTTGTTTTATGTGCAAGGATGATCCCCTCTAACGTGATATGTCCTGTGAGTTGCCAAGACACAATCAGGGATGCGATTAATATAGAAATCAATGATAAGATCAATCCAAGTAGGGTGTATTTATTGACCCGGGCGCGTAACAGTTGGTACCGAATAAGATTTGATTGATGCTTGTAGTTTTCATCCATGGTTATTTCATTTTTAGCGAGCTTCACTATTAATTAT
Source organism: Pseudomonadota bacterium (assembly GCA_020051095.1). Lineage (GTDB taxonomy): Bacteria > Pseudomonadota > Gammaproteobacteria > Legionellales > Legionellaceae > JAFIFT01. The sequence goes on along the minus strand of JAGVJN010000017.1, from coordinate 38,698 downwards.
TGGCAAGAATGTATAGAAAAGCAAATTAAAATTTTCAATCACTTGCAGTCACGCTTTAAGGATAAAAAACTATCGATTTTTCCATGTAGATGAGTTAGAGTATTGCATATATTTATTCTTAGGACGATTTACCATGCTTAGAAAACTAAGGGGTGCTTTCTCCAACGACCTTTCGATTGATTTAGGAACAGCGAATACGTTGATTTATGTTCGGGATAAGGGCATAGTCTTGAATGAACCCTCTGTCGTGGCTCTTCGCAATGAGTCAGGCCAAAAGAGGGTGGCGGCTGTTGGGTTGGAAGCAAAGCGAATGTTAGGCCGGACCCCTGGAAATATCAATGCAATTCGCCCCATGAAAGATGGCGTGATTGCCGATTTTCATGTCACTGAAAAAATGTTGCAACATTTCATCCACAAAGTGCATGAGAATCGATTCTTACGACCGTCACCAAGAGTATTAGTATGCGTCCCTTGCGGGTCAACGCAAGTGGAGCGGCGGGCGATTAGAGAATCTGCGATGGGTGCAGGCGCACGCGAAGTCTTTTTGATTGAGGAGCCCATGGCAGCCGCTTTAGGTTCTGGCATGCCAGTCGAAGAGGCAAGCGGTTCAATGGTGGTTGATATTGGTGGTGGAACCACGGAAGTCGCTATTATCTCCTTAAGTGGTATTGTTTATCATCAATCCGTTCGTATTGGTGGTGACAAATTCGATGATGCAATTGCAGCGTATGTTCGTCGAAATTATGGAACCTTAATCGGTGAAACAACTGCAGAGCGAATCAAACATGAAGTTGGATCGGCCTTCCCAACGAGAGATTTGTATGAAATTGAAGTGCGTGGTCGCAATTTGGCAGAAGGCGTTCCTCGCTCATTTAACCTAACCAGTGCAGAGATTCTTGAAGCATTACAGGAGCCTTTGTCTGGCATTGTTGCAGCGGTACGTGCCGCATTAGAATTAGCCCCTCCTGAATTAGCCGCTGATATAGCGGAGCGGGGGATGGTTTTAACCGGTGGTGGAGCCTTATTAAAAAATATGGACACCTTGCTAATGGAAGAGACTGGCCTGCCAGTACTGATTGCTGAAGATCCACTGACTTGTGTTGCACGTGGTGGTGGTAAAGCATTAGAAACCATGGACTTGCGTGGCGGTGATTTCCTCTCAACTGAATAAACATCAACGGCGACTTTTTGTTGCTGATAAGCAAACTTTGCCAGCATTAATTTTTTCGATTATGCTGGCGATTTCTACCATGGTGATGGATTATCGATACCATTATCTCGATAGCATTCGCTATTATGCGTCCTACCTTGTGTATCCTTTGCAAAAATTGGTTGATTACCCTTTTAGCGTTGCTGAATGGGTGCAAGCATTAGTGACAGCAAAAACCGATTTAATCCAAGAAAATATGCGCTTGCGCTATCAGCAGACCTTACTCGATGCAAAGCTTCAAAAAATGATGGCCCTTCAAGAAGAAAATCAACAGTTAAAAGCCTTGCTAGCGAGTGCTCACCAAAATGAAGGATTGGCAGTCGCTGCCAGCATCATGGCCGTGTATACCAATACCACGCGTCAAATATTTATCACCAATAAGGGCAAACGAGATGGTATTGCCGTTGGCTGGCCTGTGATTGATGCCAAGGGCGTGGTTGGGCAGGTTATTGATGTGGGCTATGCAACCAGTACCGTTTTAATGATTTCGGATGCTAAATCTGCTATTTCTGTCGTTAATAATAAAACAGGCCAACGGGCGATATTGGTGGGAAAAAATGATATCAGCCAGCTGTTATTATTAAACCTTCCACAAACAGCTGCGATTTCGCCAGGGGATCTTCTTGTTACGTCCGGATTAGGAGGGCGGTATCCTTCGGGATTGCCAGTTGGGAAGGTCGAGCAAGTTGTCGAGATGCCGGGTGAAGGGTTTTATCAAGTGAGTGTGAAACCGATGGCGAATCTAAACCGTGATCGTTTAGTTTTAATTATCTCTCCCAGTGAAGAGCAAGAATTGATAAATGAACAAATTAAGAATCGTCTTGACCGATCAAAAAGACAGGAGGATCAATGAGTTTTGTTCAGCGTATTGCCCTAGCGTTGCTATTTGCCGTGACAATCTCTATTTTTCCGGTACCTGAAATTATTGCACCGCTTCGACCACAATTTGTTTTGCTAATCTTTCTATACCTGCAGCTGTTTGCAAATGCTTATTTCTATGTGTCCCTGCTATTGTTTGTTTGTTTATTACTGGATGTGATGCACGCCAATGTGCTTGGCCAAAATGCATTACCCGTGTTACTCACTTGTCTGGTGATGTTTAAGCGTTCAATGCGATTTCAATTTTTTCCCGAGCCCCAACAGTTTTTGATCATCTTTTTCTTAGTGTTACTGAATAACTCGCTATTCGCTCTAATCGGTTGGTTGTTTAGTAATACCATTGCTTGGACACCCCTGTTCTTAGGGGCGTTAAGTTCCGCTGCTTGCTGGCCTTTAGTGCATTTGTATTTTGGTCCGAAAAGAATAATGGCTTAAAATCAATCACTTATTTTTCGCCATTCCCCAGGTTGAAGCGTTCCTAGTTTATAATCGCCTATTTGATATCTTACTAACCGTAGGGTCGGAAAACCAATGGCTGCTGTCATATGTCGAATTTGGTGGTTTTTTCCTTCTTGTATGCGGATATCAATCCAGCTTGTTGGAATGGTTTTTCTCTCGCGAATGGGTGGGTTTCTTGGCCAAAGTGGTGGCGGTGAAATGGGCTGACACTGCGCGGGTAAAAAGGGGGCTAAGCCGTGGATTAAAGGGTCTAATTGTTCGCTGCTAATTTCTCCCTCAACCTGCACCCAATAGCGTTTGAATTTGCCAAATTTTGGGTGTGAAAGTTGATTCTGAAGTCGTCCATCATTAGTGAGTAACAATAATCCTTCACTCTTTTTATCGAGGCGACCCGCTGGATAAAACCCGGGTTGATTTTGAATAAGCTGCGCTAACGTCTTATCAGATGGTTCACCACTAAATTGGCTAAGAAAGCCAAAGGGCTTGTTAAGTAAAATAATATCCGCCATGGAGGATGCTAATGTATGAATAACAGTGATAGTATTATACGACAAAAAAGGAGAGAAAGCCCCGTTCTACGACCAATGCAAGAAATATATAGACTTATTCGTGAACGTTTGCGTTTTTCGTCTGCGTTACCGAAGCAATTGCCTACGAAAAGATTAATGGTTAAAAAATAGATAAAAAAATATTTATTGCTCCAATCTTAAAATAACAATTCAGAATACATTCAATTATTACTATATTAATCAAAATTTATTGCTGGAGCTAAGGTTTTTCGGTAACGCAGACGAAAAACGCAAACGTTCACGTCAAATAAATCGGGTATACACATTGATTGATGCAATATAGGCTAGCTCATGGTATATTGACCCGATCAAATTTTTTAGTGCGGAGAGTTCTATGTCTTACGATAAAATCACCATCCCGGCGACAGGGCAAGCTATCAAAGTGAATGCAGACTTATCTTTGTCTGTTCCTGACCAGCCAATCATACCTTATATCGAAGGGGATGGTATCGGTGTTGATGTGACCCCGGTTATGAAAAAAGTAGTCGACGCCGCTGTTGCAAAAGCATATGGCGGAAAGCGGAAGATCGCTTGGATGGAAATTTATGCCGGCGAAAAAGCAACGACTGTTTATGGCGACGATCAATGGTTACCGGATGAAACACTCGATGCTATTCGGGAATACGCTGTTGCCATTAAAGGGCCCTTAACTACGCCAGTTGGTGGCGGTATTCGTTCGTTGAATGTGGCCATTCGACAAAAATTGGATTTATATACCTGCTTGCGCCCGGTGCGTTATTTTCAAGGGGTTCCTAGCCCTGTGAAGGCGCCCGAAAAAACAGACATGGTTATCTTCCGTGAAAATTCAGAAGATATATACGCTGGTATTGAATGGAAAGCCGGCACGCCGGAAGCTGATAAATTAATTCGCTATCTAACGGGTGAGATGGGCGTCACCAATATCCGATTCCCACAAAACTGTGGTATCGGCATTAAGCCAGTTTCGAAACAAGGAACCACTCGCTTAGTGAGAGCTGCTATTCAATATGCTATCGATAATGATCGGGACTCAGTCACCTTAGTTCATAAAGGTAATATTATGAAATATACCGAAGGTGCCTTTAAAGACTGGGGTTATCAGCTTGCCGCTGAAGAGTTTGGGGCGACGTTATTTGAAGGCGGTCCGTGGATGGCTTTTGATAATCCAAAAACAGGTAAGCAGATTATCATTAAAGATGTCATCGCCGATGCATTTTTACAACAAATCTTGTTGCGTCCGGAAGATTATTCTGTCATTGCAACGCTCAATCTAAATGGGGATTATATTTCAGACGCATTGGCTGCTCAGGTCGGTGGCATTGGTATAGCCCCCGGCGCTAACATCGGCGATAATGAGGCTGTCTTTGAAGCAACTCACGGGACAGCGCCTAAGTATGCTGGCCAAAACAAGGTGAACCCTGGCTCATTAATTCTTTCTGCTGAAATGATGTTGCGCCATTTAGGGTGGTTAGAAGCTGCTGATCTCATCATCCATGGCATGGATGGAGCAATTGCTAGCCGTAAAGTGACCTATGATTTTGAGCGATTGATGGATAATGCAACCTGTGTCAGTGCTTCTGAGTTTGGTGATGTCCTCATTGAAAACATGAAGTAGTTGGCCGATATCGACTCTATTGGCTGCTTTTATAAGCAGCCAATCGTTCCAGAGCGCAGATAATGGACAACTTGATTCACGTATAGCCCTGGATGGATTAAGTGGTTAAAAACTAAGTTAGGATAGAAATTGTCGTGGTGAATGAAATCTGCTCTTACTAAATAAGAAGAAGGCAGCTTTGTGGTTGAGTGTTAACCAGCATGATATCATGCTTAACACACATTGAATTAATGAAATTTTTACATAGATTTTACTGGCTAAATTGCTCCGATACGTCTATAAAATTATATAAGAGGTGTCAAAAATGAGTGGTCAATTTTTAGCAGAAATTGTTGGGCACGTTGAAACAGAAAAACAGACCGAAACTGAAGTCAAACAGCCCAGAAAATATAAGGTCATTCTGTTAAATGATGACTACACACCGATGGATTTTGTTGTGAGGGTGTTGCAACATTTTTTCCTGCACACGGAAGAAAAGGCAACGCAAATAATGCTGCAAATTCATCTCGTTGGACGATCGATTTGCGGTGTGTATACAAGGGATATAGCTGAAACAAAGGTTGCTCAGGTAACAGATTTTGCCAGACAAAACGACCATCCGCTTTTATGCACTATGGAACCTGAATAGTTAATTGGCTGGAAAGGAGCAAATATCATGTTAAATAAAGAACTAGAATTTACCCTTAATCTAGCCTTTAAGGATGCCAAAGAGAAACGTCATGAATTTATGACGGTAGAACACTTATTGTTATCATTGCTTGATAATCCAGCTGCTGGTAATGTCTTACAAGCGTGTGATGCGGATATCGATAAATTACGTCGTGATTTGACTGAGTTTATCGACGAAACAACCCCCAAAATCCCAGCAGATGAGCGTGAACGCGAAACACAGCCGACGCTTGGTTTTCAGCGGGTACTGCAACGAGCAGTCTTTCATGTGCAATCAGCAGGTAAAACGGAAGTAACGGGTGCGAATGTCTTAGCGGCTATCTTTAGTGAACAAGAAAGTCAGGCCGTATATTTTCTACGTCGTGAAAACATCACACGCTTAGATGTCATCAATTATATATCGCACGGCATTTCAAAATATCAAAAAGATAACCTACATGATAATCATTCATCCATGGATGATGAGATGATGGAACCCGAAGGAGGCGAGTCCCCCTTAGAAAGTTATTGCACTAATCTGAATCGACGTGCAAAACAAGGTCGCATTGATCCGCTTATTGGTCGAGATGAAGAAATCCAACGAACCGTTCAAGTGCTCTGTCGACGACGAAAAAATAACCCTTTATTAGTGGGTGAAGCGGGTGTTGGTAAAACAGCTATCGCAGAGGGTTTGGCTAGAAAAATTGTCACCGATGAAGTTCCGGAGGCAATTGCTAACTGTGTTGTCTACGCGCTAGACTTGGGCGCGTTGCTTGCCGGAACCAAATATCGTGGTGATTTTGAAAAACGATTGAAAGCAGTGCTGAAGCAACTAAGCCAACAAAAAGGCGCAGTCTTATTCATTGATGAAATTCATACGATTATCGGAGCGGGTGCTGCTTCCGGCGGGGTAATGGATGCGTCAAACTTAATTAAACCATTGCTTGCCAATGGCGATTTAAAATGCATTGGCTCGACCACCTATCAGGAATACCGAGGCATCTTTGAAAAAGACCGTGCCTTGGCTCGACGATTCCAAAAAATAGATATTGAGGAACCCTCCATTGATGAAACATTTGAGATTTTGAAGGGTTTGAAAAGCCGTCTAGAAGAACATCATAATGTGAAATTTTCCATTCCTGCTCTTCGCTCAGCCGCCGAACTATCCGCAAAATATATCAATGATCGATTTTTGCCGGATAAAGCGATAGACGTTGTCGATGAAGCGGGGGCTTATCAAAATCTATTGACTGCAAGTAAACGAAAGAAAATCATTTCCGTGAATGAGATAGAAAGCGTCGTGGCTAAAATTGCCCGTATCCCCGTCAAAAAAGTCACAGCGACCGACAAAGATGTTCTTAAGAATCTTGAGAGAGACCTCAAGTTACTTGTGTATGGACAAGACAATGCCATTGCTGCGTTATCATCAGCTATTAAACTAGCACGTTCGGGTTTAAGAGAGCCGCAAAAACCCGTTGGCTGTTTCTTATTTGCGGGTCCTACGGGGGTTGGTAAAACGGAAGTTACAAAACAGCTGGCTAATTTGCTTGGTATCGAGTTGATTCGCTTTGATATGTCGGAGTACATGGAAAAGCATACCGTATCCCGTTTAATTGGTGCACCTCCCGGGTATGTTGGCTTTGATCAAGGTGGTTTATTGACTGAAGCAGTGACCAAACATCCCCATGCGGTATTGCTGCTTGATGAAATCGAAAAAGCTCACCCGGATGTCTTTAATTTACTCTTGCAGATTATGGATCACGGAACATTGACTGATACCAATGGCCGCCATGCTGACTTCCGCCATATTGTTTTAGTGATGACTAGTAATGCAGGTGCGTTTGAGATTGGACGCAATGTGATTGGTTTTTCTGATCAGGATACGAAAGGCGATGGCATGGAAGTGATTAAACGCTCATTCACGCCTGAATTTCGAAATCGTTTAGATGCCATTATTAATTTTGAACAGCTGGATAAACAAACGATTGGCTTAGTGGTGGATAAATTCCTAGTTGAATTAGAAGAACAATTAAATGCCAAACGTGTTAGTTTATCTGTCGATGATGAAGCACGAGAATGGTTGGCAAATCATGGTTATGATAAAACCATGGGTGCTCGCCCAATGGCTCGCTTAATTCAAGAGCAAGTGAAAAAACCGTTGGCTGATGAGTTGTTGTTTGGCCGGTTAGTCAATGGTGGATATGTTTCCTTGAAAGTCAAAGATCAAGAGTTATTTTTTGACTGCCACGACCATAAAGAAGGTGTTTATTAATCGTAATGGGAGCTTTCGAGCTTCCAATGTTGCTCCCTAATCATGAATCTTTACCATTAAACACACCACACCCAATTCGTTTCCCGCCACCACCTAAAGGTGGTTCGTCCGAGTAATTATCGCCGCCTTGATGAATCATGAGTGAAATGTCATGCAGGTCATCCATGCTTAAACGCGGAGCTAACGTTGGTATGTTTGCTTCCCCATTTTCATTGACATATAACACCGGTAAATCCCCTAAATGGCCCTTATCGTAGGGACCAAGGTGCGTATTGGTTTGATTCGGATCATAATGTGACCCTGCATCCATCCCGTCCTTACCACAGTTGGGCTTTTCATGAAGATGAAACCCATGAAGTCCTGGGGGTAACCCTTTTAAATTGGGATAAATCAAAACGCCAAAAGGACTATTTTTAAAAGTCACCGTCCCAAGGGATTGTTGGGCATCTGTTGCAGAATAAATGGTAATGGTTTTTGTGGATGCAAAAAGTGGTTGCATACATAAGCCAGCGAGCATAATTCCAATTAATGCCTGTTTAAACATAATGATATCCTCTTTTATAACTCTTGTTTGATTATATACCCGTGATCATTCAAAAAGCGAGTTTTCTGCTTTTTCTTTTTCGCCCTGCTAAACGTTTAAAAACACACAAGGGAATGAGCGATTGTGGGATTTTTAACGTTTTGTAGGATCAAAAAATACAGGCTTATAAATCCTCGCATTTTGAATGATCACGGGTATATATATATAAATAGCCATTGCAGATACTATTGAGAATATATCTGTCAATGGCTAAAGATTAGCGCTTGTTGATAATGTCTAAATTAGAAACAACGATATCAGATGAGACCTGTCCAACGGCTGTTAGCGATTGTTGAAGGTCCCCTGAGCTATTCACAAACAGCATCGTTGGGATTCCTAGAATGCCAAAACGCTTTCTCAGTTCTTTGACCTCAGGTGTGTTGTTACTGATATCAACACGTAAGTTCAAGCTGTTTGCCATGGCTTTCTGAACCCGGTTTAGACTAAACACGTTTTTGTCCATCGCTTGGCAATCACTGCACCAACCCGCAAAAAACTCGATAAATACCGGCTGACCAGCCAGTTTTGCTGTCTGTAAATAGCGATCCAGATCTTGTTCTTTTTTGACAGGAATGAAGGGTGCTGCTGCTTGGCTGGTTTGTTGTAGGCTTATCGGTTGTATTAGTTGGAAGGCAAGAATGCCTGACAACATCAATAAGAACACGCTAACAACCTGCCCGGCACGCTCAACCGCATGGGTTGCCTGACGGAAGATACCTAACGTTAATCCAGCAATCAGGGCTAATGAGGCATACAGCATATAGGTCAGGGTGGCGGGTAAAATGCGTGAGCTTAACCAAATAGCCAATGCAAACATCATATAGGCAAATAGCTTTTTAATCATCAGCATCCAACCACCTGCTTTGGGGAGGAATTTTCCATAACCACACCCTACTAATAGCAGGGGTGTACCCATTCCTAACGCTAGTATAAACAAAAACAAGCCACCTTGAGCCACTTGGCCACTTTGACCAATGTAAGTCAAAATGCCAATCAGCGGGCCGGTGACGCAAGGCGAAACAACTAAGGTTGAAATGACCCCCATCATGGCAACGGAAAAGAGGCTCTTCGGTTTCTGATTTTGAGTTTTACGGCGATTTGCTCCGCTAAACCCTGGAATCGGCAAGCTAACCCAATCGAGTAAGTTGAAGCCTAAAAATAGGAACATCAAGCTAAACGTGATGATTACCCAAGGCGTTTGCATTAAGGTCTGAACCGTTGATCCCATCCAGCCTGCCAACATGCCTGCGATAGCATAGGTGATAGCCATCCCAGCGACATAGGCTAATGATAACTGGAAGCCCTGTTTTGCACTCTTCGCATTTTGGCCCACGATAATGCCGGATAAAATGGGTACCATGGGTAAAACACAAGGGGTGAAGGCTAATAAAATACCTAAGCCGTAAAAGGCAAGAAATAATAGCCAATGATTTTGTTGGCTAATATAGGTGGCTAGCGCTGCTGGATTGCTCCAACCGATTTCTGCCGCCCATAATGACATCGGAGACATCATCGCCATCAAAAATAATAATCGTTTCATCGTTTTTCCTTATTATAAAAGTGAAATGAATCTAACATCCAATTTAAATATATCGAAATAACATAGGTTGCTCAGGGGACCCCCTGAAAGGCTAAACGATGGGGGGACGAAATAAAGCGGAGGGATGAATTTGATAAGGTTTAATCCAATTTGAAAGGCGCAAAATACCGATCACGAATAAACAGATACCGCCAAGCAAAATAAATGAGTTTCCTTGAAGCATGCTAGCCATGTATGTCATGCATCGCGCTGATAAAGTTGAGGTTTGGTTGCTGCTTTGCTGAGCTTCGGAAATTGAATAAACATGGCCCACATTTGTGTTAGAGGCGCTCATGCTAAATTGCCAGCTTGAGATAAAAAAGCTGGTTAAAAGGCAGGCTAATATGAACGGGACGAGTTTTTTCATACTAGATAAAATAACAAAATTAGGGGCTTTTGTAAATTATACCCGTGATCATTCAACTACCCCAGTCAAAAAACCGCAACGTGGTGACATGAGGATGGCAACATATGGCAGCGGCAGTGCCGATAAAGGGTGTGAAGCGGTAAATTTTTCGAGGTTTGTTATCAACAGCATCGATAAACACCTCCCCAGGGCTTGAAAAAAGAGGAAGGGTTAGTTCTTTTAAGGGGTATTTCATGCCAAGACCAATGCATTTGATGACCGCTTCTTTTTGGCTCCAAAGGGAAAAAAATGCCAACGGCAGAAGATAATCAGGGATGTTTTGTAATTGCTGTTGTTCGGTCTTTGAGAATACATGGCGGCCAATGCCTAAGTAGTGACGTGCTGAAAATTGCTCAACATCAATCCCTAACGGCATGCTTAACCCAATACCAAGACAGGCATAATCACCCGTGTGGCTCAGATTGAACGTTAATGGCAGGGGCGATACCACCGTTGGTTTACCATTAGGCTCATATTGGAATGTGATAGCTTCGGGCTTAATCGTAAGATAATGGCTCAAAATGTGACGCAAAGTTGCTCTGGCGACTTGGAATCGGCGTTGATGCTTGGGAAAGTGAAATCGTTTAGCACGCTCGATTTCATGCTTGCTAAGGCAGCTTGATAGGGATGTGGGATCCTGATATAAACGAAATCGCCAAATATCGATCTGTGCTGTAGCAAGTTGCCAATCTGCTTGACTATCAGAAACAAAGGGGAACATATCGATTAATACTAGCATCTATTCAGCTAAGGAGTTATCATAAACGATTATTGGTAATTGAAGCAATAAGGCCATGACTGGACAATTTCTAGATTTTGAACAACCGATTGAAGAATTAAATCAAAAAATCGAAGCACTGCGTATGGTTAGCAGTGATAGCGAAATAAGCTTGAGTGAAGAAATTCACCGCCTTGAAGCCAAGGCAGAAGAGCTGACTGCTAATATTTTCTCAAATTTGGAACCTTGGCAGATTACTCAGATGGCGCGCCATCCAATGCGTCCACAAACAACGGATTACATCGAACATCTATTTACAGATTTCCAAGAATTACATGGCGATAGACATGCTTCAGCTGCACCTGCCATTATCGGTGGGGTAGCTCGATTCCATGATGAACCGGTCGTCGTACTCGGTCACCAAAAGGGTAAGAAAACAAAAGAGAAAGTGTATCGCAATTTTGGCATGGCAAGGCCTGAGGAGTACCGCAAAGCGCTAAGGCTAATGAAACTAGCTGAAAAATTCCATATGCCGGTCTTTACATTTATTGATACAGCTGGTGCCTACCCCGGCATTGGGGCAGAAGAACGCAATCAATCAGAAGCGATTGCTCGCAATCTTTATGAGATGGCACAACTTAAAACCCCGATTATTTGCACAGTAACAGGCGAAGCAGGCTCTGGGGGCGCTTTGGCTATTGGGGTAGGAGATCGGGTATTAATGCTTCAGTACAGCATTTATTCAGTGATATCCCCTGAAGGATGTGCTTCCATTTTATGGAAAGATCCAGCCAAAGCCCCTGATGCGGCTAAAGCAATGGGCATAACTGCGCAAAATATTTTTAACCATAAGCTGGTGGATGGCATTATCCAAGAACCTTTAGGGGGAGCTCATCGTCATTTTGGTCAAATGGTGGCGCGATTGAATAAAGCACTGGTTGAGCATCTAAGTGAACTCAAACAGCTTAAAATCCCTGAGTTGTTAGATGGACGCTACCAAAAGTTAATGGCCATGGGTGCCTGTGACTAAAATATTAACCAATGACTGGACTGAAAGGCTAACGTTATATCAACATCTCTTGGTTGGATTTAGCGGCGGGTTAGATTCCACTGTCCTATTGCATGCCTTAAATTCAGTACCTGAACTGTCTTGCAAGTTAATAGCGGTGCATGTGAACCATCAGCTACAACCCTTCGCTGATGATTGGCAACATCAGTGTTTCCAACTTTGCCAACAATGGCATATTCGCTTTATTGCCCACAAAGTAGCGATCCCTCATCAAAGCAATATTGAAGCTTGCGCACGAGAAGCGAGGTATGGCGTATTTGAACGCCTAATTGGCTCGGAGGATGCATTATTGACGGCGCATCATGCCGATGACCAAGTGGAAACATTCTTTCTTAATTTATTTCGAGGGGCAGGGATAGCCGGTATGGCTTGTATGCCAGAACGGCAGCGATTCGCCAAAGGGATGATGTTAAGACCTTTATTAAACCACCCAAAAAAGACCCTGGAAGCTTATGCAAGGCACCATCAATTGCAGTGGATTGAAGACCCAAGTAATGACGATAGCCGGTATCGTAGAAATTGGCTTCGCCAGGAATGGTTGCCACAGCTTGAGCCTCATTGGCCGCAGGCACCCACGAATATTTTAAGAAGCATCGGCCTATTACAGAAGAGCTATCAATCCGAGCAGTCCAATGCATTAAACTTGTTAGAGAAGTGCCTTGAGGCAGCCAACCGGCTGGCAATTAAACCGTTGTTGCAATTATCAGAGACTGAACAAAAAAATGTGCTTCGTCTTTGGTTGAAGCAACACCATATTAAGATGCCGACACTATTACAACTCGAGCAATTTTTTCAGTCCATGATTCATGCGAAAAAGGATGCAAATCCATCTTGGCATTTCGGCGATTTCGTTGCACGTCGTTATGATGGCGCCCTGTATTTGCTCCATCAATCCCAGCTGCAATTTCCTACCAAAACTGTGCCTTGGCAACGTTTTCCAGAACCCTTGGTGTTGCCTGAGCGATGTCAACAGCTCCATGCAACACTGTTAAGTGAATTACCCAGCTTTCGCCAAGCAGAAATTCGATTCCGCCAAGGAGGGGAACGCCTATACTGGCGAGGGAAGACCCGGGTGTTAAAAAAATTACTTCAAGACTGGAGTATTCCACCCTGGCAGCGCGATAGCTTGCCACTCTTATTCATTGATGGCGAGTTAGTTGCTGTTGCTGACCGGGCTGTTTGTGATCAATGGCAGTCAGTGATGTTACCGCTCGCGATTGTCTAGGGCGTGTCCTCATATACCCAAGATACTTCAATGCTATGGTAGCGCAAATAATTCCATCATCGCGTGTTAAATAAGCGTTAAAAACAACAAGAATGATTTATAAATGTGCTATAAATATAATAATCTATCTTTAATAATAATTATCGAATTATAGGAATTAACATGCTGCATAACGCTGAAAGGACTTACCAGGGGCTTTTTAATCAGCTGACGAATTGGGTAAGAACCCCGCTTCAAGATCATATTGAGCGGCTAGTAAAAGTTGCCCATAATGTATTTCAAGTGCCAGTTGTGGCAATTCACTTAGTCGATGATCGGCGTTTTCATATCGAAGCGAATATGGGTTTGGCGGAATTAGAGCAAACGACAGGCTTGTCACTGCATGATATGAAGGGTGTCCCCAAAATGATAGTGATTAATGATACGGTTAAACAAGCTGATCAGTATTCTGATATCATTACTAACCTTGATCCCAAAATTCGATTTTACTTGAATGCACCGATTGTTGAAAAAACAGGTAGAAAAGTGGGGCAATTAGCGTTAGCTAGCTTTTCTCGTAGAGGATTTGATAACTTAGATCAGTCGAATTTGGATGATATTATTCGGATTATCGAATCGGAAATTAATAGCTATCAACTCTCTGTTGCTCAACGTCTGATGCTCGAATCGATTGAAAAAGAAGATAAATCGCAATACATCGACCAGGCAACGGAGCTTTGGAATTATCATGCGTTTAAAAAAATACTTCACTTTCAAGTCGATGAAAGCAAACGAAGTAACAAAATCTTTTGTTGTGCCGTTGTTGATATCGATAATTTATCTGTTCTCAATGAAAAATATGGTGAAGCCTTTGGCGACCAGATTATGCGTACTGCTGCCAAAGCGCTGAGACAATCTAGTCGAGATAATGATACGATTGCAAAAAGTGATTTGCATGATTTTATATGCCTAATTGATATCAGTGTCGAAGAAAACATTCGTTCAGTTTTAAAACGAATCTTTGATCGACTGACGACCATGAAATTTCTTGACGATGAGGGTAATCCTATCGTGGTTCATGTTACCATTGGTGCGAGTATATTTAATCCAGAAGAAGATAATACACAGCGATTAATCAACGCAGCCAATGCTGCGCTCGTCATTGGTAAAAAGAAAGGAAAAAATCAAATCGCTTACCTCTAGGCTGTGTGAACCTAGCTTTCGTGGTGTTCTTCCTCGAAAGGGTGAGCAATTGGGTGAAAACCCTGTTTTTTATAAAAACGATAATGATCCCGAGCATATTGCTTATCCTGTTCATTGCCATTAACTACCGTGATAATTTTTTCAAAACGTTGAAAGAAATCAGGAATCGTGGGAGATAAGTTAAGCAATATATCATTGAATCCTCGCGGTTCAGGCCCAAATCCAATTTGTACCGCGGGCGGCGGTAGGGGGCCTTCACCTTGTAAATTATGGGGAATGAAACTTTGCGGGCGAAAGGACCATAAGTATTCATCGATATGGTAAGCGTCATCTTGATTATGGCAATAAATAAAAACGCGACGACCTTCCAAATAGGCTTTTTCCGTGAGTTGACAAGCAAGCTTCCAGCGGGCGGCTGGCTTGTCAACGCTTAATAAATAGAAATCAGCTTGTTTCATTGTTTGACCTGATTTTCAATCAGTTGGAATAGCATGGAAACAGGGCGCCCCGTTGCATTGCGTTTTTTGCCTGATTGATAAGCAGTGCCTGCAATATCGCAATGAGCCCAACGGTATTTTTTAGTGAAATTACTCAGAAACCAAGCAGCTGTAATAGCACCCGCACTTCGATCCCAGGTTGCATTAGCCATATCTGCCACAGGGCTGCTTAACATATCAGCGTATTCTTGGTGAATGGGCATTCTCCAAAAAAGATCTTGGGTTTGCTTCGAGGCGGTCATGATATCATTAGCGAGTTGCTCATCTTGACTAAAAATACCTGAATAAACCGAGCCCAAGGATATAACAATCGCCCCAGTTAACGTAGCGATATCAATCACAAAAGCGGGTTTAAAACGTTCCGCATAGGTGAGTGCGTCTGCTAAAATTAGTCTTCCCTCGGCGTCTGTGTTGACAATTTCAACTGTTTTGCCAGACATGGATGTAAAAACATCCCCAGGTTTTGTTGCTTCGCTATTAACTAGATTTTCAGTTGCGGCAATGATACCCACCACATTAACAGGTAGCTTCGCTTCAGCGATGGCCTTTATCACTCCAATGACAGTCGCAGCGCCACACATGTCGAATTTCATTTCCTCTAAGGCTTCACGAGGTTTAATGGAATAGCCGCCCGTGTCAAAGGTTATTCCTTTTCCGACCAGCACGATAGGCGCTTCTGCACCACCGTTTTCATACGTTAACTCAATCAATTGAGGTTCTTTTGAGCTGCCTTGGGAGACGGATAATAGCAAATTCATACCCATCTCTTTCATTTCCTTTTTGCCCATCACTTTGCAAGCGACGTTGGCAAATTGCTTTTCCAGCTGTTTGGCTGTTTCAGCAAGAAAACTTGGCGTGCAAACATTAGAAGGGTGGTTGGCTAAATCACGCGTTAAGCGGATGCCATGACACAAGGCGCTCGCTTTTGCGATGATGCTGTCTTCACAATCAGGCATATAAAAGCGGATGGTTTTGTCATGATGGGTAGGTTGTTCTTTGGCGTTGGTTTTAAAGTGATTAAATTGATATAGATTAAAATCAGTATGCACAACCAACTGATGCAACATTTCAGAATTGGATAGCCCTTCAATGGTTGGCATCAGAAGGTGAATGCTCAGTGCTTGCTCAATTTCTTGGCGCTCAAAAATGGTTTTTAATAGGTTTTTCAAGGATAAAATATCATAGCTGGAACGATCCCCACAGTGAATCACAATGACGCATTGTCCTTCTTCCGTATAAAATGAGCGATGCTGTTTGGCCTTCGAGAGATGCTTAGCGAGCAGGTTGATTTGAGTCAGTTGATTATTGGTCAGGGGAAGGTCTTTGCTTTCAAAATCATCAAAAATACCAACAACGAGTACCTCTGCTTGTTGAAAATTTTCGGGGCTTTTGCTGATACCATAGTGCATAATACTTCCTATTTTTGCCAAAAACTGGTAGTTTACACAGTGTAAACAAAATATTCCACTGCAAGAAGAATCGCAACTGTGCTCATTTTTCGCTATTTAGCCAAAGAAATCTTTATCACGTTAGTGTCTCTAACGGGTATTTTATTGCTTATTTTTATGAGCAACCAGTTTGTTCGTTATCTCAGTCGCGCTGCGAGTGGTCAAATTCCAGGCATGGTGATTTTAAAGCTCATGATGCTTGAACTTCCCAATTTGCTAGGTTTATTACTTCCGTTAGGATTTTATGTCGCCATTTTGATTGCTTATGGCCGTATGTATGCAGAAAGTGAGATGACGGTCTTACATGCTTGTGGCTATGGCCAAAGTCGCTTGCTAAAGCAAACAATGACTATGGCAAGTTTAGTGTTCTTGCTCGTTCTTAGTGTCATGCTTTTTTTAAGTCCCTACATCAATCAAGAACGCACAAAATTGCTAAAATCAACCGGCATTCAAACGCTCATTCAAACGATTATGCCAGGCCGATTCCAAGCGTTTCATGGTGGAAAAGAAGTGTTTTATGTTGAATCGATTAGCCGAGATCATGATGAAGCAAACCATATTTTTCTTGCTAAACAGTCAAAAAGTAATCCAGGGAGTTGGGATATTATGTGGGCTAAGGATGCACACGCTCAAACCGACGTAGAAAATGGTGAGGAATACGTTATCCTTAATGAAGGGAAGGAATATGAAGGCAAACCTGGCCGAGCGGATTATCGAGTTGTGCATTTTGGTCAATACCGTGCCCGGTTGCCGCATCCAACTGTGAATTTGCAACAAGATATCCGAACCGAACCAACCGCGAACTTATTACCCTACAATAACCCAAATTTGAATAAAGCGGCTGAATTGCAATGGCGGTTATCCGTTCCCTTGATGGTTTTGATTTTGACGCTTATTGCGATTCCCTTAAGCCAGGTCAATCCGCGCTCGGGAAAGTTTGCGCGACTGATGCCTGCGATTCTAATTTATGTGGTCTATGCAAACTTCATGTTCATTGCTAGGGATTGGTTGAAGGCAGGGAAAGTCCCTGTTTGGGTGGGGATGAATTGGCTGCACGTGGTGTTCTTAATATTAGCAGGTTTGCTCCTTTGGCAAAGCAAGGTGAAGCGTTTATGAAACTGGTTGATCGCTACATAGGTAAAACTATTCTGGCATCGATCACGCTAGTGGTCGTGTTGTTAACAGGGCTACAGATTTTTATTTTGTTTGTTAATCAACTCGACGATATTGGTCGAGCCGAATTTACGCTTACTCGCGCGGCCTATTTTGTCTTGCTACAAGCCCCTTATCAAGTCTATTTATTTTTTCCAGTTGCCTGTCTATTAGGCAGCCTAGTAGGTCTTGGCTTGATGGCTAGCCATCGAGAGCTAATTGTCATGCGTGCCGCAGGGATGTCTGTCCTTAGAATTGCTAAATCTGTCTTGCAATTTACGTTATTGTTGATTGTCATTGTGACCGCCCTAGGTGAAACCCTCGTCCCTAAAATGGCCTATTATGCTAATGATGTGAAAATGTTAGCCCTCAGTGGTGGTCAAACGTTGCGGACTTCCCAGGGAGTATGGATACGACATAAGAATGAATACATTAGCATCGGCTCTGTTGTTGAACCCATGACCTTGAAAAATGTTTTTCAATATCGATTTGATGAGCAGAATGAATTAATCATGGCGAGGCATATGGGGGAAATCGTTTTTGAGGGTGGGCAGTGGATTGCTCATCAGGTTCAAGAAACGGTTTTTAACACCGATCACACTGCCACACAGCACCACAAACAAATGACATGGGATATCCCTGTTCAACCTAAGATTTTAAAGGTGACTTCTGCTGAGCCTGATGAGATGAGTCTGAAAACGCTTTGGCGGTTTATTCAAGTAAAAAAAGTCGCCCGCGAAAATACATTAGTTTATAAGTTAGCGTTTTGGCAGCGGCTCATGCAACCCTTTAGTGCGATTGTGATGATTATTTTGGCTATCCCCTTTATTTTTGGGCCGCTTCGGAGCTCAACGATGGGGTCGAAATTTCTAGCTGGTGCAACGGCAGGATTTGGCTTCCATTTATTAAATAAATTTTTTGGGCCATTAAGTCAAGTTTTCCAATTATCGCCCATCATCGCTGCGATAGCACCCACGTGTATATTTGCGATAATTGCTTTGATGCTAATGCGAAGGGTGGCATAAATGACTGACATACGACACACGATAGAAGCGCTGGTTAGTCCTTTTTTCCTTGCTTTACTCTGCGTTATCATTGCGCTCTATTTCAGTTGGCAAATTGTTTGGGCAAGACGATTGTTACTGCTTGGCATCATGCTGTTTATTTTATTTTCTACCGCATTTTTTCCTGCCCTATTAACGAAAAAACTGGAATCTATCTATCCGCCAATTGCATATGTGGATCAATCGATTAAAACCATTGTGGTATTAAGTGGTGGTCAGGCAGATGAAGCAAGCCAACCAGCGGATATAGTGCTTAACAGTGCAAGCATAAAGCGACTACTTACCGCTATTCGTCTGTGGAAAGCGATTCCTGAATCGACACTTTTGCTCTCGGGTGGGGGCTATAAGCGTCAAATTCCTGAAGCAGAGCTACTAAAAAACTTAGCGATACAATGTGGTGTGCCTTTGCTGAATATTAAAATTGAGAACCAATCGCTCAACACAGCAGACCAAGCCAGGTTATTGAAACAAACATTAGGAAAGGAACGCTTTTATTTAGTGACATCGGCTGCTCATATGCCAAGGAGTATGGCTTTATTTCAAGATCAAGGTCTCCATCCCATCGCTGCGCCAGCTGACCTAACCTATTACTGGCTGGATGAGCGGTGGCAAAAACGCTATATTCCCAATGCTCATAATTTAGTATATACCGATATTGCATTGCATGAATACCTTGGGCTCTTGAGCGATATCTTCGAAAATTAGTTTCTTTCGAAAAACAAACTAAAGGTGATAGTTGAAACTTATATCTGTGTTCATTCAACATGCAGAAAACTCGCTTTTTGAATGATCACGGGAATATACCCAATGATAAGGACATACCATGACATCAATATATACCAATCGACAATGGCAGCTTGTTTCAAGGCCAACAGGGATGTTTTCACAAGACAATTTCTCGCAAGTCACTGAGCAAATAGATACATTGAACGACGGGCAGGTGTTGGTTGAGACTAATTATTTGTCGTTTGATCCGACGCAACGAATCTGGGCAATCATTGATAGTTATGTCCCTAAAATTCCCTTAAATTCGGTGATGCGAGCATTTGGGATTGGCCAAGTTGTCGAATCAAAAAATTCCAAATTTAAGGTTGGCGATTTTGTTTATGGTAATTTAGGTTGGCAGGACTATAAACTGTATGACCCGCAAGAAAAAGATTTCGCAAAGCCGCAAATTATTCCCGGTTTTTTGGATCCTGTTATGGTCGCAGCACTCAGTATCACCGGTGTGACAGCATGGTTAGGAATGCATAAAATTGCTAAAGTTAATGCAAAAGACACGGTGCTTGTTAGCGGAGCCGCTGGTGCTGTTGGTTCAATGGCTTGTCAAATTGCTAAACTCAAAGGGGCCACCGTCATTGGCATTGCTGGAGGTAAGAAAAAATGCCAATTTCTCTTGGATGATCTTGGCGTTGATAGAGCCATTGATTATCAATCAGGGGATTTGGTCAAACAAATTAAAGACGCTGTTGGCGATGGTATCGATATTTATTTTGATAATGTTGGCGGTGAAACGCTGGAGATAGCCTTAACTCACCTGAACAAATTTGCCCGCGTTATATTATGTGGCGCCATCTCCCAATATAATCTATTGACGGAAGAGAGCATTGCTAAAGCAGAAGCCCCAGGAACGAAAAATATCTTCAATTTAATTGCGCAAAGTGCCAGCATGCACGGCTTTGTCATATTAGATTATATGCGAGATTTACCTAAGGCATTAATGACACTCTACCACTGGCAAAATAGTGGAAAAATCAAACAACTTATTGATATGCAAGAAGGCTTTGATAATATCCCTCAAACCTTACAACGATTGTTTGAAGGCAAAAATATTGGTAAACAATTATTAACCATTCGACATCCTTCACGGCCAAGGAACTCAAATTGGATGGTGGAAAATTTGTTTAAATTAAGTCGATTTATCTACTCGTGATTATTCGAAAAGTCTAAATGGAATGATAGATTGGTTGGTTACCTATAAATTTTGGTGGAAAGCATGCCTGTTAGCAAAAAAGCACCAACAAACTGTCTATTATAATCTTAGCCTGTGTTAGAATGTGGTATAAACGAGTGAGGAAGGCTTTTTTTAAAGCTGCCAATGGAAATTAAGTAGGGAGGCAGGTAGTAATATGAAATGAGGTAGGTAATTATGGCCAGTCAAACAGAATCAACTGAAATGAGCATCGTAGATAATACCCCGTCGCTTGGTAAGGTTGATGCAGCTGCTTCTGACTTTAATGCTTACACCTACTTGCTTATCGATGAGGTGATTGATAAGGCGACAGACGCAAACTACTGGCGTCTTTATTGGCTTTGGGTGGGTGGCAATGGCGGCCTGCTTGATAGTATTTATCACCTACCAAATATCAGTGATTGCTTCCCAGACATTGATTTTGAGCGGTTTAATCAACGACTCAATATCCCTTCAAATTTCTTAAGCGTGGTGAGTTTTTCTTTATACGGCTTTAGGCTGTCACTCAACCTCTTTATGTTGCTAAGACACTTTATGGACTCAAGTGTTGTGGTTGATGATGACAATTCGCTTGACACCCATGCTAAAATTTTAACTGAGTGGAAAAACCGAAAATTTCAAATACTTAATGATATCGTGTGGGGTTTAGTTAACTTCTTGTCTTACTTCTGGCTAAACGGACGTGTTTCGCCCTTCCATGCGTTAGGTGGTGCGCTATTAAACGTATTTTTGATGGTGTTTGATGTGGGCAGTGCGATTTATGAGCTTAATGAAGCGAAAGCCGATTATGAAAAGCAAAAGCAGGCGATAGAAACAAAACTTCAGTTGCTTGAGAGCGCTTTTAGTGATTTAAAACAAAAATTAGAAAGTCATGAACAAGATAATCAAAACACGTTACCTCTTTTGTCTGTTAAATATAAAGAAAAAATAGAATTAGCCGTAGTCGAGCTTTATATTCAGCAACAACAATTATGCCTAAATTCCCATGAGTGGCAGATTAAACAGCATCAGCTAAAGCGAAATGTGGCGGTGAGTTTGATGTTTATTCCTGCAATGATGATGATGTTTGCGCCAGATTTTGCCTTTTACTTAACGATTTTTTCCCCTGCCGCCCCTTGGATCTTGATGGGTGGAGGGGCGCTAGCACTTGGGCTTACCGTTTATCAAACGTTAGCCCAAATTGACGATGATGCCAAACTGTATGGTCAGTATATTCAGACTATCAATGAAAAGTTATTAGCGCTATCCGAGAGTGAGACGGATGACCATAAAGCGGCTTTAATCGAAAAAAAAATGTTCTATCAGCAAATGATAATTTATCAAAAAAACAAGAAAATGTTTCAAGGCTTGCTCTTGCTTGGCGCACCGCTGATGCTTCTTCTTGCGCTAAACTTGCCAATTGGCCCGATGGTGGGTGTTACCGTCGTCTTTAGCTTGAGTCTGTTTTGGCTAAATCATTTAATCGAGAAGCAAAAGCCAACAGAGCCTGATAATAACCCCTTACTTTTTTTCCCTAAGAAACAACAAGTAGCGCTTAGCGCCAAGGATGTGATTGAGGCAAAGTCTTTAAGTGAACTCAGCCAGGTGAAGTTTGGGTTATTTAAGGCATCAACCAAAGAAAATTATGGTTCGATATCGACTTACCCACAGCCGATACTGAACTTCCAGATGCCCTAAGTAGTAATCAATCCATACTTAACAGGTTATAAACATCCAAAGCATACCATATCTAAGTATTTTTAGAGCGAATGTGCTCAATCAGGAGAAAGCCTGAAAGCGGGCAGGCCAGCAAATTGCTCCATCCTATAATGATTGTTAAAGATAGGTTATTTCATGTTTTTGCTCAGGTATTTCAGAAACAACGGATTTTGCTGCCTTAAAGGTTGACAATGGTATGACAGAGGGCGGTTTGCTATCATCAAAGTACATTTCTCGCTCTAAAGTGGATGCAGGCTCTTTCGTGATGTTTCGCTTAACCAGCCAGGTTGCAATACCGAGTAATCCGTTTCGTTCTTCGATAGTTGGGATACAGGATGACATCAAGGTAAATTGTTTTCTCAGGAATATTAACTCTTTCTGCGCTATGGGTGAAGGGTCTACTTTTCGTTGTTCAATCATTTTGAAAATCTCTGTAGCATCTTCCCGTGCTTCTTCCCAAAGATCCGTTAACAAATCTAGATGCGCATAAGTTGAAATGTGTTTAACAAAGAGTTTTTCCAATGTTTCAAATGGTATTAACACATTGCCTGTTGTTTCCGCACTACGCTGATATTCCAAGGTTAAAGATTCCTGTTTTTTAATGGCTTCAAGCACTTTTTTATAATCAACAGTCGAAGCGCCAATATTATTTCCTACTTTATAAAGTACCCATAATGCTTGAGGTATGTAATGATTTGAATTGATAGGCTTGCCTTGCTTATCAAATAGCATAAATGCAGGTTGGCTCATGTTTGTATGTTGATACATCATGTTAAGGAAATAGTTCATACCATAATCCCAACCAATGACTGATCCTGGTTGTAAATCTTGGTTAGCAGAAATGAACGTTATACGGACTCCATAATTAAAGTAATTGAATTCCAAATTTAGGTTTTCACAAGCCACCTTATCTTTCCAGTTCTTGCTAACCTTAAAATGTTTTTCAAGCATTTTAGCCTTGGGTAAAAATGGTAACAAGCTTCCGAAGCCGCAGTTATTTTCAGCGTTTAAGACATAGGATTCATTAAATTTATTTCCTTGCAATACAACCGTGGTTCCTTTTGCATACTCACTACGAGAAAGATCAGATTGTCTTGATTCAACAATGCCCGGATAAAATACCAAAGGTGTTCCTTTTTGTATGCGAGTATCCGTTCGGATTCCATACCCTGCTTCCCCCATGCTGAAAATGACCATCTGTTGTCTATTCTTTAAGATTAGTGTTGTTAACTGTGAATGATAACCCTGAGAATAAGCGGTATTTAGTTGATTAACTAATGTTTTAGGAATGACAATCGTATCTTTAAAAGGACGGCCAAGCATTACAGATACCTGTTTAGGGGATATTTGGATGATTTTGTTGCCATCATCTACTTTTATTTTCTCTGGGTTAGAAAAAATCACCAAATCCGTTGGTTCATTTCCTCCGGATTTATTAGCTTGTTCATTAGGACGTTTTTGTTTACCCATTATTCACTCCGGAATTGATACAATTTAAATCGGGTCGAATTTTAACACGGCGTCCTTAAGGAAAAGTTAAATGAGTATAGAAGGCTTTTTGTAAATGCTTAATCTTGTTTTAAACTCGAATGAATCAGGAAATGGGATTTGATGTGGCCTTTAAACTTTCTATTTATAGAATTTGTTTGAGGATTTATCGTTAATTTCGCTCTCTGACAGCAAATGAGTCGGTTTAATACAAATTATCGTAACAATACACTGTAAAATTGACCCATAAATCGTTAGAATAGGGCACTTTCATTGAATAGATAGCATTATGCCAAAACGTACCGATATAAAATCTATCCTCATTCTTGGTGCCGGCCCCATTGTTATTGGCCAAGCGTGTGAATTTGATTACTCTGGTACCCAGGCGGTACGGGCTCTGAAAGAAGAGGGTTATCGTATTATTCTGGTGAACTCAAATCCTGCGACAATCATGACAGACCCTGGCCTGGCGGATGCAACCTATATTGAGCCAGTGCAGTGGCAAGAAGTTGCTCGTATCATTGAACTGGAAAAGCCCGATGCCCTTTTGCCCACCATGGGTGGTCAAACGGCTTTAAACTGTGCCCTTGATTTACATCGACATGGCGTTTTGGAAACACACAACGTTGAAATGATTGGTGCAACCAAAGAGGCGATTGATAAGGCCGAAGATAGAGAAAAGTTCCGCCAACTGATGGAAAAAAATAAATTGGAAATGCCTCGGTCTCATATCGCTCACAGTATGGAAGAAGCGCTTCAAGTACAAGATCAACTGGGTTTCCCCACCATCATTCGTCCTTCGTTTACCATGGGTGGCAGCGGCGGTGGCATTGCCTATAACAAAGAAGAATTTGAGGAGATTTGCCAGCAAGGCTTAGATCTTTCACCGACTCGAGAACTTTTACTGGATGAGTCAGTGTTAGGATGGAAAGAATATGAGTTAGAAGTGGTGCGCGATAAGAACGATAATTGTATTATTATTTGCTCAATCGAAAATTTTGATCCCATGGGAGTCCATACGGGTGACTCCATTACTGTCGCTCCGGCACAGACGCTAACTGATAAAGAGTATCAGCGCTTACGAGATGCGGCTATTAAAGTATTAAAGGCAGTCGGTGTTGAAACGGGTGGTGCGAATGTTCAGTTTGCAATAAACCCTGAAGATGGACGCGTCCTGGTGGTGGAAATGAATCCAAGGGTCTCAAGAAGCTCAGCACTCGCATCTAAGGCCACGGGTTTTCCCATTGCTAAAATTGCTGCAAAGCTGGCAGTGGGTTATACCTTAGACGAACTAGAAAATGAAATCACCGGCGGACTAACGCCTGCATCGTTTGAACCGAGTATCGATTATGTGGTGGTTAAGATTCCTCGCTTTAACTTTGATAAATTCCCGCAAACACCGCAAACATTGACGACTCAAATGAAATCGGTTGGCGAAGTCATGGCGATTGGAGATAATTTTTGTGCTGCTTTACAAAAGGCAATTCAAGGGCTTGAAACAGGCCGTGCTGGCTTAACACCGCTGTTAAATGAGCAGGATATGGCAAGACTCCCTGGCTTATTAAGAGAACCACGGCCTGATAGGCTCTGGTACATCGCCGATGCATTTCGACTAGGCATGTCAATCGAAGAAATCCACCAAGAAGCGAAAGTCGATCCTTGGTTTTTACGTCAAATTGAGCAGATCATTGAGATGGAAAAACAATTACAAGGGCATAAAATAGACAAAATAGATGCTGTCACAATGCGGGAATACAAGCTGAAAGGGTTTTCTGATAAAACACTTTCCCGCCTGCTACAAACCGATGAGCAAACCGTTCGCGACCTTCGCAACAAGCTGGACATCCTTCCTTCCTATAAGCGAATTGATACGTGTGCGGGCGAGTTTCCGACGGATACGGCTTATTTATATGCAAGCTATTGGCCTAACTGCGAAGCAAAGCCTACCACGAATGAGAAGAAAATCATGATTCTGGGCGGCGGTCCAAATCGTATTGGGCAAGGCATTGAGTTTGATTATTGTTGTGTGCATGCTTCCATGGCATTGCGGGAAAAAGGGTTTGAAACCATCATGGTTAATTGCAACCCAGAAACGGTTTCAACGGATTTTGATATTTCTGACAGACTGTATTTTGAACCGTTAACCTTAGAAAGCGTGCTTGCCATCGTAGCACTGGAAAAACCTTTTGGCGTTATCGTTCACTATGGTGGACAAACGCCGTTAAAATTAGCCAAGGCGCTGGCTGATAACGGTGTGCCTATCATTGGGACCTCACCCGATGCCATTGACCGAGCAGAAGACAGAGAGCGGTTTCAGCAGGTGGTTAACAAACTGGGTCTCAATCAACCACCAAACGGCACTGTAAGAAGCATGGATGAAGCGTTTAAAGTGGCTGAAAAAATCGGCTACCCGCTGGTTGTACGCCCCTCTTATGTGCTGGGAGGACGAGCGATGGAAGTGGTGTATCATCCCGATGATCTTGCCCATTATTTAGAACATGCGGTTCATGTATCACCCGATTCGCCAGTGTTATTAGATCGATTCTTAAATGACGCCACCGAAGTGGATGTCGATGCGGTTTGTGATGGGAAGGAAGTGATGGTTGGTGGCATCATGGAGCATATTGAGCAAGCAGGGGTTCACTCCGGTGATTCGGCTTGTACATTACCACCCTTTAGCCTAAGCTCCGTCGTGCAGCATGATTTAATCGATCAAATGAGACGGTTAGCCCTAGAATTAGGGGTTGTGGGTTTGATAAACGCTCAATTTGCAATCCAAGGTGATGATATTTATGTCTTGGAAGTCAATCCAAGGGCGTCAAGAACCGTGCCTTTTGTCTCCAAAGCAACGGGACTACCACTAGCAAAAATTGGTGCTAGGTGCATGGCGGGTGAAAGTTTAAAAGACCAAGGCCTAGGCCCGACTTATCCCATGCCTGCTTTTTATTCCATCAAAATGCCCGTATTTCCCTTTATTAAATTTTCTGGGGTTGACTCAATTTTAGGGCCAGAAATGAAATCAACCGGTGAAGTCATGGGCATTGCTCGTCGCTTTGGTCAAGCTTATGCAAAAGCCCAACGTGGTGCCGATGGCCAAATTTCTAAGCGTCGCCGTGCATTTGTCTCTGTTAAAGATGCTGATAAAACTCGCATTGGGGAAATTGCAAGGCGTTTAATTGAATTGGGTTTTGAAATCGTTGCGACCAGAGGGACGGCTCTAGTGATTCAAGCTGCTGGAATTAATTGCCGGCGAGTGTATAAGGTCGCAGAAGGTCGCCCTCACATTGTTGACTTGATAAAAAATAATGAAATTGACTTCATTGTCAATACGGTTGAAGGGAAAAAGGCGACAGCTGATTCCTTTGCTATTCGACGATGCGCCTTGCAACAAAAAATTAGCTACACGACAACCCTATCTGGGGCAGAAGCCGCGGCTTTGGCATTAAAGTATGAAGATCGCCAAACCGTGACTAAATTACAAGATTTACACTGAGGGAAATATGAAAAAACATCCGATGACGGTTGCCGGAGCAAATGCTCTTAAAGAAGAATTAACCCGATTAAAGCAAGTTGAAAGACCGCGTATTATTGAGGCAATCGCCACGGCGAGAGCTCATGGCGATTTAAAAGAGAACGCTGAATACCATGCGGCAAGAGAACAGCAGAGCTTTAATGAAGGCCGCATTCAGGAGCTAGAAGCAAAGTTATCCGTTGCACATATTATCGATGTTAAGACGATGGAAAATAATGGGAAAGTGATATTTGGTTCCACAGTGACGGTCATTAATAATGAGACGGATAAAGAGGTTACTTATCAAATAGTCGGTGAAGATGAGGCCGATCTCAAGCATCGTAAAATTTCCTACAGTTCACCGATTGGTCGTTCTTTAGTTGGTAAAGAGATTGACGATACCGTGCAAGTGCATACACCCGATGGTGTGGTTGAGTATGATATTATTGCGGTTGAATATATTTAAAAGTTGTTTCTTGGGAAAATAGTCTATTTTCAAACTGTTAATTCAATGATACAATTGAGCAAATTTTTAAACCATTGAAGTCACTGTGGGCCGAATTTTATCTTTCATCATACCAACCATTTGTTTGTTGTTTACTTCTTATGCATTTGCCCAAGAGCCATCCAATTTAGCAACGCTCCGTCATAAGGTGACCCGCTATTATCATTCGGGCGCTTATATGCAAGATGCAAAATCGGTTGTTGAGAAAGCTAGGAAGTACATTAAATTACAAATTAACCGAATACAAAATAAACACAAAAAACTGGCGATTGTCTTAGATATTGATGAAACAAGTTTAAGCAACTATAGCAAACTGGAAGCACGAAGTTTTATCGGCGATAGAGAAACCGTTCATCGTGAAATCATGTCAGGCGGATCGCCTGCGATTCCTCCCATGTTGGCGTTATACGATGAAGCACGCAAGCAGGGCGTGGCAGTTTTTTTTGTCACAGGTCGCACTGAGTCTGAAAAAATGGCTACCATAAAAAACTTGAAGGAAGCAGGCTATAAGAAATGGACAGGTTTATATATGCGCCCTGATCGCTATCTTCAAGAGTCCATCATCCCCTTTAAGACGCAAGCTCGACGGGAAATCTCTGATTTGGGTTATACCATTATTGCCAGTATCGGAGACCAAGAGAGCGATATCACAGGTGGGTATACGCTGAAAGGTTTTAAGATGCCAAATCCCTATTACTACGTTCCATAAACAGGTATTTTCGGCGAGAAGGGATAAGGGGTTTAACCTTTGTCTCGGAAAATTATTCGTCCTTTGGTTAAATCATACGGTGTCAGCTCAACAGTGACTTTATCACCAGTGAGAATGCGGATATAGTTTTTGCGCATTCGACCTGAAATGTGGGCTATTATGACATGCCCATTTTCCAATTCCACTCGAAACATGGTGTTAGGTAATGTATCAACAACAGTACCTTGCATTTCAATACTTTCTTCTTTCGCCATGGGTCCTCTATTATTGTTAACCATTGTTATAAAAGATATGGATAATGCCTGAATTTAAGCAAAATAGCAACAATACATAATACTTTTCAACACTTTAAACATCGTTTTATCTCATCGACCTGTGCGAGGGGTATTATTTTTTGCGTCGAGTAATTTTCATCCCCTGCATCTTGGAGTAACATAAAGTTATAACACAGACTTCAATAAAAACAATATGTTAAATGATGCGATACTAGAAACAATGCCATTTGCTGTGATTTGGGTCAATAATCATGGCAAGGTCGATTGGTTAAATGCCGCCGCAAAGCTGATATTAGGGAAAGATTGGCAAGGAAGCCCTTGGGATGCCGTCATGCAGCATTGTTTTCAGCAAATGCAACCCGATGGCTTGGAAGTGGCTACTCAAGATGGTCGGTTGTTGCAGGTATCCTTGTCTACCATCGAAGATCATCCTGGACAATTAATTACCTTAGTGGATGTCACCCCTTCTCGAACGTTACAACGTCATTTAGCACATCAAAGACGATTATCGGCCATCGGACAGATGACGGCCCAACTGGCACATCAACTTAGAACCCCTTTGGCGTCTGCCATGCTATTGACGGAGCGTTTAAATACAACCACGACCGAAGATAAACGACAAGGATTGATGGAAAAGTTGAAGCAATGCCATCTATCCATTGAGCGGCAAATTCATGATTTACTTGCTTACTGCCGTGGTGAACAATTGAAGAAAGAGTCCATCCATCTCACCGACTGGTTTTCTCAATGGCAAAATCATGCAAAGACATATGTGCACGATAACCCCGTTGAGTTAATCTGTGAGAGTCTTGTGGATGAGCATTGGCAAATGATAGCGAATGCTGAAGCGCTAACGGGTTGTTTATTCAATTTATTGGATAATGCCTTGCAAGCCAAAGCAAGCTATATCAAGATAAAGGTTTATCCTATTTGGGACACGCTCATTGCCATTGATATTGAAGATAACGGCTGTGGTATGCCTAAATCGATGTTAGAGAAAGTATGTGATCCGTTTTTTACGACGAAAGCAAAGGGAACAGGGTTGGGTTTGGCCATTGTTGAGTCAATTATCCATCAACACGCCGGGACAGTCACCATTGATTCAACACCGGATATAGGCACCACAATACGACTCATTTTACCGGTCAGTCATCATACAGGGAAAGAATATGCGGCAAATATTAATTGTTGAAGATGATAAAACGTTAGCTGATTTACTCGTAGAAACAATCGAGGAAGCGGGCTTTACGTGCCAACATGCCAACAATGGAAAACAAGCGTTCCAGCTAGCAACTCAAATGCACCCTGATTTAATTCTCTCCGATGTGCGAATGGATGGGGTGAGTGGAATTGAGTTTCTGCAATCCATCCATGAGAAAATGCCAGCCACGCCAGTCATATTAATGACAGCCTATAGTGAAGTAGATGACGCGGTGAGAGCAATGCAACTTGGCGCTGTGGATTATTTACAAAAGCCATTTTCCGGCGAATTTTTGTTGGATAAAATAAACCGGTTTTTAAAGCCCACTTTTGATGGAAAAGGGTTTGATCCAATCGCTGAATGCCAGTCAAGTCGCGGACTAATGCAACTCGCTGCAAAAGTAGCAGCCAGTGATGTTAGCGTTCTCATTGAAGGAGAAAGTGGCAGTGGCAAGGAAGTCGTTGCTCAATTTATTCACCTTCAATCCAGCCGCTCCGATAAGCCATTTATCGCTGTGAATTGTGCCGCCATACCGGATAACATGTTAGAGGCCATGTTATTTGGATACGAAAAGGGGGCCTTTACGGGCGCATACAAAAGTGCACCTGGTAAATTTGAACAGGCCAATGGCGGTACTTTATTACTGGATGAAGTCAGTGAAATGCCGCTGGCTCTACAGGCCAAATTGCTACGGGTATTGCAAGAAAAAGAAGTCGAGCGCTTAGGTGGTCAAGCAATGATCCCTTTGGATGTCCGAGTGATTGCTACCACCAATCGTAAACTACAAATGGCCGTACAAGAAGGGAGTTTTCGCGAAGATTTATATTTTAGACTGAATGTTTTCCCCCTGACTTGCCTGCCCCTAAGAGAAAGACAAGCCGATATTATTCCCCTGGCTAATTACTTAATCAGCAAATATTGCCATCAAAATAGGCCGGTTGTTCCGTCACTTTCAAAAGAGGCGGAAGCGTTGTTGATGCAGCATTCCTGGCCAGGAAACGTGCGTGAATTAGATAATGTGATACAACGATCGCTCGTTTTATGCGAGCAAGATGTCATTCAGGCATGCCATTTGCATAACTTATCTCAAACGGGCGATTTAAGCCTGAAAAATAAGTTATCTTAAAGGGGGATTATCAATGAGCGAAGTGAATATGGTGTCCTTGGTTAATCAAATGCGTATCATGGCTTCACAAGCTAACGGTGGGAATGCATTAGAGGTTCAATCAACACAACCAACGTTCAGCACCGCCTTTAAAAATGCCATTGAAGGCGTCAATAATTTGTCGCAGCAAACGGATGCTTTAAGGACAAGCTATGAGCTAGGGGATGATCAAGTTAGTTTGAGTCAAGTGATGATTGCATCTCAGAAATCAAATCTAGCCACTGAAGCGACGATTCAAGTTAGAAATAAATTGTTACAAGCGTATCACGATGTCATGAATATGCCTATTTAAGGTCAAAATAATAAGAGCAAAGGAGTGACCGATGGCTGTTACGAATAATATTCAAAATGCAGCTGATAGAATTGCAAATTTATCATTTCCACGCCAATTAGGGTTGATGCTCGGTTTGGCTGCAAGTGTCGCGATTGGCGTGGGGGTGGTGCTTTGGTCACGTGATCCCAATTATATGCCTTTATATAGCCAGCTTGATCAGCGAGATGCCGGTGATATTATGGATACCCTACATAAAGAGGGGATTGAATTTAAAATTGACAGTAACACCGGGCAATTACTTGTCCCAGCCGCCAAAGTTCAGTCGGCAAGATTGAAATTGGCATCGGAAGGCTTGCCAAGAGAAAATCAAGGTGCTGCTTATGATTTTCTAAGCAATAGCAATAGTTTTAATTACAGTCAATTTATGGAAAGCGCGCGTTATAAGCTTGCTTTAGAAAAGGAGTTGGCGCGCACGATTGGACAATTTCATGATATTAAAGCAGCCAGAGTTCATTTAGCCATTCCTCGCGAGTCAGCGTTTGTTCGCGATGCTAAAGAGCCAAGCGCTTCTGTTTTTGTGGATACTTATTCTAACCGCGACTTACACAAACAAACCGTTTCTTCGATTATTAACTTGGTTGCTTCCAGCATTCCCAGTATGTCTGCTAGTCGTGTTACTGTGGTGGATCAAAATGGAAAGTTGTTAAGTGAAGGTGCTGGTGCGAGTTTGTTTACTCAAACGGACAGGTATTTGGATTACCGGCAAACAATTGAACAGCAATACGCACGAAAAATTGAAGATATTTTGACTCCCATCTTAGGGTTTGGCCGTGTTAATGCCAAAGTGTCCGCAGATATCGATTTTACATCGCATGAACAAACGCAAGAAATTTTTAATCCAGATCAAGCGGCTATTCGCTCTGAACAAAGCATGGAAGAGAAAACAGGTTCTGAAACGGATGCATCAGGCGTTCCAGGATCGTTATCAAACTCTCCTCCTAACGCGGCGAGTTTAAGACCAAATCAGGGTAAGGCAGAGCAAGGGAATGTCAGCAATAATGAACAGGAAACGTCCTCATCCTATCGTAAGCAAAGCACCAAAAATTTTGAAGTGGACAAAACCATCAGTCATACACGCAATAGTCCAGGTGCAATAAAACGGTTATCGGTTGCTGTTTTGGTGGATGATCGTCAAGTCATGGATGAAAAAGAGAAGAAGATGGTGAAAAAACCATTGACTAAAGAGGAAATCGATCAAATCAAAGCGTTGGTATCCGATGCAATCGGCATTGACTTAAAGCGTGGCGACAGCTTAAATGTTATTAACTCTCATTTTGTTCAACCAGAACCGATTGCACCAATGCCTTCGGAGAGCTTCTGGAATAAGCCTATGGTGTGGTCGATAATCAAACAGGTTGTTGGTGCGATTATCGTGTTGATTTTGATCTTTGGCCTACTCAGACCGTTGTTTAGAAATTTGGTCACAGATGAAAAAGATAGGAAACGGTTGGGACAATATGCCGGTGGCCGCGATGGCGATGATGAAGATACCAAAGCACTTCCTACGCCCGTTGATTATGATGGACAGATTGCATTGTTAAGACAAATTGTTGGTAAAGAGCCGAAACGTGTGGCACAAGTCGTTAAGAACTGGGTAGAGAAGGGGTAACGTATGGACGGAATAGAGCGAGCCGCAATCCTTCTGTTGGGCATGGGAGAAGATAATGCTTCTGAAGTGATGAAGCATTTAGAACCCAGACAAGTTCAAAAAGTCGGGACAGCGATATCCACGATGTCTACGGTGTCAAAAATGAAAATGCAAGAGGTATTGTCTGAATTTCTCAATTCGATTGAAGATCAAACAAGCCTGACGGTGGATAACGAAAACTATTTGAAAACAGTTTTAATCAATGGCCTGGGTGAAGATAAAGCGTTACCATTTATCGAACGTATCCTAGGGACTGATAAAGAAACAGGTATCAACCGGCTTAAATGGTTAGATGCACGCTTAATTGCTGACTTAATTCGTAATGAACATCCACAAATCATCGCGACCATATTAATTCATTTGGATAGTGAACAAGCCGCTGAAGTTGTCAGTTACTTTAATTCTGAAAAACGCTCAGAAGTTCTCTTACGCATGTGTACGATCGATACGGTCAAACCGGAAGCTATTTCAGAACTAGGCAAGGTAATTGAAAAACAATTAAGCGGGCAGAAAGTCACTAAATCCGCAACAGTCGGGGGCATCAAAACGGTTGCTGATGTGATTAACTTTCTGGATGGCACGATGGAAACGGAAGTGTTAGATAAAATCGGCGAGTGGGATGATGAAATTTGTGAGCAAATTAAAGATAAAATGTTTGTCTTTGAGAACTTGGTCGATATGGATGATCGCAGTGTTCAGACCTTGCTTCGCGATGTTACTTCCGAACAATTGTTGTTGGCTATGAAAGGGACTACTGAGCCTGTCAAAGAAAAGATCTTCAAAAATATGTCAAAGCGAGCAGGGGATCTATTACGGGATGATCTGGCAATGCAAGGGCCTGTGAAAGTGAGTGACGTCGAAAAAGCACAACGAGAAATTTTAGCCGTAGCACGCAACCTAGCTGAGGAAGGCAAGATTGCATTGGGTAATAAAGGTGGCGAAGAAATGATTTAATGCCACTTACCATACCAAGTTAATGAGAATCATTTATGAGCAAAGAATTCAAATCAGTCGAAGATAAGTTGAAAAAAACGGAATTTAAGAACTGGGAAATTCATTATCGCCAAGTTGAATCAGCTAAAAAGCAAGAGCTTTCTGCGTCTGCTATGAAAGAAGCTGAATTAAATGAGATGCGCGAGAGAGCTTATGCTGAAGGCTTCACTCAAGGCCAAGAAGCTGCAAAGAAAGAAATTGATGATTTAAAAGAACAATTGCAATATTGGATAAATGTTTTTTCCCATCCAAGTGAGCAAATTGAACAATCGATTAAAGCAGAGGTTGTTGATACGATTTATTGGGTTTGCAAACATTGCATTCAAGTGGAGCTTTCCATCAACCCGGAGAAGATTCAAAAAATTGTTGAAGATGCGCTTCAAGCGTTACCTAGTCTACGAGATGGCAAAAAACTCTTTGTAAATGATGAAGATTTGGAATGGATTGAAGAGCAATTACTGCCAAAAGATAGGGAAATGATCCTTGCTGTTGCCTCAAAGGATGCCACTCTGGCAAGAGGGGATTTCTATATGCGTGATGATCAAAGCGAAGTAGATGGACGATTGGAGACACGGCTAAATAACATATTACGACAACACTTACCTCAAAATGACGACAAAGCCAAAGGTTAGGAGCGTTTGATGATTAAACGCCTTCACGACTTCATTGCAGCGTCATTTATCAATCAATTGGTGAAAATAGCGCATGCCGGGATAGCAGAATATGATTAACTTGAATGTTTCGATAAGAGAAACGCTGGCAAGCATCACTAGTAAACCAAGAACCGGGTTAGACAGGATTGGTCGTATTAGTCGAGCGGTGGGATTAACACTGCAAGCCAAAGGGTTTAATCAACCGTTAGGTGCTCGATGTTGGGTGGAAAGAACAGACGGTACGTTTTTAGAGGCAGAAGTCGTTGGCTTTGATGGGGATATGACCTATCTCATGTCCATTGGGAATACACGTGGCATTGCTGCGGGTATGCGCATTATACCCTCTGGCTCGGTTGCAGAAGTGAAGGTTAGTGATAAATTACTCGGAAGAGTCTTGGATGGTGCTGGTCGTCCAATCGATGATAAGACGGCTATCAAAGATGGTAAAACCTACTCGTTATTCAGTGAACCCTGTAACCCATTAAAACGCGCAGTAATTGATAAACCGTTGGATGTTGGCGTGCGCGCTATCAATGCGATGTTAACCGTTGGCCAGGGGCAACGCATTGGCTTATTTGCAGGCAGTGGTGTCGGTAAATCGATTCTTTTAGGCATGATGACCAAGTTCACAACAGCGGATGTGGTGGTCATTGGACTCATTGGTGAGCGGGGCCGTGAAGTCAAAGAGTTTATAGAAAATACATTAGGAACAGCTGGATTAAAAAAAGCAGTCGTCGTGGCAGCGCCTGCCGATGAAAGCCCGTTGATGCGATTGCATGGTGCAATGGTGGCAAGTAGCATTGCCGAGTATTTTCGGGATCAAGGCAGGCAAGTTCTCTTATTAATGGATTCATTGACACGTTTTGCCCAAGCGCAGCGTGAAATAGGACTCTCCGTTGGGGAACCGCCTGCCACAAAAGGCTACCCGCCTTCCGTATTTGCGAAATTACCGCAATTGATAGAAAGGGCCGGAAACGGCATGCCTGGGAGTGGTTCTATCACCGCTTTCTATACGGTGTTAACCGAGGGTGATGACCATAATGATCCCATCGCAGATGCTTCTAGGGCCATTTTAGACGGGCATATCGTATTAAGCCGGCAACTTGCAGAAAGTGGACAGTTACCCGCTATTGATATTGAGTCATCCATTTCTAGAGTGATGCAGACTATCGTTCCTGAACCACAAATTCAAATGTTGACGCGGGTTAAAAAATATTTATCGCTTTATGAGAAAAATAAAGATTTAATCACCATGGGTGCTTACCAAAAAGGAAGCGATCCCGAAATAGATAAATCCATTAAATTAAGACCCAAAATAACCGACTTTATCAATCAGGATCTCAATGATAAGGTATCCTTTGAACAAAGCGTTGCAGAACTCAACCAACTTATTCAAGAAGGTTAACATCGCATGTCTAACGTTGAGCAGCGTATACAGCAATTATTAACCTTGCTTAAGATTAAAGAAGCTGACAAGCAAGCTGCGTTAAAGGATTTGGCTGAAGCAAGGAAACAGTTCAACCATCTTAGGGGACAGTTAGAGAGAATGTTGCAGTATCGGCAAGAATATCAATCTCAAATAGCGTCCATCGGCGAAGCGGGCTGCAACATAAACCGCATGAGAAATCGGCTCTTATTTATTGAACAATTGGATGAGGGCATTAAACAATTAAATCACCAGTTATCGGTGATCGCAAAACAACGAAAGCAATGCGAACTCGTTCTCATCGAAAAACAAAAGAAAGTTCAGTCAGTTGAAAAATTGATTGAAGCTCGAAAAAAATCGGCAATTATAGCTGAAAACAGGCTTGAACAAAAAGAAAATGATGAGTATGCAAGCAAGCAATGGTACAATGATAATTCATGACGACCCACAACTTGACAAAGAAAAAGAGTGAATACGCTAATTAAACGACTCTGGTTTACCATTGCATTTATCTTGATAGGCATGGCCCTTGTCTTTAGCTTGTTCCGTGGGCTTACACCTTGGATTAGTCAATATAAAAGTCAAATCGAAACTGAGCTGTCCTCTATGCTTGGTGAAAAAATTACCATTGATTCAATGGAAACGGGGTGGTATTGGTTTGAGCCGGTCATAAGGCTCAATAAAGTTGAATTAGCTCATGGTGTTAATCAGGATTTAACAATCAAACAGCTTATCGTGGGGATTGACCTGTGGTCTTCCTTGCGACAATGGAAATTACAACCGGGGGTTTTGCTTGCCGATGGCCTCAATATGGCCATTAACCAAGAACAGGGGGAGTGGCAAGTCAAAGGGCTCGAAAGGGTCAAAACCAGCAGCAATAGTCTCTCAGTTGAATCCATGCCAGCCATCTTACGCTGGATTTTAAATCAGCAACGCATTGATTTTAAAGATACCAATATGACCATGCATTTGCAGAGTGGTACAATTATTCCATTATCGTTGGAGAATCTTTCAATTGAAAACGATCAAGGCTTATATAAAGTTAAAGCCGTCGCAATAACCCGACAAACCGTCAGATCTAAGTTAAAATTTCTAGCAACCTTGCATTTAAATGCAGAAGATTTGCGGCAATCAAATGGGTCAATCTATGTTGATATCAATCATATATTATTAACTCAATGGCAGTCTTTATTTCCGACAAGCTATCATCAATTTGAGTCTGGCAGTGGACGCTTTCAAGGATGGATTGATTTAAAAGAAGGACATCTTCAAAATTTTCAGGGCAGAATTAAATTATCCAAAACGGCGGTCAAATTGCCAAATTCTGAACGATTGTACTTTATCCAAAAATTTGCCAGCCAATTTGCTTGGCATCCAACGAATACTGGCTGGCTGATTAACAGCAATGATATTTTGTTTAAAATTCATGGCGAAAAATTTGCTAATCAAACCATCTCCCTAACCTTTGACAGTCAGCATAACAATTTTCAACTTGCTTCGCCAAACCTTGATTTAAAATTGTTGCACTTGCTACCAATTTTATGGCCTAAGACATGGCAACCTATCATTAATCATCATTTGCAAGGCAATTTAAAACATCTCAATATTGGGTTTAATCATCTAGGATTAACGCATCTATTTACGCAATTTAACTTAAATAAACTCGCCAACTCTGAGGATAATTGGCAAATGGATGGTTTTTCCGGTGTGTTGGATTGGAAACAAGACAATGGCAAGTTAAAAATTGCTTCACCCCAAGTTAATATTGCCTTACATAAATATCCGCCAATAAAAAACATCGCAATTGCAGCGGAAGCGAGCTGGCGGCGGCATGGAGAGAAGTGGCTGGTGAATCAATTCGATAGCAATATCAAGCACGAGCATTTATTGATGAGTTCTGCTGGCAAGGCGCTTCTTAGCCCCAAGCTAAGTGATTCAATCATCGATCTCAAATCACAATTTATCGTAAGAGAAGGTGAGTTTTGGCAAACATATATCCCTGATAATGTCATGGAAGATGGGTTAAAAAATTGGCTTAGCAATGATATTAAGCATATTGGAAGCCTCGTGGGGGAGCTAACTTTGAAAGGGCGTCTAGCCGATTTTCCTTATGAAAAAGGACCGGGTCAGTTTCTCATTGAAACAAGCTTGAATGATGTTTCCGTAGCCCCTGTTCCCGGATGGCCAGTCGCCACGCAATTAGGTGGGTCATTGACTATGCATGGAAGAACGCTCGATGCGGCAGTGTATCAAGGTCAATTTGGTAATAACGCGGTGAGTCGATTCAAGCTAAGTGTGGCAGATTTAGGTTCGAGCAAAGAAGTGATTCGTATTCACACCCAAGTCACATCACTCGGACAATCGGTGTTGGATTATTTATTCTCGACACCACTTGCAAAACATTTGCAGCAGTTGAAACGTTTCCAAGTAACGGGCCCAATAGGTTTAGACTTGCAGCTGGAGATTCCCTTGTTTGATGCTCACCATGCAGTCTATTTATTGGGTGATGTTACCTTAAAAGATAATGATATCAATGTCACGCATGATGGGATTACTTTTACATTAG
>JAGVJN010000024.1 GCA_020051095.1 Pseudomonadota bacterium | reverse complement strand
GTCATATTTTCTTTAATCAACATGGTTTAACAAATGGCGCCCTTCAAGGGTTATTGTGGCGTCAACCAATGAATATCCAACTCAAATCCCTCCAGCTTAGCCCAGATGCTTATTTAAAAGTAACGTTGGATGGGCGAGCTTCTACGACAGAAATGTCCAAAATCATACCATCCCCTTTTTGGCAATTTATTCATGGCGCAACAAATATCCATGCAGACTTAAAAATTACTGACAAGCCTTCGGATTTAGATGAGTTTTACATTCGCTCCGACTTAAAAGGCGTGAGCATTGATCTTCCTGAGCCCTTACACAAGGCAAAAGAGGAAACCTTAGCCACTGAAACGCATATCGCCTTCAACCCGAGTTTAGGGTTTCGCAAAGAAGTGAGCATGGGGGATGTGGTCAGTACTAATATGTGGTACTCCTTTAGCGATAATCACATAGCGCTGGATCGCGGTGAAATCCGGTTTGGGGGCGGCAAAGCACTATTGCCTGATATGCCAGGCATACAAATCGTGGGAACATTACCGAATCTAACCATAGCCCCTTGGCAGAATATCATCGCGAAATTTCCGAAAGATACTCAGTCATCCGAGTTGACTGAAAAATTGAAGTTTATTGATATCCACCTACGCCAATTTAGTATGTTTGACCAAAATTTGAATAATGCTGCTTGTCAAATATCCCAACCATATCCCGGGAAATGGCAGGTGAAGATGAAGCAGGCTAATGTGGATATGGATGTCACCTATCTTAAAGAACAAAATCTATTAACCGGGTTAATCAAGCGCCTATCTTGGCAACGAAAAGTATCGCCAGCAAGTGCTTCATCTGGATTAAGACCCGCAGATATCCCTAACATAAATTTAAAAATACAATCTTTAAAGGTGAATCAAGTGCCTTTGGGCGAGCTGGTAATTGAAGGGCATAATTTATCGGATCACTGGCAGATTGAGCTGTTATCGATGAAGTCTCCCTTCTATGAATTGAATATGAGTGGCGATTGGAGTCGGCCAGATGATCATAATCTGACGAGACTATCGGGTCGCATGCACTTTAGTCATTTAGGACGGGCGCTCGCTCAATGGAAGATTAAGCCTGTTGTGTCAGCAAATTGGGGGCAAGTTGACTTCAATAGTCAATCGCCCACATCACTAATGGATATTGAGCTTTCAAAGCTAACAGCTAGTTTAAATGCCCGTTTTCGTCATGGTGTTGTCACGGAGTTAAGCAAAGAGACTGAGGAGAAAATTGGTTTAGGAAAAATGCTATCTATCCTAAGCTTGCAGACTATTCCAAGGCGTCTGAAATTGGATTTCAGTGACTTATCTAACAAGGGATATAGTTTTGACAAGTTTGAAGGGAAGTTTAAGTTAAATAATGGTATGTTGACGACTGATAATAGTGATATTGATGGGCCTGTGGCCTATGCAGCGATAAAAGGAAGTTTAAACTTAATAAAAAAAACCTATAATGTTAATCTCCGAATTGTCCCTCATATCACAGCTAGCTTGCCAGTTGTTGCCACCCTAGCAGGTGGACCCATTGCTGGGGCTGTGACTTGGGTTGTGAATAAAATGCTGACAAAAGAAGTGCAGCGTGTCACGGGGTATAGCTATAAAATCGATGGGCCATGGGATAACCCCCACGTACGGCAACTTCACATTGATAAACAACGAATAGATAATGGACATTATGCCGGGTGATGCCTTCAAGGGCTATCCCTACTTCCCTGTAAAACTTGGTTAATAAGTTAGGGGTAGCGGAAAAGATGGGCGAAAAGCCCCCTGCCTTTGAGGTATACGCTGTTGTAAGAAATTATAGTGCAGTAGTCCGCTGTGAGGATGATATGTTTTCAAAGATAATTCAAACCTATTGGCGGGTTTGCCGATTGCAGATCTCGCCAGCAAAGACACCTAATAATACCTTGCTAACTGGCTTGTTAGTGATTGGCTATGTGCTCGTTAAACTTGGTCTGGTTGCTGTCATACCAAAAGTGGCGGTCGATCAATCCATGACAATGATTCGACAGCTAATTATTACGACCATTTCAATGCTTGGGTATACTTATTTAATTCTCTACAGCCAATCGATGTCAAACCGATTTATTCGAACTATCAATTGTCTTTTTGCTTGCGCTATTCTTATCGAGGTAATGACCATACCGATTTTTTTAATCTTGCCAACGCCGCCTGCAGATCCTTCAGCAACAGTGACAGGGGCAGTAGCAATTGCTCAGTTAACCGCATTTTTTGCGCTATTTATATTTGCCGTTTGGCAGATAGTTGTGAATGTTTATATTTACCAACAGTCGTTGTCTATTTCTCAAGGGCGAGCATTTTTGGTTTGGTTAGGTTTGATTGCCACGCAAATGTCTTTGTTCTTTATCGGGGGAATGATATGAGTCAGCATGTGCATATTTTAGGGATTTCTGGGACGTTTATGAGCTCGATTGCTATTTTAGCAAGAGAGATGGGGTTTTATGTAACCGGTTGCGATGCCAAATGCTATCCGCCTGTTAGCGACATGTTGACTGAGAAGCAAATCCAATGGCATGAGGGTTATGATATCACGAAAGATGCAATCGACGCTGATATTGTCATCGTAGGCAATGTTGTGAAGCGAGGCATGCCGGTTATCGAGCACTTACTTAACATCAACAAACAACTCTGGTCGGGTCCACAGTGGTTAGCCAATCATGTCTTGCCAAACTATAAAGTAGTCGCCGTTTGTGGCACACACGGAAAGACAAGCACCACGGCGATGATAACGCATATTTTTGACCAAGCAGGACTGAAACCTGGCTTTTTGATTGGCGGAGTTGATAATAATTTGAAAACATCCGCTCGATTAGGTGAGGGGGAGTGGTTTATTATTGAGTCGGATGAATATGACAGTGCATTTTTTGATAAACGACCCAAAATGATGCACTATCGTCCGCATATCGCTATTATCAACAATCTCGAATTCGATCATGGGGATATTTACCCCAATCTTGCTGCTATTGTGCAGCAATTTCACTACTATCTCCGCACAATACCGAGTAATAGCTTGTTGCTAACACCGGATGAAGACGTGGCTGTTGGGGAAGTATTAGCCAAAGGATGTTATTGCCACCATCAGCAGATTAGCTTATTGTCTCGCAATGATTGGTATGCTGATTTGCGAGTTGAAGATGGCAGTCAGTTTGATATTTATCACCAAAACCATCGCCTCATGCAGGTCAATTGGCCTGTCATAGGCGCATTTAATGCGAAAAATGCACTAATGGCCATTGCAGCTGGTCACCATGCGGGTATTGCACCAAGCGCCATGGAAAAGGCGCTATCAGAATTTAAGCCGGTGAAAAGGCGGTTACAAAAGTTAGCATCCATCCAGCAAATTGATGTCATTGATGATTTTGCTCATCACCCCACAGCCATTCGCTGTACAATTGACGCCGTGCGAAAGTTAAATCGCTATCAACGTATTATTGCTGTCGTTGAGATAGGGTCGAACACAATGAAGCAAGGGGGACATGCTTATAATTTGCCAATGGCTATTACCCAAGCCGATATCGCTTTTGCCTATTGTGCTGATTCAATTCAGATTGATGGGATGGATATTCAGACAAACTCTGAAACGCTGCTGAGTCAATTGGTTGAAACCGTTAAACCAGGCGACTTGGTATTGTTCATGTCGAATAAAGGGTTTGAAGGGTTGCAAACACGGTTTATTAATCGCATACAACAGGTTTCTGCATGACTGGAAAATTTGTTCATTTAAGATTACACAGTGAATATTCGTTGGTAGATGGGCTTGTGCGCGTCAAACCGCTCATGGATGCTGTCAAAGAACGTGGCATGAAGGCAGTAGCAGTAACAGACTATTGTAATCTGTTTGCTGCGGTAAAAGTGTATAAAGCGGCATTGGGGGCAGGTGTCAAACCCATTTTAGGCGCAGATATACCTTGGGTTGAGGCGGGAAAGCAAGATAAAGCCTATTCAATGTTGCTTTTATGTCAAAACGAAACAGGTTATCGAAACTTAACATGCCTGATATCTAAAGCTTATCAAGAAGGCCAAATACAAGGTGCGCCGAGGGTTCAAAAAAGCTGGTTTTCCGAGTATAACGAAGGGTTAATTGCATTATCGGGTGCGCAAAATGGCGACGTTGGACAGGCACTGGTTAATGGTAATGAAGCCCAAGCTAACGAAAGGGCGGCTTTTTGGCAGCAGTTGTTTGGTGATCGATATTACCTTGAAATACAACGAGTCGGTTGGGATGGTGAAAAATCATTTAATGAACGAACAGTCCAATTGGCACAGTATTTAAGTTTACCACTCGTTGCAACAAATTCGGTTTGCTTTATTGATGAAGACGACTTTGATGCGCATGAGGCAAGAGTATGTATCAATCAAGGCGTCGTGATAGCGGATCCACGCCGACCCAAATATTATCAAGCGAAACAATACTTGCGAAGCGCAGAAGAAATGCAAACTATTTTTGCTGATTTACCGAGTGCGATAGAAAATGCGGTCGAAATTAGTAAACGGTGCACAGTCAAATTAAATCTTGGCGACAATTTCTTGCCGGATTTTCCCGTTCCTGCGGGGGACAATATTGAATCTTTTTTATCCTCTCAATCTAAAAAAGGATTAGAGGAGCGATTAGTACAACTTTATCCTAATCTAACGCCAGAAGCATTAGCTTCCACTCGTATTGCATATGATGAGCGTCTGCAAATCGAGTTAGATGTGATTAATCGCATGGGGTTTGCCGGCTATTTTTTGATTGTTGCCGATTTTATTCAGTGGGCTAAAAATCATGGTGTTCCGGTTGGGCCTGGTCGAGGATCGGGTGCAGGATCTTTAGTTGCTTATGCGCTGGAAATTACCGATTTAGACCCCCTAGCCTATGATTTGCTTTTTGAACGCTTTTTAAACCCTGAGCGGGTTTCAATGCCGGATTTTGATATCGATTTTTGTATGGAAGGGCGCGATCGCGTTATCGAATATGTCGCTGAAAAATATGGCCGCCAAAGTGTGTCACAGATCATCACTTTTGGCTCTATGGCGGCAAAGGCGGTGATTCGAGATGTTGGCCGCGTTTTAGGTCATCCCTATCCATTTGTTGATAAAATCGCCAAACTCATTCCCTTTGAGATTGGTATCACGTTAACCAAAGCATTGGAGCAAGAACCAGAACTTAAATCACTTCATGATAATGATGAAGACGTCAAAGCATTATTTGAATTAGCATTAAAACTGGAAGGTATTACGCGAAATGCGGGTAAGCATGCTGGGGGCGTGGTCATTGCCCCTTCTAAGTTAACCGATTTTACAGCAGTCTATTGTGAACAAGGCTCCAACCAAATCGTAAGTCAATTTGATAAAGATGATGTTGAAGCAGTTGGCTTGGTCAAGTTTGACTTTCTTGGTTTAAGAACATTGACTATCATTGATTGGGCATTGCAAACCGTTAATCAACAAAGACAAGCCCAAGGGTTAGAACCAATTGATATCAGTCAGATCCCATTTGACGATGACGCCTCTTTCAAGTTGCTTAAAGCCTGTCAAACGACGGCAGTATTCCAATTGGAATCACGTGGTATGAAAGAGTTGATAGGTCGATTGCAGCCGGATTGTTTTGAAGATATTGTTGCATTAGTGGCTTTGTTTCGACCGGGGCCTCTACAGTCTGGCATGGTTGATGATTTTATTGACAGAAAGCATGGGCGCGCGGAAGTCGCTTATCCCCATCCTGATTTGGAACCTATCTTGAAACCAACGTATGGGGTTATCTTATATCAAGAACAAGTCATGCAAATCGCGCAAGTATTAGCAAATTATACGCTGGGCGCTGCGGACATGTTGCGTCGGGCTATGGGTAAGAAAAAGCCAGAAGAAATGGCAAAACAACGAGCGATCTTTTCTGAAGGAGCTAAAGACCGAGGCGTTGATGAGGGCACCGCGACTTATATTTTCGATTT
This sequence comes from Pseudomonadota bacterium, assembly GCA_020051095.1. Classification (GTDB taxonomy): domain Bacteria; phylum Pseudomonadota; class Gammaproteobacteria; order Legionellales; family Legionellaceae; genus JAFIFT01. The sequence continues at coordinate 2,918 of JAGVJN010000024.1, read as the reverse complement.
GATGGAAAAATTTGCTGGCTATGGATTCAACAAGTCACATTCGGCGGCTTATGCTTTGGTAGCCTACCAAACAGCCTGGATAAAGGCCCACTACCCAGCTGCATTTATGGCAGCTGTCATGTCGTCTGATATGGATAATACGGACAAAGTGGTTAATTTCATAGATGAATGTGCCCAGCTAAAATTAAAAGTGCTTCCGCCTACTATTAATGCGTCGATGATGCAGTTTACCGTGAATGACCAAGGTGAAATTGTCTATGGCTTGGGGGCCATTAAAGGGGTTGGGGAAGCGGCAATTGAATCAATAATCAGCCAGCGCCAGCAAAACGGCCCATTTAATGATTTATTTGATTTTTGTTGTCGCGTTGAAACCCGTAAAGTCAATCGTCGTGTGATTGAAGCGCTTATCAAATCAGGAACGTTTGATGAATGGCAGACAAGTCGCGCCACGCTATTTGCTTCGATTGATAAAGCATTGAGAATTGCTGAGAAAGCGCAAAAGGATGCATTGACTGGCCAACAGGATATGTTTGATTTATTTAATCATGGCGAAGAAGCAGACGAGGCTAGTCAATACGCAGAAGTTGAGCCTTGGCCAGAGCGACAAAGTTTAGATGGTGAAAAAGAAACACTAGGGTTTTATCTAAGCGGCCACCCAGCTAAGCAATATTGCCTTGAGTTCCATCATCGAATAACTCGGATTATCTCACTTAATCCTATTGTGAGTAAAAAAGCATGGATTTGCGGTCAGGTTATGAGCATTCGTAAAATCCTCACCAAGCGCGGAAAACGCTTAGTGATTGTCAACATCGATGATGCTAGTGCGCGCATTGATTGTGTGGTATTTGGTGAGATATTTGATCAACATAGCCACGCTGTCATAACGGGAGAAATGACCGTCATAGAAGGGGATGTTGCTCAAGATGATTTTTCCGGTGGTGTTAAAATTACGGCAAGCCGACTATTAACCATAGCCGAAGCGCGAAGTTTGATGGCAAAATCGCTGGTTGTCCAATTTGAAGAGCGAGATCATGCGAAGCTTACAGCCTTGAGCGCTATTTTTCGCCAATACCCCGGAGAATGCCCGGTCCAGTTAGCCTATCAAAATGGACAAGCGCAGGCTAAGTTAGATTTGGGAGCAGAATGGTCGGTGTTACCAGATGACAATTGCATTAGCGCAATCCGTAAATTAATCGGCGATGACCGCGTGTGTTTTGATTTTGCTTAAAACTTATTCTATCAGTTATTTTAACGGGGTCATTGAAAATGGATTTGGGTGGAAACGCTCTTGCAAGGTGTTGGCAGTTTCAGGGCGTTGGTTAATGCGCTCTTGCAGTTCCCGGACTGTTTGTGGCTGGATTTGACCACCTGATAAAAGCTGTTGATGCAAGCTATCTTTGTCACTATGCTTGACAAGGCCAGACTGCTCTAATCGTTGCACGAATAACGTTCTGAGCTGCTCATCTGTGTTTTTAGAATTAGCCATGCCTTGAGCGATTGTCATTAATTTAGCAGGTTCTGGTGTTTGATTGCCCATTAGTTTTAAAATATGACGATAGGTTTGCGTTACTTGGGCTGAATTCGGTTTTGGCGTTGGCGCAGTCGCCTGTTGAATGGTGGGACGCGTTTGTTGAGTTTGCTTTAATTGATTCACTTGGGTCTTGTTTTCTTCTAATGCAACCAGTTGGTGGGTTAATAGCAGCATGCGGTTATTTAATTGTTCAACGCGTCCGGCTAATTTTTCTGCGCGTGTGGATAACAAGCCATGCTCTGCTGCTTTATTGCTGGCGCAAAGCTTCGATACTTCGCAGTATTGCAGTTGATGAGTTTTAAACGTCTTCACCGCTTGCTCGCGCTTTTCCTGGCTAAGGTCTTTTGCGTTTTCCCCTTTACCAAGCACCATGAACTCTCCTTCGTGCTTGACTAACTGCAGATCCGGTTTCAAGCAGAATGCTGCTTCATGATAGCGATCACGCTTTGCTACACCTTGCAATAGTTCACCTTCCGTCGTATAGAGATTATCTTCGATGAACGATCGTAGCATGGCTCTTTTTAAGGCTAGGGCGTTTAAACGGTGTATTTGCTTTGTTGGATCTTCATTGTCGTCGACTTTTTTAGCAATTTTATTGGTTAGCTTTTCGATTTTTTCATTGAGTTCATGGACGTGTTTGTTGAGTGCATCGGGCTTATCCCCATCCGATTCGATTAATTTCAGGCCTTCGCCCATGTGACGATCAATCACTTGATATTTATCTTCTAGCGCAGCCACATCTTTTGCCAAACTCTCTTGATCTTTTTCTAATTGCTCAGCTTCTTTGTTGTACATATCTAATTGTTTTTCGAGTACTTTAGCGGCTGAGTCATACATCGATGATGCTTGATCTGTGAACTGTTTTGACTCATTTATTAGATGCTCCTCACCGCTTTTAATTATTTTTTCGATTTCTTGATATGCTTCACGCAGGCGCTCTTTTGCTTTGGCTTCTCGATGAAGTAACGATAGCAATAGGAAAGCTAACATACGATTATGTCGTATTTGGTCGTCTCTTCTGTCGAGTTCGTGCTGTTTTTGGTAGGTTTCTTGTAATTCAATTTGCTCAACGACCATATTGACCGCTTCGATGCCAGCAGGTGTTTGCATATATTGTTCAATTTCAGCTGGCGTATCGAGTCCAAAGGCTGCCATTAAACGCAAGCGCAATTTTTCTATTTGTGGAGACGCAATCGGGTTACCATTTGGACTAACGGCTGTCATCAATGTCACTGGGGGTAGTGTTGGTTGTTCTATCGTTGCCATTAGCGCCTCAAATAGTGAACGTTATAGGTTGATTATAACCCAAATTAATTGGTTAAACAATGCTCATAATGTCGTTGCATTACCAGCATTGTGCGACCGTACCCGTCGGTGCCCCAGCGGG
>JAGVJN010000004.1 GCA_020051095.1 Pseudomonadota bacterium | reverse complement strand
GCGAGCAAGATTTTACCCCTGGTTAAAATTCTAGCGCGGGCGAGGGGGTTCTCTTTGGTTTTGCCAATTTTTTCTTATTGAACAAAAATATATCAGGATCACTCAGCGTTTCACTTCATCCGGGCTGACGACTTTACAAGGATATCTTAATGTAAAGAGTGGGTGAGCTTTTCGTTCCTTTTTTGCTCATCTTTCTCTATCTCTTTCACGGTCTTGCGGAAAAAGGAATTCTCAGTTTGTCCCATCTTAGAAGCGGGCGTTTTATCAAGTTCATCTGCCTCTTCTAAGTATAAATCAAGAGTTGATTTAGCGATTTTATATTTAATTTCGGATCCAAGAATCGATTTTTTCACATCAGCCTTGATATTTTTTCTATCTTCATTAAAGCTGGCTTCATTATCTGCGGTTAATCCCCAACTGAAAATGGATGCCAACACTAAGGTAATATTCAGCGCAGCCAGCAAGGCTATGCCAAGTGGCGCTAATACCCCTGTCGCAGTCAACGCAATGCCGGCAACCGCAAGCACGGTGATAGCACTGCTGGTGATTAATCCTACTTTATTGCGATCCCAAAATGATTGGTTAACATGTTGATATTGGCTATCCATCTGATTAATTAAATCTTGATAAGGTTTGCTAATATCGGCTTGTTTTAAAATGCTAATGATATCTTTGTGAATTGCAAAGTAAGCTTCATATAGCATCGAACCTTGCAAAGGATCTTCATCTTTTTGAGGGGCTAAAATACCGTCAATCTTTTCTTTCGTCTCGTTAACTTTTTCGATTAATTGCAGAATTCGGGGTTGAAACTGCTTATCTTGATTTGGTAACTTTGCCAAAAAGGCGAGCTGCTCAGCTGCATTTTGGCAAAACAACTGATACACAGCCAATGATTGTTTAATCAGCATTTCTTCCGTTTTAAAAATCACCTTTGAGTTTGTGTTGGATGTATTTAAAGTTTTCTCAAGTGCAGTCAAGGTATTAACATCCAACGTTCCTTTGTCATTGATAGTATCATTGATAAAGAACTTGACTTCATCGGGCAGCCCTTTGATATGCAGTAACTCGCCTTTTAGAGAACCTTTGTTCAACAACGATCCTTTTTGATAAGCAGGCCCACACACATTTTCTAAACTAGGATAAAAATGATTATCCGTGCCTTGAAAAACAAGCACTTCTCTGTCTTTAGGATCCTTGGAAGTGTGGCGAATAAAGGTAATGGTGAAAAATTCAGGTGCTTCTTTTTGATAGGCAATACTTAAACCACAGTCATTTCCATTCTTATCGATAAATGCGAAGCTGCAATCTTTTATGCCTTCAAAAAACTTGTTTAGCAAATCGTTCTTCATTTCTGGATCTGCTTTAACAATAGCATTCTGAGTATACTCAGCGTATGTATTTTTCATGACAAAAGGACGACTGATATTTGCAGCAGTATAGTTTCCTTGGGTATAGTGTTTAGTTCGGTCAATCGAACGCCAGTGTTGTTGAAACGCTTCAAACTTATGCGCTCTGCTTAAAACCACTGTTCTAGGAATATCCTTTTCAATTTGTTCTTTGAGACTTCCTGCATCCTCTGTGGCAGCATAATAGCTATTATTGACTTGCATAAAATCTTTTACGACTTCAACATAATTTGCGGACATTTTAAAAATTGTGTTGCCCATGGCTAATGACCTATAAAGTGTATTATTAACACTATGATATCAAGGAAATGTTAAGACAAAATGAAATAGGTGGTAAGTTTTTTTACATTTATGTAAAATAAGTTTTAAAAGGACGGTGTTTACCGTTTTTTTCAATAAGTTATTGGCAATTTGTGGTGCATATGGATAAATTCTGGATGGTGATTGCGCTGGTTTGTGTGTATGGGGGGCTTTTTATCCTTGAACGCCGCTTCCCTTTGCGCACAGCGTTGCACCCCGGCATAAAACGCCTGTCCACAAATATTCTCATGACTGTCTTGGTGATTGGCGTCGTGCAAATCACAGTGGCACCAACAGTCCAAGCAACCATGGCACTTAGCCAATCAACCCATTTTGGCCTGATTAATCTTTTAAAGATGCCCAGTTGGCTCGCGTTAATTGTTGGGTTTTTACTGCTGGATCTATCCTTTTATTATTGGCACAAAATAAATCATAAAATCCCCCTGCTTTGGCGCTTTCATAATGTGCACCATGTGGACCAAGATTTAGATGTCACCACCGCCATGCGTTTTCATTGGGGCGAAATAGCTTATTCGAGTGTCTTTCGCTTAATACAACTCATCCTGCTTGGGGTGACGCCAATTACCCTCATCCTATATGAATTTATTTTCCAGCTATGCACTTTCTTTCATCACAGCAATCTTCGGTTGCCCAAGCGCTTTGAAACCGTATTAGGATTACTTCTGATTACACCGAGAATTCATGGCATCCATCATTCCAATTATCGACAAGAAACCGATAGTAATTATGGTGTGGTATTGAGTATTTGGGATAGGCTTCATCGAACGTTGAAACGGTCTATTCCTCAACAAACCATCACCATTGGTGTTCCGGCTTATGATAAAACAACCGATAATCAATTTAATCAATTATTGTTATTACCGTTCAAACCACAACGAAACTATTGGCTGACTTCGGAAAATCAACCCCACGAGCAACGAGGCGTTGTTAGCAATTCCTCCTATCGTTAAGCTTTTACGATTACCCCAACCCTAGCCTTTTAGAAAATAATGGCTGCAAACGCTCCTTCACCTCACCAAGCTGACCAGACATGACTGCGTCATAGTCCTCTTTTGACAGTGATGCCCTACTATCATTAAGCCAAGTTAATAGATGGGCGGCGACCTTGGTATTGGCCATTTCGCTATTTTTTGTAGTTTCTGTGTCAATGACTTTGCCATCCTTATGAAGGATTGACTGAATCTCATGGCAACACTGAGCATTAATAAAATCAAGTAAAAAGAATCGCAAGGTGCGCAAATCCGGGAGAGGGTAATCGGTAAAATGAGCGTGCACAGTGATGTTTTGTATATCCGCTTCATGTTGCCCCAAAAAAAGATACCATCGCATCGGTTGATAAACCATACTCAGAAAAATCACTTGTTCTGTTTTCATTTCATCGACCAAGTTTGGATCGCGCTGGCCAATATATTTCACTACCAAGTGGATAAATTTCCGATAGTATAATAAGTCGCCCAACTCGCTTTTTAGATAAAAAAACACCGTCGCCATCGTGCCAAAGAGGTTTTTTAATTTATCCACTTCCCCAAAAGAATGAGCTAATTTAGATTTTTCATAATCCTGTTTAAGCTTCTCGAGCGGATCGGTGTTTATTTTGCTATCTAAAACACCCAGGTTTCTTGCAGCAAAGATAACGAGATTGAGAAAAGTCTCCAGTGAAAAGGCTGAATTGTATTCAACGCATAATGCATCAATTTTTTGTTGAATGGTCTTTCCATCACCCATGGTCACTTCTCCCTAAGAGTTTTTCGCTAAGCGGCTTGCAAAGACCTTATCAAATTGGTTGAATAAATTCAATAATGATTAGATATGGACCATGAGATACGCTTATTTTTTAAACGCTTTCTTCCGTGGCTTGCCATAAAGAGTCACTAAAATAGCCATTATCGTCGACAAAGTTACGAACCAATTTAAAACCGGTAGCTGAGGCTAGATTTTGAATATCAATCATATTGAACTTAAATGAAAATTCTAAGTGGATAGGCTCGTAATAATCAAATGCAACCTCCATATCCAGCGCTTTGATGGGAACATGCTGCTGTTTTAAAGAGAGCAAATGGGACTCCATAGCACTGAGTCTGGGGTTATATACAGCCAAATGTTGAAATGCCGTTAAATCAAATTCGCCTCCTAATTCGCGGTTTATTCGATTTAATAAGTTTAAATTAAAGTCTCTCGTGACCCCCTGGCTATCATCATACGCTTTGATTAATCGATCAATTTCTTTTTTCAAATCAAAACCGATGAGGAGAAAATCACCTGGACTCAAATCTTGACGTATGTGGGTTATAAATTCTACTGCTTGACTTGAGGTAAAGTTGCCAATATTTGAGCCTAAAAATAAAACGAGCTTTTTTCGAGTGGAAACACGTTTGCAATAATGAAGGCCTCGTTGATAGTCCGCCACAATCGCTTTGATAGAACAGTGGTCTAACATGGCAATATTGTCATTGAGTAAATCAAAGGCCGCCGAGGAAATATCAATGGGGAAAAATGTTGTGTCACAGCCATAATCAAGAAATGCTTTAATAATTTGGGAGGATTTTTGTCCATCACCAACTCCCAGCTCAATAATATCCACCTCATAACTATCAACAATCATGGGTAACCGATCCTTTATGGAACGGATAATAGCCATTTCCGTGCGAGTCAGATAATACTCATCGAGTTCAGTTATCCGTTTAAATAATCGAGAACCAATATCATCGTATAAGTATTTCGATGAAATTGTTTTCACATGTCCTGATAACCCCCTCTTCACATCATTTGCAAATTCCTTTTGTAAAATAGAGTCGGCATCTTGTGCTTGATTTAACAAATTAATTATTTCCATTATTTATCCTTAGCCAAACATATGCCCGAAAACATCCAGTTTTGATGGGGAAAATAAAAATTCCGATAGCTGGGACGATAATGCGAGGTGGGTGTGGCAAAGCAACTCCCTCTTAACACCTGCTGATTGCACATAAATTTGCCGTTGTATTCGCCCAATGCACCTGCATAAGGCCGGTAACCAGGATAAGGAGCATAAGCGCTTTGCGTCCAAGCCCAGAGTTGTTGTTTATTCACGGCCAAATGCGTTGGGTGAAAATAGCTATTTCTATCGGCAACCTCATCATCCGGATGATGGGTTAAATAGACTTCTAATTCCTGTTCGGTTGGCAACCTTGCGCCATACCAATTGGCGAAAGCATTGGCCTCATAATAACTGACATGCGTGACGGGTGAATTTAAATCGAGGGGTTTTGGGCCATGCAAGGTAAATTCAAACCACTCGCCTTGATGGCGATGCCAATACAAAGGGGATGAAATGTGATTTTCCAATACCCAATTCCATCCATCACTTAACCATAACAAAGGCTTTTCATAGCCTTTGTCTTCCATAAATGCTAAATAATCCCCATTCCGAATCAATTGGGTAGCAATGACGTAATCATTGAGATAATAGGAATGCGCTGGTTTTTCATTATCATACGCAAATCCTGTTTTCTCCATACCAATTTGATAAAGGCCAGCATCCATATCAACCCACCCCAACGTGGTATCAGCAATTGCTGGAAGTGGCTTGTTATGGTAGACGGGCATGGTTGGATTAGCAGCCAAAACATATTTAATATCCATGTACAATAGCTCTTGATGCTGTTGTTCATGGTGCAGGCCCATTTCTGTTAACATGGGCAGATCAGGATGCATGCACCACTGTGAGTTTAAGAGGTCGACCATCTGTTGATCCACATGCGCGCGATACTGCATGACCTGTTTGACAGTCGGCCTTGATAAAATCCCACGTTGGCCTTGCAGCCAATGCTTCCCACAGGATTTATAGTAGGAGTTAAACAATTCATCAAAGACAGGGTCAAATTTTTGATACCCTTCAACATACTGATTCAATATAAAATTTTCGAAAAACCAGGTGGTGTGGGCCAAATGCCATTTAGGCGGGCTAACTTCAGCAACCGGTTGGACAACATAATCTTCTATTTCCAAGGGTTGGCAAATGGATACAGTCTGCGCTCTGATGTTTAAATATAATTCAACACCACTATCATGATTTGTCATAATTCAAAGCCATCCATTTGCATCAATTCATCATGCCACGCCCCTAATTTTTTCGCAATAGTCTGTAAAATCAGTAAGATATCATCAACCGTAGCTCCACAGTCCTCATTGCTTTTCATCAAGTCAAATGATTTAATAACAGGGGAATATTGCTCTTGGGTATAAGTATAGACCTTAGTAGCGAGTTATGGACAGAACTGGTTTCTAGGAGAACAACATGGAATTAAGTAAAAAACAAAAAGAGTTTTGCGATGCATCTACGACAGACTACTCCGATCTCAAGGCCATATTTCTTAACTGCACCCTAAAGCGCAGCCCTGAACTATCACACACCAGCGGCTTAATTGAGATATCGCGTGCAATTATGGAAAAAAATGGGGTGAGTGTTGAAGTGCTTCGCCCTGTGGACTATAACATCGCCTATGGCGTCTACGGCGATATGACCAAGCATGGCTGGGATAAAGATGATTGGCCTCAAATTTTTAAAAAAGTTATGGCCTCCGATATTCTCGTGATCACTTCTCCAATTTGGCTAGGTGAAAAATCATCCGTGTGCACCAAAGTGATTGAACGGCTTTATGGCAACTCCAGTGATCTTAACGCCCATGGTCAATATGCCTACTATGGTCGAGTGGGTGGCTGCTTAATCACCGGTAACGAAGATGGCGCCAAACATTGTTCCATGAATATCCTCTATTCCTTGCAGCATTTAGGCTATGTTATTCCACCCCAAGCCGATGCAGCTTGGCTTGGCGAAGCAGGTCCTGGACCTTCCTATCTTGATCCAAACTCGGGAGGTCCTCAAAATGATTTTACCAATCGCAATACTACCTTTATGACTTGGAACCTCATGCACCTGGCTCGCATTATCAAAGACGCAGGGGGCATCCCAGCCAATGGTAACCAGCGTTCCAGATGGGATGCCGGCTGCCGTTTTGATTTCCCCAATCCTGAATATCGATAATCTCATCATTCATTGGCATTGGCGAACATTCTCGCCAATGCCAATGAAAATCCACGGGTATATTCATTCAACAAAAAAAACAAAATAATAATTCATTGGATTATAGTTGAACATTCATTTACAATATTGCATTTTAAAATTCAGGAGTATTGGATGTCTAAATCAACTGATGCTGCAAAAATCGTCTTAGGCTCTATGGTTGGGTTTGTTGCAACGTATTTGTTTTTAAAAGAAACCATGATTGAACCAGCCTACTTAGCCTATTGTAATGGAGATCCGAATCCCGGCAGTTTATGCACCATGTTCTCATTTGCATTCAAATTTTGCCTAGCTGTTGGTATCGTAGGTGGCGGCTATTTAGGTAATTGTATTGGTGAAGACCAAAATGAGGGTTTTGAGCCAGAACAACTCGGTTTTGGCCCAAACCGATGAGTTCATGTGGATGTCACATTTATTCGGCTAGGTATGGGTTGACATTCATTCTTTGGGATATCATCATGGATAAAAAATACCACTTATCGTGAATAGGGCGCCCCCCCTATTCCCAACTAAGGAATCCATGATGAAAGGTATCTATTCATTTACCCTTCTTTTCTCACTGTTTGCAACCTTCATCTCCCACGCAGCCGAACCACAAACCACGCCCCCATCACCCGTCAAAGTAGAAAATCGGTTAATTGATCTATCTGAAAATCAACCATTGATGAAAATCGCCCGTTATAGTTCAGAGAGCTATAGTTACAGAGCAACAAATTTAACTGTTGATCCCATCCTTGCAGAGTTATTGCGCTTGAGAGTCTCTCAAATTAATCACTGCGTTTATTGTTTGTACACTCACCAAGATGTCGTGCGAACGATGAAAATTCCACAAGCCAAAGTCGACACATTAAGTGCTTGGTGGGCTAACGATTTATTTACCGATGCTGAAAAGGCTGCCTTGGAATATACCGAATCGTTAACCAAACAACATAAAAATAGCATTGCTAAAAACTTCAACCAAGTTCATCAACAATTAACAAAGTATTACACTGAAAAGCAAATAATAGACATAGCTGGCATTGTGATAAATATGAATATTTGGACGCGGCTGAAAATGGCTGAAGGCGCTACGCTGAAAAACGATAGCTTACCCAAATCAAACTAACAACTAACTATAAGCATTGCCATCATGCAAAAAGAACAACCATCTCTGTTTATCTATGTTTTACTTGGGCTCTTGATAGGCGTTGGCTTAGATGGCTTATTCTATCAGAAAGTGGCTTATATTTATCCTTATCTATGGATAAGTTCCTTTGCCCTGTTGTTTGCAATAGCCTTTGACTTTCGTCATCAACTTCGCATCCTGTTCACCAGTGCTCTAGCAGCAGCCATTACCTGCAGTCCCTTTTTATTCTTAGGGCCGGATGCGCCAAACACGAATAATATCAATCTCATGATTGCTGTTATCTGCTTTCCTTTTGCAATGATGATTGCCCACGCCTTTCATTTTGCTTATCACTTAGATGACCAAATTCGGGTGCGCTATACGAGTTTGTTTTATGCTGTTTGGAATACCATCCCTTTATTAATCATTGCAGGCGTATTTGCTTTTATCACCAAACTATTAATCTGGTTAACTGCTGCGATATTTTCGGCTTTCAAGTTTACCACATTGGCGAATTTTTTATTACTTAACCAACACTTCTGGATTATCTCAACCGTCTGTTTCTATATCATTGGTATCGGCATTGCCAGACAAAATCTAACCATTTTAGATAATTTCCGCTTGGTTATTTTAAAACTCTTTTATTATTTGTACCCTTTTCTCGCGGTAATCAGCCTCATCTATCTCCTCTTGTTTGCCATGTCAGCCTATGGGGGAAATACCCCTGAGTCAGCCACTGCAATCTTTGTTGCATTAAGTATCCTTGGTATTATTTTTTTCAATGCAATTTTCCAAGATGGTGAAGCGCAAACGTATCAATCGAGCGGATTACGGATATTTTTAAACGGGTACCGTGTTTTACTGCTGTTGATTGCTATTTTAACAGCTTATCGACTATACCCCGATGCCAAACCGATCAATAATGCGCTACTCTTATTAGCCATACTTGTTTTATATGGATTATCCTATGGCATTAGCGCTGTTTTACCCATTATGCGAAAAAAGCAGTGGATCCAATCCGCTAATATCTTTATTGCTATATTCTATATTCTTTGTTACTTGCTGATTAATAATCCATTTTATCCCAGCTTTGTCGATAGTGGTGCCACAGTGCGGGATAGGTATGATGCCAAATCGTTTCAGCAATCGGATTATCAAAGAGCACTTCCCCAAATAAAAGGCCTGTTGGAACAGCAGGATGTGAAACTCGCACATCTTGGACTCACGTGGCAAAATCCAACCAGCCATGGTAAACCCGTGGAAAATCTTTGCCGAGCTCATCTCTCGCCTTTCGGCTGGTTGGTTGGCACCGTCTTAGGCAATCAATGCCTAATCGCTAGCACCTCTCAAACGTTTAAAGAAAAGGGTTATCAAATTTTAACTGGCAACCCCTCAATTATAGCGTGGGGTTCGGCAAATAATTCCATTCCATTCTCGATGGGTGTGGAGTGGCATAATAATGCCATGAAAGCGCAATCGATTTGCCGTATCAAAATCAATGATTCTTATCAAATCGGTACTCAACAAGCGTATGGCTGCGTCATACCAAAGCAAGGTAGTCTATCGAACCCTTATCAGCAATTTGAGGTTTTAACCATCAATGCAGATGGCTTTCCAGACAAAATGAGCCTTTTCCTCGATGACTTACTAGCAGACCAAGGTTTCAAATTTGTCTCGCCACCTGTGGATAATTATTTTGTGGCAGGCATCAATGCAAAAGGTAGCCTTGGCATCTGTCGCGGCACCTATAAAAAAGGGTTGCAAATTGGCAGCTTTCAAGATGATCAATGCACGATTAGTTATGGAGGAAAGGCGTTTTTACTTTCAAATTATACGGTTTTAAAGGCATTATCGACTGCCCCTAAAATAACCTGGCGACCAACTCCTTACCGGGCGTTGATTATGCCAAGCAATAGCCTCTTATTAGGATTCGAATTAACACCGTCGGGGACACTGAGAACCCTTGAAGCCTGCCGAGGAATTTACGACAATGCGATCCATATTGGTAAAATCATTGATTATCAATGCAATATTGCGGTGGAGGAGCAAGAAAAACGACTCGACAGCGGTTTATTCACGAGTCTTCAGCCAAAATAATGAATTTTAGATGCAAAATCTTAGGGTTTGATAATCAGAGCGTTATTTTAGTACTTATCTTCCCAGTCATAATCTTCATCATAATCAAAATCATCTAATTCTTTGCGCAGACGTTTTTCTTCTTCACGATCTTCAATTCGTTTTCGTAACTCTTTTTTACGTTTCAACTCGTCTGGATCATCCGTCAAGTCAACGTCTGTAAAATTCTGATCAAAATCGTCTTGATGCAATCCCATAATTATGCTCTCTTATAATTTATAGGTGTAATTAAATTATAGACAATTTTTGCATTGATAATGGTCGATATATTGTAAAGATTTTTTTTCATTTAATAAAAAATTTCAGGATTGCTCAGCGCGTAGCGAAATACGTTCTCCGAAATTTAATATGATAATCAATACAATCGTGGATAGAACGATTGATTAACACAGACAAGTTGGGGTGATATTTCCCTCTTCATCGTGTTTTAGCGATAGTGTCGTGCTTGACGCAAGTTGCTTATCTGGCCTAGATACTTGCTTATTAAAAAATGATGGTGTTTGCAACACACTTAAAACTTGGCTTGTGAACACCCCATGGCTGTATAATTGTGCTGGACTGCTGCTTGGAATGGCAATAAATCCATAGTTTGCTAGCCTATCTAGTGAGAAACCCAATGCCTCACACAACGCTTGCGTTTGTTGGGTATGGGTGATTATAAGGCGTAAGGTGTTTTCAGGAACCTCTTCTTGAAGCATCCCATACATATTGTTGGTGATTGTATCAAACGTCCCCTCGCCAATGACCGAATCCACCTTGGTTTGATTCCAAGGTAAACTACCTTTATCCAAATATTGGTGTAATTGATCCTTCGCCATGGTTTTATCGTTAGGATAATTGACACATTGCCATCTTGGAGAATATTGAACTCTCGCTGATTTTAACGCCGTGGCGATCAATTCAGCAGGTTGGCTTGCTCGTTTGTTAGAAGACGACTCAATGCTCACTTGAAAACCTGTTTTCCCAGAAACATAAGCAACTAACATCAACTGGGCATAGAGCTCCACAACGGAGGCAGGCGTTATGCCATCGTCCTGATTGGCTGGCATTTGCATCATCGCAATTTTCCTTTTATCCGCGGCTAAATTTTTATGCTCATCTCTTACCAACTGTTCCCCATGTCGCATAACCAACGTGAGGCTGGCTTGACCTTGGGCCAGCGAAAGGATGTTTTGCACCTGAGTTGCATCCAGGGGACGGAATTGGTCAAATGAAATGTCATATTGCGCTGCCAATAACGCTTGGCTTCGGTTAATTAAATTGACAAAATGATTGGGACTTAGTTTGGCTAACCCTTTAATAGAACCCAGATCAAAGTTTTCAACCGCTTTCAATAACACATCTGTTGATACGTCACCCATAACCATGCCTTGTATAAAATTTGCTATTATATCACAAATCATAAGGATGGAATTTTTTGGATAGCTTTTTTAATTACTTTTATGGATACCTGTTAATACTAATGCAATCCCATACAAAACCGCAGTTAATGCGCAATAAGCTGCAAAATAGACATTGTTATGATCGGCATAGAATCGGTTTCCGCCTTCGATACCGACTGCTATCAGGATCATTAATATTAATGTCATTAATGCCGAGGCAGTACCCTTAGCAACAGGGGTAGCAAATAGTACTTTCCTTTCTAAAGGTGCTAAAGACATGCCTAATGCAAAAAAATAAAGAATTAAGCCTGGCATTAGCCATATAAATGACGCATTAATGCAAACGGTTAATACCAACATTAAAAGCAACCCTGCAATTGCGGTGATTGAGCCTATGAATAAAATTACTTTCATGGATACTCGCCCACTTAAGAGAGCTAACGCCCAATTCCCTATAATAGAAGCACTAAACACAGGAATCTGCCAAAGACCATACTGTAGTATGGTTAATTTTTCTTGCAGGATAAGCATGATGGGTGATAATCCAATCCAACACAAACAGGGGATTGCAATAATACTCTGTGCTATTGAGCCCATGACAAACAAACGACTGCTAAACAATTGTCTATAGTTATTCAGAACAATTCTTGGTTCGAGAGGAACACGAGGAATCACTCGCCCATCCGTCGTTTTTTTACCGACAGACTCAGGCATGTAGCGAAATAATCCGATCAATGAAAAAATAGTTAGTACGGCAATGCCCACAAAAATCCAACGCCAGGAAAATAGATGAATGACGATAGAGCCCAGCAACGGGCCGACTAAGGGCGCTAAAATTGAAACATTCGCCATAATGGCAATGAGCTTTACTGCATCGACTTCAGCAAAAATCTCTTGCAAGGTGGCATAGCCAATCACACCAATAAAGCATAACCCCATGCCTTGGAAAAATCGGGCAATGATGAATTGTTCAATGGATTGGGATAATGCAATGGCGAGGGTACAGAAAAAAAATAAAACCACGCCAAATAGCATCACTGGCCGTCGACCATGGCGATCGGAAATGGGCCCTAAGAAAATTTGTAAACTGGCACCACCCAAGATATAGGCAGTGAGTGAATTGGCCACGTATGACTCTGGGGCATGAAATGACGATACCACACGAATCATGCCAGGCATGATCATATCGTTGGCGATATATGTCAGAAATTCATAAAACACCAAGAAGGCAGCATATATTAACGCTTGCTTTCGACTGATGTTTATCAGAGGCTTAACCATGGTTATTAATGATACAAAATGTCCATTATAAACGAAGTTTAGACCAAAAATCCAGTGCTAAATCAATTCAATAGACCAAAATAGCTGTTTTTATAAGGCGGTAGACCTCATTCTCCCCTATGAAAATCTAGATAAAAAGCATGCTTTGCGGCAAGGTATAAAATATATATAAACTTATTATTTATTCTTCATACTGATCTTATTTTGACCTTTTGTGTTAAAGGCGCTATACTATGCTTTTAAATTTATTGAAATATCGGGAGTACTTATTATGGCAGGTCCTGAAAAAGACACTGGAAATAAAGAGGGTAAAGTAACTGGTTTGGCCGAAAAACTTGGAGGTCAAATCAAGTTTGGCCCGCCTCCTGTAAAAAACGCAAAGCCAACTGACGTACCAGCCCAGACCAAACCAGCAGAACAACCTTCTGAAAATACCGCTGGAGAAACTGCGAATGAAACGGCCACAAAAACTGATTATATAGAAATTCTTAAACAAAGAAACACCGGTGCGAAAAGACGACCACCCACAAGAAAGCCAAGAGGAGAGGCGACGACAACGGCACCTGAGACACAGACTAACACGGGTGAGCCTATCACAACGGAAGGATCACAGGTTCAAAAAGAGCAGTCTACTCCAACGAGCCCAACGGGATTTTTTACTGAGTCACCCATCGCTCTCAAAAAGCAATTTCTGCAAAACCTCATGGAGACATTAGCCAAAACCGACAATTGGCATACTGGCTGGGGGGGTACGAAAGTTCAAATCGATGATTCTACCCAAAAGGTCATGCCAGCCCACGCCGCTGACATGTATAAGGCTTGTAAAGCGGATAATGCTCTGGATGATAAGAATGTTGAGAAGACCTTTGCAACTGTAAAAGGCATATTAGAAGATGCCCAACACGGCAGCCAAAATGATGATGTGTTTACTTGGCTATTCAAAATGTTGAAAAGAACGTTATTAAGGGCAAAGGAAACGCAAACGTTTTATAATGATACAGAATCAGCCTTAAACAAGACAACAAAGCCTAGCCAATAGCAAGTATAAAACACTTGTAGGTTGGGCCTTGGCCTGAGGTATCTTCAGTTTTTGGGAGATGCCTCATATTTAGTCGTTGCGAGCGCAAGCGAAGCAATCCAGATCGATGTCACGCTAAAGATATGTGCTAGATTGCTTCGCTTTGCTCGCAACGACGGCAACTTCTTCTTGCTTTAGAAAACTGAAGATACCCCAGGGCCTTGGCCCAACGATTCACTATAGTATTCAACGAGCCCCGCAATTGTCAGGCCAAGGCCCGACCTACGGCAATTGAACACAAATGCTATCATCATTTTTCAGCCAAGATCATTTAAAACCCTATCAATTGACGCTAAGATAGAAGCCGGTGGTTTTTTTTCAGAAAGCAAAATTGGATATTTCGTTGTATGCTTTCTAATAAGGAAAATTCAATAACAATCAGGAGACTCTCCATGAAATCAAAATCGCTACTATTATCATTAAGTGCTGCGGCAACTTTAGGGCTCAATGCGCAAGCATTTGCAAACAACAATCAACCATTACAAACCGAAAAATTGGATAAAGGTTATAACGCCAGCCAACCCATGAAAGTTGCTGATGGAAAATGCAGTGAAGGCAAATGCGGGGAAGGAAAATGTGGTAATGATACACAGAAAAGTGGCGAAGGAAAATGCGGGGAAGGCAAATGTGGTGAAGGCAAATGCGGTTCCGGGACCGACGGAAATTAAACGCTTTTTCTAGGGTGATGGAATGATGTCGTTTTCTTCATTTTATGGCAAGGGTTTAGGATTACGTAAGCAATTTTTGCAACACTTAATTGATGAGCCCCGTGATACGATTGATTTTCTTGAAATCACCCCTGAAAACTGGTTGGGCCTTGGTGGTTATCAAGCTGAAGGCTTGAAACACCTTACCAACGTATACCCAACGCTCGCCCATGGATTGAACTTATCAATCGGTGGGCCAGCCCCCTTGAACTATGATTTGTTAACGTCATTAAAACATTTTTTTCGACAGACTAATATCCGTGCCTACAGCGAACATTTTAGTTTTTGCTCGGATAATCAAGGGTTGATCTACGATTTAT
The DNA here is from genome assembly GCA_020051095.1 of Pseudomonadota bacterium. GTDB lineage: Bacteria > Pseudomonadota > Gammaproteobacteria > Legionellales > Legionellaceae > JAFIFT01. The sequence continues at coordinate 18,614 of JAGVJN010000004.1, read as the reverse complement.
TACCCATCCCCTTTACTGAAGAGGCGGTCCTATATATCAGCGAACGGATTCGGCAAGCGCAAGACTTTCTTGAGCAACCCATCGCTTTTGAAAATTCTTCTTATTATTATATTCCTGAGCAAAATCTAACGGAATCTGAATTCATTAATGCCGTTGTGGCTGAAAGCGGTTGTTTATTATTACTGGATGTTAACAATGTCTATGTGAATTCAAAAAACCATGGCTATGATGCTAAAGCCTTTATCCAATCGCTGCCGACAGATGCTATCGCTTATATTCATATTGCAGGCCATTGGCAAAAGACACCTGACCTGATCATTGATACGCACGGTGATGCCGTGTGCGATGAGGTGTGGAATTTACTTGCGTTTACCTATCAAGCGCATACCTCTTACCCAACGTTGCTAGAACGCGATAATGATATCCCACCGTTGACAACACTCATTGACGAGCTTAACCACATTGGTCAATTGCAACAAAAAGAGGTGTCTCATGTCTGATTCGCTGCAAACTCGCTTGCATAACTTAGCGCAGACCATACGTGGCAAGGTAAAAGCACCAAGTGATCACCCTTTATCTTTATATCAAAGCTTGATTCATAACAACCTCAATTCCGTGGTGAGCCCATGCTTTCCTGTGCTCCAATCCATTTTAGATAAAGCACAATGGCATGCATTGATTGATCGTTTTTTGCAAAATTATCACGCTCAACACCCCGCTTATCACCGTGTACCAGAACAGTTTGTTGAATTTTTATCTCAATTGGATGACTTACCTTATCCGTTTGTCGATGAACTGGCGCATTATGAATGGCTTGAGTTAGCCGTAGAAACCGCTGAATTACCCAGCGCCCCCATAGCCCTTAGCAAACCAATCGAAGAAACGATGTTTAAGATGCCACCGTCAGCGCGTTTTCAATGGTATGACTACCCGGTGCACTTAATCGATCCGACCAATATCCTAGCAATGAGGGATCCAACGGCATTAGTGGTCTATCGTCCTTATCATCAACGCCAAATTGAATTTATGAAAATTGATCTATTAGCCTGCCATTGTTTACATTTTTTGGTGAATGAAGGGTATACCTTAAATCGTTATTTACAAGCCGCATCAAAAGAGCAAGGAAAGATAATTTCTCAAGATATGAAAGACAGCTTTATCCAACTGATGCATTCCCTTCATCAACAATCGATATTACAGCCCATTGGATAGAAAATTTGGGCGATTTTAGTGTTTAAATTCGCTAATACGCTGCCCGCTCCCATGCGGTCATAGCGGGCAGAGTAACGACATAATTTTCCAATCAATTGGAAATATTAGGGTTGAACAACTTCTTCAGCAGCAGGTTGCAAACTGTCAACATCGTGTTTGAGTGTATCCATTAATTGTTTGACCGCATTTGCTTCCATCCCTTCTTCGCTGAATAATTTGAAGCGTTGATTGCTCACCCCCACACCACGAACAGCCGTTTTGAGCGCATTTAATAACAAAAGCGCAATGTCAGCTACTTTGTGCCATGCTTTTGCTTCAAAGCTGGGTTTTGAAGTCTCAATGGCATCAGCAATTTCCTTCACCACCAAAGGCAATTTATCTTTGGTGAATACGTTATCCTCACAATGGGTTTTAACAATATCATCCAATTTTTGTTGGAGCGCTTCTGCAGACACTTTAAAAGAACTGCTGTCATCAATATTGACCAGGCTATCTTTAAAGTTTTGAACGCTAGTTCTGAGAGCTTGCTCCGCTTTTTGATTTTCCATGCGCGATAATTGATCTGTATTAAATTGTGCTCTGTTAGGTAACTTTGCAGCATAGCCTTCTAAGATTCTGATTTGTGCGTCAAGTGCTAGATAGTCGGATTTGAAAAATTGATTGAAACCTTCCCTAAAGGTTAGAAGCGCATGGCTTTTATTTTGAAACACAATATTACTCTTCGATTGACGCAATAACTCGTTCGCATCTTCTTGAGTTTTTAGTGTTCCACTGGCTATGGCAGTATGAATTTGATTGGCACGACGTGAAAATACTTGTTTCACTTCAACATTTGTAGCTGGCATAAAAATTACTCCTATGGTTAATAATCGGCTTGATTATACCAATACATTCCTTAACGAATTATTAACAATCAGAAAGTTTTTTATTTTTTCACTTATCAGGCGAATTTATTATTAATATAATACTATCAATATGTTACATGAATTGACCTATCTATTATTCCATTTTTTTGATGAAATTTTTCTTTACAAAAGTGAAATATTTAAGGGTTTTATTGTAATATTCTCTAGTTTAATCTCACCACCAACTCTCATTTTTGAATCCTTTTCCAACGTCTAAAACGACAGGTTTTCGTGCCATTAGACTTTGTTCCTGGAAGATCAGTATAATGCCCTTTTATAAATACTAAGTACTCACCTATGACCCGATGCTATTGTGGTTCTGGGCAACCATTCCAATCTTGCTGCGAAGCGTACCATAGGCATTTTAATGCCCCAACCGCTCTGGCTTTAATGAAGTCACGTTATAGTGCCTTTTGCGTAGCCAATGTGGATTATATTGAAAAGACTCAACGTGGCGATCCAAGCATTGGCTTTAATCAGGCGTCAACGAAGTCTTTTGCCCAGTCAGTCCAATGGCTAGGGTTACAGATCGTTCGTAATTTTCATGATAAGCAAGTGGAAAATATTGCTTATGTGGAATTTATCGCATGGTTTCTTCAAAACAATCAACTCGACTCGATTCACGAGTTAAGTCAATTTGACTATGATACCCAACTTCAACAATGGTTTTATTGCAAAGGCCTTCGGCCAACAAAGCAAATACGCGTGGCCAATAACGCCCCATGCCCTTGCCAAAGTGGAAAAAAATATAAAAATTGTCACGGAGGGAAGTAAGTCGGGCCTTGGCCCGACGCTCTTTGATTACTTAGACTGCGCTTTAACAGCAGATTGCTTATTCGCGATTGTTGGGTAGATAACCAACGTTTGATAAACTGGGGTGTAGCCTGAGTACATCACATACCCTGCAAAGTTTTGAATGGTGATGTACATGCCTGACTGGCAACCATAATAATAGACACTGATATAATGTGCGCTATCAAAAGGATAAATATCAAATGGCGTTAAATAGGCACCATCTAAATACTGACCTGATACATGAACGGGTTCGAAACTGCGATTAACGACTTCGATTTCACAATAACCAGGCAACATCATTTTTTTACTATCGGCTTTTTCAGCCATCGTATGCATATGACGCGTCTGGGCAGCTTGTAGATTAAAACCAATTGCCGCTAACAAACATAACGCAAAAATCTTTAACTTCATAATCATCTCCGAATGATAGGAGATTGCATAGTAAACAAAACAATCATCCTGATCAATATAAAAGTATAAAATTTGACATTAAAAAATCGGCAGGCTTTGCTCTAAATGGATCAAACCCAAGCCACCCAATCCAACCACAATTAATATAAAAACAACCAAGCGACCTTGTTTATCGGCCGTGATGGTGCCCCATATTACCAACTGACGGTGTGCCGCCAAATCCACCGACATTTGAAGAATGCCCGTGGTGATTGCCGCCAAATCCACCGCTACTTGAGGGATGTCCATGATGATTGCCCCCAAATCCACCGCTACTTGAGGGATGTCCATGATGATTACCGCCAAATCCACCGCTACTTGAGGGATGTCCATGATGATTACCGCCAAAAACACTACCGCTCGTGGGATGGCTATGATAATGCCCACCATACCCATTATTATTACTCACATAGGTCGTGCCTCCGGTACCCCAAAATGGCCACCAAGAACTACGATAATAACCCGAATTGTTGGAATAATAGTTGCCGCCTGATCCAAACATAAATGGCAAGCAACATAACGTGGCTACTAGACCGCCGACAACCAAAAAGGGAAAAAGTATGACTGCACTCGCACCCATTAATGTGGCAGCGCCTGCTGATGAAGTAGCAAGTGCCATGACAACCGCCGCAAGGACTGCAGCAGCGGTCACTGCCGCTAAGCATTTCAATAGAAAACTAAAGGAAAATTGGTTCGACCTAGCCATCATAAAGCTCCATTTAAGAAAAAGGAGCCTCATTGTAAATAAATTATATTGTTTGAACAACTAAAATATTTTTTTGGCGAATTCACTCTTTTATCGTTATGAGAAAGACACTTTTGTATCAATCCTTAAAGGGTGTGACATTGTCTTATGCACAGGGCATTTATCGGCCACCTCGGTTAATCGAGCCTTTTGTTGTTCATTCAGATCCCCACTCATTTGAATTTGCCGCACGATTGTTTCCAAGTAACCCGATTTGCCATCGCAACTCGCACAATCATCGCTATGTTCGCGCGCATGGGATAAGCTGACCTGGATATTCTCCAGCGGCCATTGGTTTCGATTAGCCACCAGGCGTATGGTCATGGCGGTGCAAACACCCAAGGCAGCAAGAAGGTGTTCATACGGATCAGGACCTAGGTTTTGCCCACCAACGTGCACCGGTTCATCTGCCAGCCAATGATGATCATCGGTATCGACATCTTGAGTGAAGCGATGATCGCGTTCTTCAACTATCACATGGCCTTTATCGACGTGTATCTTGGCTTTAACAGTCGAAGCACCCACCTCCAGATAATGACTCGCCCAAGCAGCAATCGATTTTGCAACATACAGCGCATCGGAGGCTTTACTTAACAAATGATCCGCTCTATCCAAGCTTATAAAGCTTTTGGGATGCTTGGCCGCTTTGTATATTTTTTCTGCCTCCTCAATGGGGACAATGGCATCTATTGGTGAATGAAGAATTAATAATCCCTTGCCACTGGCGCTATGAATGGTTTCAGCATAGCGATCAATATCTTCCAGAAACTGCTGTTTGATGGTAAATTGTCGCGGACCGAGTTGTACCTTCGCTTCACCTTTTGTTTCGATTTCACCAATATCAGCAGCAAACGTATGCTTTACATGGCTTGCACTGGCTGGCGCACCGATTGTGGCAATCGCCTTGACTTCGGGGATTTCTTTCGCTGCCATTAACACCGCAGCACCGCCTAAACTATGACCTATCAATAAAGTAGGCGCCTGATAGTTTTGACGAAGAAAATCCGCCGCAGCGATTAAATCACCAACATTCGAGGAAAAATTGGTGCTAGCAAACTCCCCATGGCTTTGCCCTAATCCGGTAAAATCAAAGCGAAGCACTGCTATGCCTTGGGCAACCAAAGCTTGCGATATGCGGGTTGCTGCTAAGATGTCTTTACCACAGGTAAAACAATGCGCAAACAAGGCATAATGCGACGTTGGATGTGGTGGTTGTTCCAAAATGCCAGAGAGCTCGACGTCGTTGCTGATAAATTGAATGGTATTTTTCATCGCTATTCCCCTTCATCCAGCGCAGGAAAATCAGTTTGAATATACTAAAGCATAGGAAGGATTATTCACTTCTGCTAGATCTTCACCAAGAATAAGGTGGTTGGGTGGATGTAATAATAGAAAACCAGCGCCACATCCGCTTACATTGGTTCTTCGAAACAATAAATATTTTGTTGGAAGTCACAACTACTATCTGTGAGATTTGTCCAAAATGCACCTGTAAAGTCGGTACGTCCAACTATCCCTATAGATGCATTTGTAGGATCTGTCCAATCAGTGCATAAGAAAACGTCAGCCATTCCCAGGGTGTTAGTGCCCGTATATACGGGGGCACCATTTTGATCACCATTGTTCTCATCCACGTTTATTGCGTTTGTAATTGCCCCAGTGGCCATAATCGAATTATAGGAACTTAGCTATATATGGCTGAATAGCTATATTTTAATTTTATAGCTGTTCAGCTATATTTTGACTTTATGGTTGAACAGCTATATTATTAATAGAAGAGATGGTAAACCACAGGTGGAGAATGGAACAATTAATTCACTCGTTGAATAGCCTAGGTGCTGCGATAAGACGCCAACGAAAGGCTAAAAAATTAACGCAAACAGAGGTAGGGGCGCAAATAAATATTGAGCAAAGTACACTCTCAAGCGTCGAGCAAGGTGCTGAAGGGACTCGACTTTCAACCTTATTTCGCATTTTGGCAGCGTTAGATCTTGAAATGGTTATCCGCTCCAAGGATAGCCGCCAGCAAGAAAACAAGGAATCGTGGTAAATGACGAGAAAGAAACGTTACCGCGAATTATTTGTCTATATGAATGGCGTCAGTGTTGGAAAACTGTTGAGAGAATCGACAGGTCAATTAGTATTTACATATGACCAATACTGGCTGGATGATTCGCTTGCACGCCCAGTTAGTTTATCGATGCCGCTGACTGAAGTGCCATACAAAGGACCTATTGTCGAATGTTATTTTGAAAACCTCCTTCCTGACAGTGATGCAATTCGTAAAAGAATACAAGCACGGTTTAATGCCGAATCGACGAAATGTTTTGATTTATTATCCCAAATTGGCGGTGACTGTGTTGGCGCATTACAGTTACTGACTGAGCCTTTAAATGACGATATTAAGACAGTTAAAGCAGAAAAAATTGACGACACTCATATTGCCAAATTGCTAAAAAGTTACCAAACAGCACCGCTTGGTATGCAAGTAAACTCTGATTTTAGAATTTCAATTGCAGGCGCTCAAGAGAAAACAGCCCTACTTTGGTATCAAAATCACTGGTGTTTACCGCATGAAACCACGCCAACCAGCCATATTATCAAGCTACCGATTGGCCGACTTGCTCACGCTGGCATTGACTTATCTGACAGCATTGAAAATGAATGGTTATGTCTACAAATCCTAGCCGCTTATCATTTGCCAGTCAATCAGGTTGTTATGGCCAAGTTTGATGACGTTAAAGCGTTGGTTGTTGAGCGCTTTGACAGAATGTGGTCTCCCGCCAAACGATGGCTAATTCGCTTACCGCAAGAAGACTTTTGCCAGGTGCTTGGTGTTCCGCCAGGATTAAAATATGAGTCAGATGGGGGACCGGGGATAAAAGCGATTATGTCCCTATTACAAAATTCAGAAAACGCATTAGAAGCAAGAGAGCAGTTTTTTAAAACGGTGTTTTTGTTCTGGGTCATGGGCGCGATAGATGGTCATGCAAAAAATTTCAGTGTGTTGTTAAAACCCCAAGGCCGCTTTCAGCTGAGCCCCATTTATGATGTCATGTCAGCTTACCCTATCGCGGAAAAGCGCGAACTTGAGTGGCAAAAGATTAAAATGGCAATGGCCGTGCGATCGGCGAACACCCATTATGATTGGCAATCCATTCAGCTTCGTCATTGGTACTCAATGGCAAAACAATGTCACTTTCCTGAGCATAAAATGCGGGAAATTATTACGGCCGTGTTTGAGCATATGGATGAGGTGATTGACCAAGTCAAGACAATTTTACCAACGAACTTTCCATCCCAAATTTGTGATGCTGTCTTTACAGGAATGAAAAAGGTACGAAATCGCTGCGGGTCGGACCACCCTATGTAAGCGGACATTTTGGTTACCTATGTTCCGGTCACACAGGGTCCGGATGAGGGGTTATTCATTCGAAGTTATTATCTTGATGTATTTTTTGGGAAGAATTAGGTAGACTTTATAGCAAATTAAGATACATCAGGACTGACGAAAAACCCCAAAGTCGAGGCAAAAAATGGTTTTTTAATGAGGGAGTTTAGATTAACTAACTAACTGACTGAATTAAAAACTTTTTTTAACGAAGAAATTGGGAGTTTTGCCTAAGTCCTATACATTGGATTTCGTTTTGATGTCAAGCAATACCTACCTTCAATCATCTGCCTACCCGCTTCTACGCTTGTTAAGTTATATGAAAGACGACAAGCGCGACTATCTGTTGGCATCGTTTTATTCCATTCTCAATAAATTATTCGATATTTTCCCAGAAGTCTTGATAGGTGCCGCCGTTGATGTCGTGGTTAATCGAAAGCATTCCTGGCTTGCAGGCTTTCTCGGCAATCCCAATATGATGACCCAATTAATTGCCTTAGGCATACTCACCTTTGCGGCCTGGAGTTTGGAGTCGATTTTTCAATACCTTTATAGTGTCAAGTGGCGTAACCTTGCCCAAGCCGTCGAACATCGGTTACGCATGCAAACCTATGCCCATATTCAGGGCGCCAAAATGAGCGATATTGATGAAACAGCAACCGGCCAATTAATTGCCACAATCAATGATGACGTTAATCAACTTGAACGCTTTTTAGAAGATGGCATCAATCAAATCATTCAAATTACGGCATCCACAATTCTGATTGGTTTTATCTTTTTATATTTCTCACCTCTAATTACCGTTTTTGCCATTTGCCCTATTCCCTTTATCTTAAGCGGGGCTTTTTATTTTCAACATAAATTGGAACCCAAATTTTTAAATGTGCGCAATAAAGCGGCTAATATTGCTCAAGCACTGGCGAATAATTTAACCGGGCTTATGACCATTAAAAGTTATACTGCCGAGTCATTCGAACAACAACGGATTGAGCGCTTAAGCAGTGACTATCAAAAAGCAAACAAAGAAACCATTGTCATCAGCTCCATGGTCACCCCCGTTATCCGCATCATGATCTTAACCGGATTTTTATTCACCTTGATGATAGGTGGCTATCAAACCATTAACTACCAAATGAATGTGGGTGTTTTTAGCTTATTGATTTTCTTATCGCAACGCTTGCTGTGGCCTTTTAGTTACTTAGCCGACGTGACCGTCAATTTCCAACGGGCAATGGCGTCAACCACCCGTGTGTTAAATTTATTAACCTGGGAACAAGAAGCAAGCCAGGTGAGCAAAACCTCAAGCCAAGAAATGCTATTAAGCGAATCATCGTCTGGCTTGGTTTTAAACCAGCTTTCATTTTCCTATCCCAACCATGAAAGACCGATTTTCCAGGATTTCTCCATCCAGATAGAAGAACATAAAACCGTTGCCTTTGTGGGTGAATCCGGTTCAGGTAAAAGTACGCTAATTAAATTATTAGAACAGTTTTACCAACCCGTTGAAGGGCAAATTTTCTGGCATGGCAAAGATATTTGCGCTTACGATTTGTCAGAGTGGCGCAATCAAATTGCGTTTGTTAGCCAAGAGATTTTCTTATTTGACGGAACGGTCGCTGAAAACATTGCCTATGCAATGGGCAATATCGATAGAAAGCAAATCCTTGAAGCAGGTCGTATCGCGGGGGTGGATAAATTTATTGACCAATTGCCCAATGGCTATGACTCAGCGGTTGGCCAACGCGGGAATTTGTTATCCGGCGGGCAACGTCAACGCATTGCTATAGCCAGAGCTGTGTTAAAAAATACGCCCATTCTCATATTAGATGAAGCGACTTCTGCGGTGGATAATGAAACCGAATTAGCCATTCAAACGGCCCTATCCACCATATCCCACCAACGTACGACCATCATCATTGCTCATCGGCTATCCACGGTCACTAGTGCCGATTGGATTTATGTGTTGGATGACGGTCAGGTGATTGAACAAGGTACCCACCAAAGATTAATCAAGCAGGCAGGCAACTATCAACGATTGTGGCATATCCAAACGGGTCAATTTTGACCCGCTCAGCTCTGAGTGATCCTGACATGTTTTTGTGCAAGATAAAAATATCAGGATTCCTCAGCGCTAAGCGCACTTAGCCATTATATGCTTGCTGAGAATATTCCGGCTGTTGGATTATGTTAGGTCGATCCTGACTTTTTTCAACTGGCTGGAATAACGATTGAAAAACCGTTTGCACAGCGGGGCCATTAGCAGATTCGGTTAATGCATTACCCGATGGTGAATTATCTTTTAATAAGTCATTCACGTACGCTATATCTTCATCCAAGTACAAATTGTAATTCACTTCAGAATTATCAAATTCCAAATTATACCGATCATCGATGTGGCGATTGCGATTAAAATGCATATAAGCGCCTAAGCCTAGCAACGTGACCGCAGCCCCTCCGACGACAGCCGCTGGAATAATAACTGCCACCAATGGCGATGCAAATAAAAAGGCTGGCAGAAACATGCTAACAGCACTTAAGGTTATCATAGCCACTAACCCACCGATACCAATCAAAGGCACTTTAGTAAAACCAAAGAGATTTCTATCGGAATTGGCATACCAAGCACAACGTTCTTCATTGGTCGGGCACATAATATCAAGACCTGTCCTCTGGTAATTGTTACTCCCGACATCAACTGTCTGATTTTTGGTGAGTTCGACATATTCTTTTGTCTTTTTCCTAGCGTAGAATTCCGCGCCCACGGCAATTAATGGCAGGGCCACCACAACTGCCGGCATCGTGAATGTGGCAAACGGCACAAAAAATGCCGTGATGGTTGCAGCCACCGTGAAGGCTCCTGCTGCTAATACAACGGGCCCAAAGGTAGCCGCCACCCCCCAAGCAACACCTTGTGCCACTTTATCGTTCGTTCGTAATAAACTGCTTTGTTGCGGCTGGTGACCCAGCAAAAAATAGGGTAAGTTTGCCTGCGTGGCAAATAAATCATTCACCACCCCGTACAATATTCCGCCAACATACGCAGAAGCGCCCACGAATAAACCACTGGCAATAGCCACCGCCCAAAATGGTGCACCCAGCATAACCGTTGCAACAAAGGCCGCCACGACTAATACCGATATGCCCACACCCCAAAAGCCACTGCGCAATAACGTCCGTAATATATCATCGTCGGAGACTTCTTCACCCTTAAATTTAGGATGACGATAAAGCATGCGATACAGCCCTTTTTGCTTAAGGAATTCAATTGCTTTTTGTGCTTCCCGATTGTTTTCAAGCTCAGCTAGCAAAGTCGTCGCTAACATAACTGCTTTTTTCATCGATTCCGTTTTGTTTAACTCGGTTTGAGCTGAATGAAGTTTTTCCTGAATTGCTTCATTGGCATACGGCTTTGCTTGTTCAAGCATACGCACAAGAATTGTGATTTGCTTATTAGCATCGTATTCATCTTTGCCATAAGCAGCAACCGATTGCTTTAGCTGGGCTTCTTTTGTCATGGGAACTCCAAATGATGTGACAACAATTTCACACAAATTAATCATAGTGCGCCATTCTATATCACCCACAAGGCTCTGTCTATATTTTATTCTTTGTGGCTCAATTCAGATCCAATTCCCTGGATGGAATGATAAAAATTGGCTAGCATAAAATTCGCATTTTCAAGGATTACCAGTATAATATTGCCCATGAACAATATATCCGAAACCACTTCTAAAGCCCCCTCTTCAATGCAATCACAACTTGCTACGAATTTAACCATTACCTATCCCGAGCAACTGCCAATCTGTGAGAAAAAAGCTGACATCATCGCATTAATTCATCAACATCAAGTGATTATCTTAGCCGGTGAAACTGGATCGGGAAAAACAACACAAATTGGGAAAATGTGCTTGCAAGCTGGTCGTGGCATTCAAGGGATGATTGGCCATACCCAACCTCGCCGCATTGCAGCAAAGACGATTGCAAATCGCATTGCTGAGGAGTTACAGGTCGGCTTAGGTGGGGAAGTCGGTTGCCAAGTCAGATTCCAAGACCAAACATCGCCGTCGACACGGATAAAATTAATGACCGATGGTATTTTGCTAAGCGAGTTGCATGCCGACAGGATGCTAAAACGCTATGATACCTTAATCATCGATGAAGCCCATGAGCGAAGCCTCAATATCGATTTTATTCTGGGATTTTTAAAACAACTTCTACCAAAGCGCCCTGACTTAAAACTAATCATCACCTCAGCAACGATTGATGTGGAACGCTTTTCCCAACACTTTAACCAGGCGCCGATTATTGAAGTGTCCGGACGGACATTTCCTGTTGATACGGTGTATTTGCCCCCTGAAGAAATCAATCCGGAGGATGAAGGTAATATGGCCGCCAACGTCGTTTGTGCCATGCAAGAAATTATGGCATTAGAACGCGATGGTCAAGGGTATCGGCAAGGTGATGTGTTGGTTTTTCTCCCCGGAGAGCGTGAAATCCGAGAAACAGCCATTGCTTTGCGCAAATCGCAGATCCCACATCTTGAGATCTTGCCTTTGTATGCACGCTTAAGCCAATCAGAACAACAACGCATTTTTGCCCAATCCCCTTTAAGACGGGTTGTGTTAGCGACCAATGTAGCAGAAACATCCATCACTGTGCCCGGCATTCGCTATGTCATTGATACCGGGCTTGCGCGCATTTCACGCTATAGTTATCGAAGCAAAGTGCAACGCCTTCCCATTGAAGCCATCTCTAAAGCGAGTGCCAATCAGCGCCAAGGGCGCTGTGGTCGAACATCGCCAGGGATATGCTTACGACTTTATAGCCAGCAATCGTTTAATTTACGGCCTCAGTTTACCCAAGCAGAGATTCTGCGAACTAATTTGGCGCAAGTTATTTTGCAAATGCTGAACTTAAACTTGCCCAATATCGCAGGTTTTCCTTTCTTGGATAAACCGGATAATCGCTACATTCGTGATGGCTTTAAATTATTGGAAGAAATTGGCGCTGTTACCAAGCAGCATAAACTCACTCCATTAGGCCGCCTACTAAACCAATTGCCAATTGACCCCCGTTTAGGCAGAATGGTTATCGCTGCCAATGATTTAGGATGCACCAAAGAAGTCATGCTTATCGTCAGTGGGCTATCTGTTCAAGATCCCCGCGAACGACCTGGCGATAAACAGCAACAAGCCACGCAAGCCCATGCACGATTTATCGATCCCCGTTCAGATTTCATTGCTTTTATTAATCTGTGGCAATATGTCGAAGACTTACGCCAAGCATTAAGCCAAAATCAATGGCGAAAGCAATTGCAAAAAGAGTTTATTTCCGTGATGAAAATACGGGAATGGCGTGATATCCATCATCAATTACATCTGAGTGTCAAACAAGCAGGCTTAACCATTAATCAAAAACCTGCAAGTACTGATAGCATTCATCAAGCCATACTCGCAGGCCTACTAAGTCAAATTAGCCAAAAAGAAGAAAATCGGGAGTATTTAGGGGCCAGGGGCCGCCATTACCAACTTTTTCCAGGCTCTGGCTTATTTAAAAAACCACCTGCTTGGATGATGTCTGCGGAATTAGTCGAAACCTCCAAACTCTATGCCCGCATCAACGCTCAAATTGAACCGCATTGGGCCTTAACCTATGCCAAGCATTTGCTCAAATTCCACTATTCTGAACCCGCCTGGTCAAGCAAAACCGGCCATGTGATGGCAAAACGGCGAACTAGTTTGTATGGCTTAACCCTCATTGACAATGAGCGAGTCAGTTACACATCCATCGATCCTTGCGTGTGTCACCCGATTTTTATTCGACAAGCCCTAGTGCAAGGTGGTTATGAAAAAATTGCCAAAGACGCCCCCTTGTTTTGGCAGCATAATCAACAAGTCATTGCTGAGATTGTAAGCCTTGAAGCAAAGGCCAGGCGATGTGATATTTTAGTGGATGATGAAGCCATTTATGCTTTTTATGCCGCTAAAATTCCAGCGCAAATCACCAACTTCGATCAATTTGAACAGTGGCGAAAAAAACAAGAAGCCAACCAACCAGAATTTTTGTACTTTGATAAATCGAGTCTGATGTTACATAGTGCAAACACCATCACGCAAACCCAATTCCCCGATACACTGTCCGTTGGCAATCACTGCCTGCCGCTGACGTATCATTTTGAACCAGGGCATATCAATGATGGTGTTACCTTACATATTCCCCTTGCCCTTCTCAATCAACTATCCGAAGCGCCCCCTGAATGGCTAGTGCCTGGACTTCTTCAGGAAAAGTGTGTTGAGTTATTAAAAAGCTTACCCAAAGCCAAACGTAAACAACTTGTTCCTATCCCGCAATTTGTTCATGAAATTTTATCGAACGCGCCCGATAACAACACATCGCTCTATCAATTCCTTGGTGATGCCCTACGCCAAAAAGGGGTGATTGTCAGTGTCGAGGAATTAAAAAATTTAGTTCTTGATGATTACTATCGCATGAATTTTCATATTCATGATGAGCACGGTGAACTCATCGCTCAGGGGCGCCATTTGCCAACGCTTAAGGAGACATGCCAACCACACATCCAAGAAATGCTAAGCCCACCCCCTGAAGCAGCGGAAGTCGTCTGCTACACCCGCTGGGAGTTTGGCTCACTTAACCAACAATGCATTGAAAAATCCGGTGTCAGCATGATTGTTTATCCAGCCATCATTGATTTGGGCGATGCGGTGACCGTCTCGCTCGTGGATACGCCAGAAAAAGCCTCGACCTTAAGTCATCAAGGCATCATACGGTTGTTGTGGTTTGCGCAAGAAAAATCGATTAAATACCTGCACAAAGCGCTTTTTCAAGGCAATCAATTAAGTCTTATCTTAGCAAGCTTTGGCTTAGGAGAATCGTTTAAAGCGGATGTCATCGATCATGTGCTAGCCTATACGTTTTTACAACAAAACTTGCCAGATAATGCCGAGGCATTTCAACAATGCATTGCAAAGCATGAAACAGACCTCATAGGAAATGCCCATCAACTAGAGCAGCTGCTGACCACGATTTTTAAACTCAAGCAACAAGTACAAAAGCAATTAAAGGTGAGAAATAGCCTTGCAAATCTTGCATCCATTCAAGATATTCAACAACAATTAGCGGGTCTTTTCCATGCACACTTATTAAAAACACCCTTGACACAATTAAAACACTACCCTCGCTATTTGAAAGCAATCTTGCATCGATTAGATCGCTTAGAAAAAGATAAGATAAGCCTCGATGAGATCCAACGATTTGAAGCCCCATTAAGAAAACGGCTAGACGATGATTTTAGTCAGCTCGATTTGTACCCCGAGTTTGTGCACTATCGTTGGCTATTGGAGGAATATCGTGTCTCTCTTTTCGCGCAGCATTTGAAAACCGCCGAAACGGTTTCGGCAAAACGGTTAAAGGAGGCTTGGTCGAAGGGTTAGCCAAGAGAGGTTGCATTCTCAGGACTTCTATTGGACAATTTTTGTTTCATAAGCTACTATAGCTCTGATTTTATATCTATGGAGTTGTTTAAATCATGATATCGACACATTTATCAATGCATCCCGAATTAAAAGCTATTTTCACCGAAATTGATACACTTCTTACTCAACAAAATAAAGCCATTCAGCATCAGAATTTTTTTAGAGCCAATGCTAGCAATAACAGCCAGTATGCTGCCTGCAGCAATTATTTGGCAACCCACCATCATTGCGTTAAAGCAATGGGTGCCTTAAATGAATTAAGTTGGCTATGTCAAAATGGGACTATCACCTATAGCGAGTTATCTGACATTCAAACCATTGCTAATTTGGTCAAACTTTATTTGTCGCCAGCATCCAGAGATGATGACCGCTCCAATCAAAATGAGAGATACGCACGTGAGCTTTTGTTACAGATTCAGGCGTTAAGAAACAACATTGAACATAATAACCCCTATTTAAAAGTCAAAGCCATTCCGTATTTTGCCTGGGAATTGCTTGGAATAGCTGCTTCGTTAGTGGTCATGAGCATGGGCGTCAGTTTATTAGCAGGGGTTGCTACCCTTGGCCTTAGCTTGCTCCCAACAATTGCCGTGGGCATTGGTTTCACAGTGATGGGGTATATCATTGGTATAACATCCGTCGATAACGCAGCCACATATGGCAGCTTAGTATTTGATAGTCAACTCAAAGCACTTGATGACTTTGCAACGGCATTGAAAAAACAGCATCATATGGCACTAGAAAAGGTTAAAGAGGTGGAAGAAGTTCCAGTGAATTTCGTCTCGACACCCCTGTCTTCTGTCAGCCAATAAAAGCATTTGACCTCTCGTCGGGCCAAAGCCCGACCCTGAGGGATAGAATTTTTTTTCAAACATAGTATTCGTATAATATATTGGCATAATGTTTAATCCGACGTCCCGCGGCTTGTCCGCGGGATCCAGGGATTTCGACCAATATGTTGTTATTTTGTGCAGACAAGGATCTCTGGATACCGCGGACAAGCCGCGGCACGTCGGCGTTTGAGGATAAGTCTAAGTTTTAAAAAAAGTGTCTATCCTTCAGAGCCAAACCTCCCCCCCCTCTTTTTGCCCACTCCGCGCATCTTGTCTATAGTTAAAATAGAATAAAAAGAAGGAATTGCCTATGTGCGGGCTTGGAGGCGTGTATCAATTTCAAGGTCATCCACTCGACCAGTCAATCAAACCCATCATTGATGCCATGAGCTTGCGATTGCGATTTCGCGGGCCGGATGAGGAACGTCAATACCATGATCCCGGGAGGCTATCCCTCTTCTTTCGCCGGCTTGCTGTGGTGGATTTGCAAAGCGGTTCTCAACCGTTTGTGAGCGCCAATAATGATGTGGTGGTGATAGTCAATGGCGAAATTTATAATCACCTGCAGCTTCGACGAGAATTAACGCCTGACTATCCCTACCAAAGTCAATCGGACAGTGAAGTCGTGCTTGCTTTGTATTTAACCCAAGGCCTTGATTTTCTTAACCATCTAAACGGTATGTTTGCTATTGCCATCTATGATAAAAGACAGCATCATCTTATTTTGATCCGTGACCGTTTGGGCATTAAGCCCCTGTTTTATTGTCAAACAGACGATAATCATTTGCTATTTGCTTCTGAAGTGAAGTCCATCTACGCCCATCCCCGTTGCCCTCGTCAATTTAATTGGCTTGCCTGCTTAGCTCGCCGCTTCAATCAACGCAATATTTTTACCAGCCTGCCTGAGTCCATTTATACAGGTATTCAACAACTCGATCCCGGAAACTATGTCATTTTTAGTGACAAAGGCATCCAACAACATTCATGGTGGGGAGTCAATGAGCTCGAAAGGCAAGGCCCCAACGAGTTGCAATCAAGGCAAGCCTATATCGATGAATACGGTGCTTTGCTGGAGGACTCGGTTAAACTCCGTTTAATGACGGATGTTGATATGGGGGTTTGTTTAAGTGGTGGCATTGACTCTGTCGCCATTGCTGCCTTGGCCAACCCCCACAAAGTCCTGCCCAGTTTTACCGTATTGTGCAATAGCACTTACTTAAATGGCGACGTCCAGGCCGCCCATCAAGCGGCAGAACTTCTTGGAATCGACAACCACCAACTGTATTTCCCCTGGCGTCAAAATGAAATTCAGCTAGTCGATGTCAAACGCATTCTCTATGATCTGGAAATGCCATTGACCATGGAGCAAATTTATAAGTATTTGCTATATCATAAAATCAAAGCCGATTTTCCCAATTTAAAAACGCTGCTCATGGGTCAAGGCAGCGATGAATTCAATGGTGGGTACAGTGTCAAATTTGCAGAAGACATACCCTTAAGTCATGCGAATGAGACTAGGACTTGGACTCATTTTATTGAATCACTTGCAAAAATGAAACACCATTTCATCATCAACCATACCAACCCTGCTCTCAACGACTATATGTCCCTGATAAAAACGGAATTCATAGAACAATCTTTTAACTTAGAACATTATAGCCCTTGGCAATGGTATCAAAAAATGTATCAACGCTCGGTGGTTGATTTTAACCTTTGGCATGAAGATCGAGCGACGGCCGCTAACCAAATGGAAAACCGGGTGCCATTTCTGGATCACCGTCTTGTTGAATTTTGCTATCGCGTCCCAGATAAGATGCAACCCAGCTTATTCTGGGATAAGGCCATATTGCGGGAATACATGGCCACTAAAATACCTAAAGAACTTGCCCATCGGGCGAAAGTGCCTTTCTTTCTCGGGGAAGGTGAGCGATATACCGCGCGATTAGCTTATCAAATTTTAACCGACAATGATTGCGACTTTATTAATGAAGCACTCTTTGAAAATAAATATGTTGAAGACGTTCTCAATAGTAACTATTTAAAACAACAGCTATCGGCAGTCAGCCAATGCCCTAGCTTTGAAGGTGCATTAAACTTATTCGAATACGCCTGTTGGGGTCAGCTGGCAAAATGGGTGGCAGAAGGCATGCCTGAGCAAATCGCTCCTCTGCAAGCCAAATTTGACTGGTATTCGCTGAAAGATTATGAAACGCAATCAACGAATTTAGCAGGCATCTTATCAGAAAGTGACATCCAACCGACTGATGTATTTGCATTCAAAGCCAATATGGCCCCTATGATTCCTTACCACCACAGCAACGATCTATTCATTGCCAATCATCTTAATTTAGAATATATCATCGAAGCACATGAAAAACCGGAATTCATTCATTTTCTAAAACACATCGATGGCCATAATCGCTTAAGTGACATCGCCCAAGCGGGCGGATATCTTTATACCAAAATCATCTCCGATATTGCCGATGCGTTGGAATGCCAAGTGATTGAAAAATTAAGCAAATCCAATGGGTAAAAAAAGCATCTGTATCAATAATACGTCCACACTGATCATTATTTTGACTTACCATCCCATAAATTATAGAATCCGTTGGCAATCGATTGCTCAATTATATGTGAAACTATAAGACTTATGAAAACCCTTTGTACCGGACAATTTTTTAAAATAGCCGCCTTTGCGAACGTAGTGAAGCAATCTAGAACAGATTTCTGTTCAGAGATCGAACTGGATTGCTTCGCAAAGCTCGCAACGACGGTGCTTTTAAAAAATTG
>JAGVJN010000018.1 GCA_020051095.1 Pseudomonadota bacterium | reverse complement strand
CTTGTTGCTTACGCTGTTGCTCTTCTTGTTGCTTACGCTGTTGCTCTTCTTGTTGCTTACGCTGTTGCTCTTCTTGTTGCTTATGCTGTTGCTCTTCTTCTAAATGATCAGTCGTTTCATCCTTCCTTCCCAAGTCTGTTTGGCTTTCTTTTGTTGACAATAGGGAATCGGCATTGAAAATTGAACGATAATGTTCCATTGCAAATTGTAAGTCTGGTATCAAAAAATCGTCTTTTAATTTGTTCCAGCTCATCGCACTATCTAATTCAGCCATCAATTCGAAGAAGCGACGTTTATCATCTTTTGGCCATCCATCGAGAGGGTCATTGGCATCTTTTTTAATGCCAAAATGGTGGGTGAAGGCATAGAGGCGCTGCTCAATATCAACAATCCTTTCTAACCGAGGGTTAGTCGTGATTTGCTCCAATAAAAGAGCATCGTTTTTTTCAAGGTAATGGTCGCTGGTAATGTCATTTGCGGCCATGAGTTTTTTAATATGGATGATTGAGTCGAATGCATCCTTATCTTGTAAAGGCTTTTGCAAATCAATGCCTTTTTGCGACAGGATGTTTCTTAAATTATCCATTTCCTCATGGATTAACGCGATGGCATTTTTAAAATCCTTTAAGCTGAGGGAGTACCGATAGATTTTTCCACCTAAATCCCGTTTGTTTTTAATCATACCTTCTTCGATGTGAACAATGGTAGTAAATACCTTTTGGTTGAAGCGTTGCATCATGTTGGCAAACTGATTTTTAGGGGATGACTTAATTAATAATGCAAAGAGGCTTTCGCGAACATCTTTATCCTTTGACTGACTTTCTTTCGCTGAAAGATAGTCTATCACGATGCGATTTTTTTCCTCAGTGGTTGGTGAAATAGGCCAATCGGATTCACCGAAATGTTCTAACAAAAACCCCACCGCGCCATATTGTTTTTGTCTGAAAGCAAGTTGGCATAATTCGTTTAGATCATATTTTTTCGCTAATAATTCTAACAGGCGTGGTTGATGGAGATTTTCTACTAAAAAATCGACCACACTTTCAGACACTTTCTGTTTGCCTTTATCGCCCCCTATGATTTCAGCAAACTTCGATTCATTGTTGTCCTTGAGTGCGCGCTCGAGCATGTTCAAATACAGGTTTGTTTTTTGTAATTTGGGGTCGAGAATCGGTTTTTCGATGGAATTTAATAACGATTGTTTTGGGTGGGGGTATTTGAGTTTAATGATTAATTGGTATAAATGGCTACTGCCAGTTTGATAGACCCAATCCATCACTTGGTTATAATTTTTCCCCTTAAACAGCACTTCTAACCCTTGACGTTTTATTTCATTAGCCAAGGTGACATCATGGGTTAAGACCCACTCTAACGCCTCAATATTGCCTGTCTGGCAGCAATGTTGATAAAGGTTGTTAAAATCAATTGCGCCAAGGAAATTTTCATTACTCAATTCCTTCAAAAGGGAAGGTTGTTTTGCCGAAATCAATTGCTGACATAGCTCTGTGGCTGACCCAGCATATAATTGATCTACGGCATACTGGTTAATCAGGTTACTGATTAGCTCTCCGTGTTTTTTTTCGATGGCTTTTGCCATCATTGACTGTAAAAATGGTTTTGAAAATGAAACAATAGCGGTTTTATTTTTGATTATTGCCGCTAACCCTTTCAACATGTCGTGGTCTAATAATGGTTGATAGTCTTTTTCATCGCCATAATCCCCTGGAAATTTTTGCATGAGGGCATAAGCGCCATATTCATTTTTATCGTCGATAGCCGATTGCCAGATAGCGCGACGATTGTTCATCCAAGGCGCTGGATTACTATGTAATGCTTTATAGGCTTCCAATAGCTTTGCGCCTAACAGATTTTGCTTGGAGTCAAACAGTTGTTTAATCAACTGATGTTGTGTATCGGCATCTTTTTGACTAAGCCAACTTTTTAACGCATCGATTGGCAGTTTGTTTGCGGCGGTATTGAGTGGTTTTGTCGCATTGGTGTCATTTTTTGTTAAGGCGGTTTCAAGTTGGAGAGTAATATATTGGGTCAACTCGGCTGAGTAATCTTTCACAAGCGCGTCGATAATTTCTTGATTGTTCTTAAAAAGAAGGCTGCGAAAAACAACCTGTTTATCTTCATCAGAGAGAACATTGATGCCATGCATCAGGTAGTTCAGTTTTCCCGTATCCAGGTATAGGTGATAGATGTTATAAAAGCGACTTAAAATCGTATTGGTTTTTGTCTCGGCATAATGATATAAGCTGATGTCAAGGCTAGCTAAGGCTTCTAGCTGCTCATAACGCTCATTTTTAAACGCGTCATCGACTAAGAAAAATAACGCCGCTTTATCAATTGGAACGTTCTTGTTTTTAAATTGTTGCTTAATAAAATCAACCATATCCTGATTGCCAGTAATGATAGCTGTGATTAAGGTATCTTGAAGGTCTTGAGCCGAGGGGTTATTGACGTGTTTACTCCATCGTTGCTTGATAGGCTGATTTTGTCTCATGGCAATGAGGATATCAATTCTTCGAAGGTTGCCAATTTCTTCAAATAAGTTGTCGGCTAGTAATGCTTGACTGGATTCCTTTAAAACGCGGTTAACATATTCTTCAAAGATATATTTATCGTTGCGTTGAAATAAATGGGCCAATACGTTTGGGTTTGTTTTAATATTGGCATTGAGTAATATGCGCATGCTTTCTGCGTCTAGATGATTTGCCAACGTTTCTGTGAAAATCTCATCCTGGTCGGATAAGTAATCCTTATGTAGCAAAAGGCTTTCTAATAATTGATGTTGATTATTGCTGGCTGCATGCTGAATCTGCTGGGCGAGCTCTTCTGAGGTCGAAATGGTTAAGGACTCGGTTGGGGTTTGAGAATGAGTGCTCTGGTGCAGTCTGGTTAACAAGCTTAGATTTAAAATGACGGTTTTGTTTTCAGCAAGCTCTTTTTCGGATAATGTCTTACGCATTAGATCCAGGATGGCGCTATAATCGCCGACGCCATGAAAATCAAGATCCGATGGGGTTTTGAGATGCTTCAAAGACGAAACCAACAGGGGGGCTAATGATTTAGCATCCGCTTTGGGAAAACGTTTTAGGTATTCGGATAGATATTGGTTTAACAAGGGAGCGTTTCCTACACCAAGATTCACGTAAATTCCCTTTTCCAATAACAATCGTTGTCGATTGGCATCGGATAGGGAAAGCACCTGCTCAAGAAAGAAAGGGCTTCTAAGCTCTGAGTCAACGAAATTGGCGTCTAAATCGGGGTGATTAATTAATCGATTTGTTGTTACCCTATCTCGGGATTTACTAGCATAGACTAAAGAATGAGTAGCTATGTCATCAACGACAATGGTTTTGTACAGAGGGTCTGCCGGACTTTCTTCAAGTATTTTATGGAGGGATTCAATGGTTGGGTAGTCGGTGCATTTTGGGTACATGGGATTTGAAAACACACGAAGAGATAGCCCCATCTCCTTTTCGTCAATCTCAAAACATTGGGTTAACTCTTTGACTAAGTCTTTTTCATTGGTAAATGTTTTAGTATCCACCTGATAGTTGGAATTATAAACAATATAGTGGCCATTTTTAAAGGATACATTCACCACATGGTTGTGAGAGCGAACGTGGATATCGCGTTTTTCGCGCTTTATTTGCTCAAATATCTTTTCCCATTTACCGCTGCTGCAAATAAGACCAAAATTAAACTCGTTATGAGGGGGAACACTATTGATGCTAATGTATTTCTCAACATCGGACTGCTGGATTTCACCGCCAGTATATCGCCTGGGATTAAAGGCAATTTCAACATCGAGTAAAAATCGATCGATTTCGCTGGTTGTACCTAATTTATAATCATCAGGCAGTTTATTGACTTGATTGAGCAAGCGGAAAAATTTATCTTCACGGTTTTCCAGCGCATATTTTGTATACAATGCCGATAGACCACTGCAAACACCACCTCGATTAAATTGAAAATCACGGCGATTATGGCGAAAAATGCGGTTAACTTTATTGATAATTTGGGCTTGAGCAGGCATGCAAGGATTCCAGGAATAACATATGTTTAATAATAACACACAATAATTAAATAGAAAACATATTGAGGTCGTTTAGGAATGATCAGGCAGGGCTTCTAAATAACTTTCTACATTTTATGGCTTGAAAACGACCGTTAACTTAACCATGCCTTCCTGATCATGCTTGTTGGCAGATAGACGGTCAATGGTGATGGCATAAGTTGCTTGAAAAGCAATTAACCACTCAATGAATGGATTGAAAGGAACTTTTTCATAAGACAATTGCACATGCCCGCCACTGCTTTGCTGCAGCTGATAAGGGAAGGGTTTTAAGCTGGATTCAGAGAGTTGTTGGGTTAAGATTGACAGCAATTGACTAGTATCATGGACGGCTTGTTTGGATGATTTTCCTGCATAATGCTTGACTTGATTCATCCAAGCTAGCGTTTCACGCTGTTCCTGGAGTTGCTTGGATGCTTCACTATGAGCCGTTGTTAACGGCTCATAGATGAATAAATAAAAAAGATAAATGGCAACCAAGACGACCGTCATACCGACTAGCCATTGTTCTCGGGGATTCATTTGCTCAAAGCGGCTTTTTATCATGACTGAATCTCCACAGTGGCCTCTACTTTATCATCCAGTCGGTTAGCATTCAGCTGATTGGCTTTAACGGCTTGCTTTTTTAAAGCGGTCATGAATTTTTCTAATTGGCTAAAGTCATTGGCAACGATTTTTAAAGTAATGCGCTGATTTTGATAGGTAAGTTGGACAGGGGTTATCTGATTGGAACGAAGAGGGTTAGCCAGTTGATCCAGTAATCTAAGTAACGCGGACTCGTCACCTGCACTGCTATTTTTCAACGTTTGACTAATACGAAAACGTGGGCTAATGACTTGCTTACTGCCTGGAAAAAACTGGCGATAGATGACAGCAATTTTATCATCGATTTGTTTAATTTCCTGGTTGATGTGATGAAGTGACAAAAGTTGTGTTGCTAGCCATATGATTAACCATGCCACGAAGCTTGCTCCGACTAGCCATACGGATTTTTTCAGCGAGGTTTGTTCTGTTTTAGGAGCGAAAGCGCCTTGGTTAAGGGGTATATAGGCCAACTTATTCAGACGTTTTACCACCCAAGTTTCCCAATTTTGTTCGCTGATGGTTGTTTTGCCTTCTAAGTCTTTGGGGAGGGTGGTATCTCCATCAAATAGTAAGATGGTGAGATCTTCTATGGCAAAGACTTGTGCCTTCACCAGTGACCACATGGATAGTGGGATTGAACCATTTAGGCTATGACCACGGAAAAGAAGGGCTTGTTGATGAACGGCGCATTGGTTATTAGTTAAAGCAAACCAGGCTGTGGTAATATGTTTTGGCTCGATCTGATATTTGCGTAAAACCATCAATAAGTTGTTTAGCCACGCTTTGTCGCAGCTGAGAACGACGTATTGCCCATTTTGATAAAATTGGCGGTCAAAGGCAAAATGAAGCTGACTGACTTCTTGGGCAGAATAGTCTTCGAGTGCATAGGGTATAGCCGCATGCGCTTTCTTATCACTTAATAAAGGCAGTGTGACGTGGTGAAGCGTTGTCAATCGAGCGGGGATGATAATGGTTAAGGGACAATCTTGCAGTGATTCGGTCAGTTGTTGAATACGGCAGTGCTGATGCGGTTCAACAACTTGGCCCTCGTCATCACTAAAAACCAATGGATAAGCATTTTCTTCACTGATTTCATCCGTGATAAAAAGATAACCTTTCGTCCGACTCATCCCTAGGCAACCATCTCATTAAGCCCAAGAAAATTGATGCTTATAATTGCTGACATGCCATTTTTGCTGCAATTGTTGAGAGAGCAAATAAGCAGCTAAAGCATATTGTGGGCTGGAATTGTATCGAGTAATGACATAAAAATTTGGATACGCCAACCAATATTCTTTGCCTTTTTCTGTTTCGAGTTCGATAATCCCCACTTTTTTAGGCGCATTGAAGGCAGCTGTCTTTGGGACGATGCCGGCATTAACCAGTTGCTGATAGGTATAGGTTGGTTTCTTTTGGTTTGTTTTAATCCATTTTGGTAAGGGTTTGCTAATGTTTGCAATCTGCGCAATCCCTTGTTGTGGTTGCCAGCCATGGACTTTGAAATAATTAGCAACCGAGGCGATAACCGTGTCATGATCAGAAACAAGGTCTTTTTCACGTTTTGATGTGAAACTGGCAGCATAATGGCGATATGAACTGGGCATGAATTGTGGCATTCCGATGGCGCCGGCATAAGAACCTTTATATTTCAATGGAGAAACGCCTTGTTCTTTGCATAAGATGAGATATTCTTTCAATTCTTTACGAAAGAAAGGGGCGCGTTTTGGATAGTTAAATGCTAAGGTCGACAATGCATCAATCACCCGATAATCGCCTTGGTTTTGCCCATACAGGGTTTCGATGCCTAAAATCGCAACAACAATGTGAGAGGAAACGCCATAGTGCTTTTCTGCTTTTTTTAGTTCGTCCTGATGTGTTTGCCAATACTCAATGCCATGATTTAGCCGTTTTTGGGTTAAAAATAGTCTTTGATATTCGTCCCATTTTTTCTTTTCATAAGGGCGCTCCATGGACTCAATGATCTTGGGTTGTATTTCAACTTGATCCATGATCTTAATCAGTTCTTGCTTGTTTAATTTCGCTTCTTTACTAACCTCATTGATAAATTGACGAACTTTAGGTTGCTGGCTAAAGGGTGTTGCCGCGATAGCGGAAACAGAGATGAGTAGAGTCAGAGCGGCTAATAAACGATACATGGTCATTCCTTCAATCAACATTGGTTTCATTGTAATGAAATTTAACTAAGACAGCAATGAATGGTTTAGGGAATAGCGCAGAAAGAATGATGAAAAGTCAAATAAAAGGATTTGATTTGATTACGGAAATCAGACATGCAATGCGACCATTTTATCAATGGTCAAATTAACTGATTGCGTTGGTACCGAGGGTGGGAGTCGAACCCACACGATGTCACCATCACCGGATTTTGAATCCGGCGCGTCTACCAATTCCGCCACCCCGGCATAAAGGATGATCAGTATATTAAATTCCGATAGGCATGACAATCATTTTTTCATGGTCTGCGTATTAAAAATAGTTAATTTTTACGTGAACATCGTGTTAAATTAGTTTAATCTGTAAACCACTTTAGAGCCTGCGCCTTATAATCAGCTTGACCCAGCGCATCCTGGATTCCCTTATTTGTAGCTTATTAGTATGAAATTGACACAATCACTACCCGCCATTTACGTCGCAAAAACAGAGTATCTCGGAGAACTCTGTGAAGAGCTTAGGCATGTTGACAAGGTAGTTGGAAATCTAGTCTTCTCACCGACCAAAAGCAATGATATTTGTTTTGCATTGGATACTTGGTTAGACCCTCACATTGTTCCGATTGAGTCAATTTCTCAGGCAGTGAAAATATTACGCCAAGCAGGACCATTCTGGTATTTGCACCCGATAAGTCATATTAGACGATCAAAATTGATTGAAGCGCAATTGCGCAATTGCCCAGAGTTAGAACGTTCATTTCCAGTCGAAAAGGACCTTCCAAACATCGGTGTATTTTCGCTTCTTGATAACAATACGTTGTTATATTGTGCTTCTCGAAAAAAGAAATGGCCGGATGGGGCTTGTTTTTTTAAAGAAGATAAAATAAATCCACCCAATAGGGCGTATTTAAAACTGTGGGAATCTCTCTTTCTCATCAACTGTTACCCTAAGCCTGGGGACAAAGTGCTCGACTTAGGTGCTTCACCAGGTGGGTGGACCTATGTGATGCAATCGTTAGGGGCACAGGTTACTTCGGTTGATAAATCGGAATTAGATTCACGAATCCAAAAGCTTCCACGTATTAAATTTCTTAAACAAAGTGCTTTTGCACTCGACCCTAATACCCTTAACGAAACTTACGATTGGGTGCTCTCCGATATCGCTTGTTATCCAGAGCGGGCTTATGATTTGATTCAACGATGGATACAATCGGGCAAGGCCAAACGAATGATAGTCACCATCAAATTACAAGGAAAGACAAATTTGCAAGTGATCCAATCATTTCAAAAAATACCGAACTCACGTTTAACTCACCTATTTCACAACAAACACGAAGTGACATTTTTTTATCCTAATTCACTGTGGGAAGATAATTAAGACATGCTTCAAAGAGACGATTTAGCTCTGTACCGGACACTTTCTTAAAAGCACTGTCGTTGCGAGCTTTGCGAAGCATATCCAGTTCGATCTCTGAACAGAAATCTGTACTGGATTGCTTCACTACGTTCGCAAAGACGGCTTATTTTAAAAATTGTCCGGCACAAAGAACACTTAAGCTGGATGATGGAAGGTGCTTGCAAATCGCTTGGCAAAATAGGTGATAATCATATCTGCCCCTGCTCGCTTAATCGCCATTAGGCTTTCAATCATGGCTTGGTTAAGATCCACTAAACCGGATTCAGCACCTTTCATGATTAAGCTATATTCGCCACTTACTTGATAAGCACACAATGGAATCTCGGGGAGTGTTTCTTTGATGCGATAGATAACATCGAGATAATTTTGCGCAGGTTTTACCATGAGCATATCCGCGCCTTCTTCAACATCCAGTAATGCCTCACGCACGGCTTCATTGCTATTGGCTGGGTTCATCTGATAGGTTTTGCGATCGCCAAATTTGGGTGCGCCTTCGGCAGCCTCCCGAAACGGTCCATAAAAAGCAGAGCTATATTTAACTGCATAACTAAGTATTGACACATGGATGAACCCGGCTTGATCAAGGCCCTGTCTGATGGCGGCCACCATGCCGTCGGTCATGCTGCTGGGTGCAATCCAATCCACACCTGCTTGTGCCAGACTAACCGCTTGTTCAGCCAGTAATGCTAAGGTTTTATCATTATCGATGTGCTCGCCATTAAGCACGCCACAATGCCCATGATCGGTGTATTCACAAAAGCAAACATCGGCAATTACCAGCATGTCCGGCACAGCTTGTTTGATGATGGGGATGGCTTGTTGAATGATGCCATTAGCGAGTAAGGCGCTTTTACCTTGCGCATCTTTGCTTGATGGTATCCCAAAAAGCAAGACCGCTTTTATGCCGAGGTGATGGAGTGTTGTGACTTCTTCGGCAAGATCGGAAAGACCGAGTTGATATTGCTCGGGCATGGAGTTAATGGCTTGCTTTTGACTAAGGCCGGCATGGATAAATAGCGGTGCAATTAATTTCTCCGGCTGAAGATAGGTTTCTTGCAATAAGCTTCGGCTGGCTGCGGATTGTCTTAAGCGTTTTAGGCGAATGGGTAAATGAATATCGTTCATTGCTAATCTTTACTCCGAGTGTAGGTAAAATCGAGACCACTGCTGGTGTCGCTGGCATTGACCTGTATACTAAAAAATCGATTAAGAAGATAGGTTAACGTTAATACCGTGGAATTCGAATCGTAAATGCCCGTATTATATCCTAAAGAGAGCCTGTCTGAGAACTTTTTCTTAACCCCAAGCGAATGCGTGCTGGTGACTTCGCCTTGTTGTTGATTATAGGTTGAATTGGAATCTACCCCAAATTCGAGCCCCAACTTATCTTGTAATTGTGAGAACAGTTGTCCGCCTTGTTTTTTACCGTCTAGCCCCATATTGGTAATCGCCGATAGCAATAATTGCCCACCTGCGCTCGAAGCTTGGCTGGCGGGTCTTCCGAGAAGCAGCATCGATAAAATATCCGACTGCTGTAGGTTACTCGGTTCGGAAAATAGACTCACTTTGGGATTAGACAGGCGTCCTGAGACTTGAACCCCCACGGTGGTCACATTAGAAAAACTCATCGATTGGATGTTAGACGCACCAAAATCAAATAGACGATTTGACCCCGAAAATGCCTGGCCAGTTGTATTGAAAGTACGTGTTGCGCGAATATTAATCCCCGGGTTGGTAATAGCGCCCCCTGCAAACAACAATTCCCCTTGAGAAATAGCAAGCTTTTGCCCATATGCTTCATATTGTCCATCCGCAACCGAAAGTTGGCCGCTGCTGATTAACATGCCACCGCTTAGTTTTTGCAAGCGAACGGCACCAATGATTTTAGCGCTGAGTCCTTCAATCAGTAAGCGCACATCGTCGCCCATTTTGACCATTAGCTCTAGTCTGAAAGGCATACTGGCAAAGTCATCTTCTTGTTGATCGGAGAAAACAACATCGTCCGATAATGTCACAGTTGACGAAAAGGTATGTGGCTGAATGCGTGCTTTGGGAATGGTTATTTCACCTGAGATTTCCGTTTTATCGGGCGATAGATTGATAGCAATCGCAGGCGATAGATACACTTGATATTCTTTGCTATTGATCGCTAAAAAGTTATTCCCGGCTATGCGCATGTTCCCATTAAATTGGGGGGTGAATCGTCCTGAGCCGCTTAATGATAGCTGGCTGCCTTCATGATGAATGCCACCTTGAATTTGCCAGTGGTTTGCGCTCGTTGATAACGATAAGGTTACCGGCTGAAAGGGGGTATCACTGGTTGTGGTTTTAAAACTGCCTTGATGAAGGTCAATTCGACCTCGGATCTGTGGCTTAGCAAGACGGCCCCGGATATTTAATTGGGCCGTAAGCCTGCCATTTGCTTCGACGATATGAGGCGTTAATTGGCTAACAAAATCGAGAGAATTCAAATTGAGCGCTATTTTCCCCGAAATTCTTTGTTGTTGGGAGTTGTCTGAAAACAATGAGAAATGCGGTAAGGAAAGTTTTGTTAACAGGGTTTTTTGAGGATCAATCGCTAATTGGCCATTGAGGTGCAATCCTCGGCTGGATAACGTCAAGGTGTAATTGCCACCGATAAAGGACAGTGGGGGCAGTGTTAATTCGGTTGGATGAATATATTGGCCGGATTGAACAGATATTCGGGCATTGCCGTCGGTCGGACTGTTAAATGTCCCATTAATGTGAATGATGGTATTGAGGCCTTCTAGCGAAGGGGCAATGAACTGTGGTGAGGGTAGAGTCCCTCGAATGGTTAAGGGGAATGGGTTCTGACCGGTAAAGTGAATTTGGTTATTAGCAAGATTAATTTCACCCCTAATCCGTTGGGATGATTTATGGATAGACAGTGACAACGGCTTTTGGTGATATAAACCCTTGATGGTTAGGTCGCCGACAAGGTCGGATTTTTTGGAACCAAATACTTGGCCTTGGATAGTCAGTTGGGAAAGTGGGTAGTGAAAAGGGGTTAAGTCAATCTGATTACCCTTAATATTTAGGGTCGTTTTTGTTTGATTCTTTTCTTGGTCTTGAAGAATTTGCAGAATAAAATCACCTTGGTCAGGCTTAATCTTTATCATTGCTTCATTGTGTTGTGGCGTGTGAAAACCGGACGCATTGATTTTGGTTTGAATCGGCTTGTCTAACCCAGTATCTAAGCTAAACGATAATTTGTCTGCATCCCCCTGGATTTTCAGTTGTCCTTCGGTCACTAAAATGGGGGTTTTATGCTGGCCGGGTAAGGAGAAGGCTTGCCATTTTACATCACCATTTAGTGTCGCTCCTTCTTTGAGATGCCCTGATGTTAGCAATGCGATGGGGGCGTGGGTTATTCCTTGCCAACGATAATCTGCCCAATCGCCGGTTATCTTAAATTCACCGCTGAAACCCTTGGCTTTGAGTGAGGTTGCTTTTAGGGTGAGTGAGGCTTTGTAATTTAAGTGTTGGTTAAGATGACCAGCTAATTTAAATTGACTCTGCTGGGTTTGAAGCGATAATTGTTTGATAAGCCAATTCGACGAATCCAATTGTACGCTCATATGGATATTATCATAGGTGTTTTTGTTGAAGCGCACTTGCTTGATGGATAAGGTATCGATTGTGATGGCCAATGGAAGTTGTAAAGACTGTTTAAAAGCGTGACTTTCAGGCTGTGATTGGCTATCAGCCGCTTTTGTGACTTTATGTTGAATGCTAAGCTGACCTAAAATGGCGTTTTTGATAACCAAATGACCTCGTAACAGCGGCAACACACGCCAATTTACCTTAAGATTATCCAGTGTGATTGTCGTTTGCGGGCTTTGATAAGCAACTTGCGTTAACTGCCAATTTGAGACAAGTGTGCCGGTGGCTTTTTTTACGGTGAGTTTGCCTGGCATCATCCAATTGGCAATCTGCAAACTGGTATACAGCCCAGTATTGGTCGAAATAAGAAACGATAAGATTGCGGTGACGATGACAAAAATAAGGGCTAAGCTATAGCCAATAATTCGTAAGATTTTTCTCATGCTAGATCGGGCCCCATGCTGATGACTAATCGAGGATTTCTCCCTCTCACTCGTTGAAAGTTGCTATTCACCGCTTGGGCTAGTCCCACTTTGATGGGGCCAACGGGCGATACCCACATTATCCCGGCGCCTGCATCATATTTCATCAATCTTGGCAGGGGGTTATACACATCACCCGCATCGACAAAACCAATAAGATACCAGTCATCTTTCATCTCCTTTTGCAATTCGATGCCATAAAACTCAACTTGTTTCCCTGGGCCAATGCTATTGTAACCATAGCCTTTTAAGTTATCGGCGCCACCCAATAAAAATGCTAACGACAAAGGAACATTATTGATATTGTTGGTAAGCGTAATACCTTGGATGGTATGAGCAAATAAGCGAGCGCGAAGAAAATTGGAGGTCACGGCGACTTTTAAATCACCATCGACCTGGCCTAGGTCATTTTTTGAGAGCACGCGCCTGGAGGCTGCTAGCGCGGTAAAGGTAACGTTATACCCATTTTTAGAAAACAGCTCGCCTTCTCCGTGATGCCAACTTAGCAAACCGCGTGGGAAAAAGGTGCCTGACTCCGTTCTAGGAAGGTTTAGGTTGTTATAATTGTAGCGCTCATATAAGGCGTTGAGTGATAAGATGCGTTGAAAGTGCTTTTTGTGATGGCGAGCAGCGGCGGTCAGTAAGACACTGTTGCTATACCCACTGCTAAAATCTTGGTCGCCGGCAGTTACTGTCAAATCGTATTCGTCTGTCACGGGGTTGAAGCCGGGTATGACATATTGGGCTTGTAACGCATTTTGAGTCATCGAACCTTGGGCAATGAGATTGAATTTATGACCGTATTCATTCAGCGGCACAATGCTTAACCCGGCGCGACCTCTTGGACCTGTGTCGGTGCCATAACCAACACCCAACGTATAGTTATATCGTGAAACAGGGTCTAAATGGACTGAAATAGGGACATAGGTCTGACTATTAATATGTGGCTTCACATTGACATGTTTAAAATAACCGCTCCCGGATAAATCGTTATTCAAGGTAATAATTTTATCGGTTCGATAAGGCATTGCAAATTGGAATGGGATGAAGCGGTGCAGAAGATGCGGGGAAAGCCGAGTTTTATTAAAATGCACTTTTCCGAAGAAGTATTGTTTATTAGTGTTAAAAAGCAAGGTGATGCTTGCTGAGTATGATCTTTTATCCACTAAGACAATCGATGTTTCAAAGCGGCTTTTTAGATACCCTTCATGTTCTGCTGCGTCAAAGAGGGCTTTTTTGGCGTCTTCATAGGATTCATTATTAAATATTTGTCCACGTTGTATCGGTAAATCTAACAAGGCTTTGACGATTTGGGGGTTCTCTCGTCCTGGGCCAATCACTTTAATATCCAGCTGGCTAATACGGGTTGGCTGTCCTTTGGCAATGCTGATGGTGCTGGGAAAGTTTGATGCATTGCGAAACAGTTTTATCTCAGGTGAAAAATAGCCATACGGGGAAAGGGCTAACTTAACTTGTTCGATAATGGTTTTATCACTTTGGCTGTTAAGTGGCTTCTTTTCATTATATTCATTTAGGCGTGAGTTGACGTTGGTTAATAGTGAATCACTAACCCCACGGATGTTGATTGTTGTTTTACCTAGCGCAGCAGTCGACACCAGCAAGCTGAGGACAATGCCGCGGATTAAGTGAGTTTTCATTATCATGAGTGTGCTTGAAAATGCCTACAATTGTCAACGTTTAAGCCAGTTGCAGGTCTAGGATAACTCCTTAGCATAATCTTTTAATTCATAGAGAATTTCCAACGCTTGTTTGGGGGTTAAGTTATCGGTATCAATTCCTTCTATGCGTGAGAACAGTTTCGTTGAGTGAGTATGAGTAATTGGCAATACGGTGGAAGAGGGGATAGGGGGTTGTTGTTCCATCAATTCCATCTGATTTAACTGATGCTGTGCCATTTGCAAAACAGCCGATGGAATCCCAGCAAGTTGCGCCACTTCAAGACCATAGCTTCGGCTGGCGGCACCGTCTAGTACTTGGTAGAGAAAGACAATTCGATTATTGGTCATCGTTGCTTGTAAGTGAGCATTGCGAATGCGCTCAAATTGTTCGGGAAGATGGGTCAGTTCAAAATAGTGTGTTGAAAATAAGGTTAATGCCTTAATATGGTTAGCAAGATAGGCACAAGTTGCCCACGCTAACGCCATACCATCATGGGTACTGGTACCACGACCAATTTCATCAATGAGCACCAAGCTTGAATCCGTTGCCTGGCGAAGAATGTGTGCTGTTTCACTCATTTCCACCATAAACGTCGAACGCCCACTGGCGAGATCGTCATGCGCACCGATTCGCGTAAATAACTTATCAATAGGCCCAATCGTCGCTTCTTTGGCTGGCACATAGCAGCCGATGTGAGCAAGGATAACAATCAATGCGGTTTGTCGCATATAAGTGGATTTGCCACCCATATTGGGCCCAGTAATGAGGAGCATTGATTGGTCTTGGCTTAAATGTAAATCATTGGCAATGAATTGTTCTTGAACAATTGATTCAATAACAGGGTGTCTTCCTTGTTGAATGTGGATGCCGATTTGTTTAGAAAAGCAAGGGGCAGACCATTGGTATTCTTGGCTGATGTAAGCTAAATTTGCCAGACAATCCAACTGAGCCAGCGCCTTGGCTGTGTCGATAAGTTCATGGAGATGTGCCGCGATTGCATCTAACAAATGGTCATACAACCATTTTTCACGAGCGAGGGCTTTGACTTGCGCTGCCAGCACCTGTTCTTCAAAGGTCTTCAATTCCGGCGTGATAAAGCGCTCAGCATTTTTCAAGGTTTGTTTGCGAATGTAATGAGTAGGCGCCTTTTCTGCTTGCGAACGCGACAATTCGATATAAAAACCCGACACACGATTATAGCCAATCTTTAACGTGCTAAGCCCGGTTGCCGCTCGTTCTTGTTTCTCAAGTTCAGCGAGCTTATCGTTGGCATTCGTACTTAACGCTTTTAGCTCATCAAACTCTTGGTCAAACCCTTCAGCAATGAAACCGCCATCGCGAATGACCATGGGTGGGTTTTCGACTAAAGCGCTGCTTAAGATATCCGTTAATTCAGTTTGGATATATATTGTGTCTTTCAGTGCTAGGAGATGAGGCGATTGGCTCTGGCTGAGAAGATTTTTAATCGAAGGCAGCTTTAATAAGCTGTCATTTAGCTTGACCAAATCTCTGGGGGTTGCTGAGCGTAGGCCAACGCGAGAAACAATTCGTTCGATATCGGCAAAACCTTCTAAGGCATCCCGAATTTCCCCATCGACTTGCCGTTGCAATAGTTCGCGGATGCAGTGTTGACGTTTCAGAATTGCTTGGTGATCCCGTAGTGGCCGTTTTAGCCATCGTTGCATACACCTTGTTCCCATGGCTGAGACCGTTTTGTCAATGATGGATAATAAGGTATGTTTACGTTCGCCATTGGCATTATTGAATAATTCAAGGTGTCGTTGAGTGGCGGCATCGAGTTGCAGGTAGTCATCGCTTTGCTCAACGGAAATATGTTTGATGTGAGGGAGATGCTGCTTTTGCGTGGTGTGTAGATAAGCGAGAAGTCCACCAATTGCTGGTAGTGCGGATGGCACGTTCATTAGGCCTAATGCCTGCATATCGATGGTCTTGAATTGGTGTTTAAGCCAATGGTGTGCTTGCTGCTGGGTAAAATCCCAGGCCGGACAACCTTTGCTGATGAAGGGCTTTATCGTATCCGGTGGTGTTTGATTCTCGGCATAGAGAATTTCCGCTGGATGAAGTTTGGTTAGCTCAGCAATCAGTGTGGAGGGTTCATTTAACTGCATAACATGGATGTGTCCAACGCTTAAATCAATCCAAGCAAGGCCGATGGTATTTTTATGTTGGTGGAGGGCCAGGAGGATATTGTCTTGTCTTGCATCAAGCAATGCTTCATCGGTTACTGTTCCCGGGGTAATAATGCGTGTGACTTGGCGCTCGACGGGGCCTTTGCAGCTGCTTGGGTCGCCAATTTGTTCGCAAATGGCAACCGACTCTCCTTTTTTAATGAGCCTGGCGAGATAATTATCAACAGCATGGAAAGGCACGCCAGCCATGGGAATCGGCGAGCCAGCTGACTGCCCGCGATGGGTCAGCGTGAGATCTAGCAGTGCTGCACCACGTTTAGCATCTTCATAGAATAGCTCATAGAAATCACCCATGCGGTAGAAAAGCAGCATATGGGGATATTGTTCTTTGATGCGCCAATATTGTTGCATCATGGGGGTGTGCGATTGATTCATTGCCAATGTTGTTGTTGTTATTTTGTTGGCCATTTTAACAAACCCCTAATCGTCGTCATAGGCGTTCGGGTATTTTTTTTCCCACATAAAAAAATTGCTTTTAAAAAAGCGAAGAAAAGGGTATTATTTCTCTATC
Organism: Pseudomonadota bacterium; assembly: GCA_020051095.1. Taxonomy (GTDB): domain Bacteria; phylum Pseudomonadota; class Gammaproteobacteria; order Legionellales; family Legionellaceae; genus JAFIFT01. Next base: position 48,981 of record JAGVJN010000018.1, on the reverse strand, counting down.
TTACCACCTTTCGGTTAAACCCTAGTGAGAGCATCCAACCCAATCAGACCCAAAATGGTCCGTGATGGCGGTTTCCATCGATCTTTAAAAGAAAGACATGTCCAATTGATAGCACTAGGTGGTATCATTGGCTCAGGTTATTTTCTGGGTACAGGTGAAATAATTCATTTAGTCGGCCCTGCTGTGTTTTTGGCCTACTTCCTTGGCGGAATTATTATCTATTTAACCATGTTATGCCTTGGGGAGTTGGCTGTTGCCATTCCCATTTCAGGTTCATTTATTGCTTATAGTGCTGATTTTATTTCACCCCAAGTCGCTTGTGGTGTTGGGTGGTCTTATTGGCTAAGTTGGGTCGCGTATATTCCCGCGGAATGCGTTGCCGGTGGCATCATCATGGAAATGTTTACCGGTGTCAATGGCTATATATGGGCGATTGGCTTTGGCTTGCTGATTACCTATTTCAACTTGGCGAAAGTGGAAGCCTTTGGCGAAATTGAGTTTTGGCTAGCACTGATAAAAATTGTCGCTTTGATGGGGTTTGTTTTTATTTCAATCATGATATTTTTTGGCATCATCCATGGTCCTCAGCCTAGTCAAATTTTGGGCACTAAATTTCTGTTAAGTGATGGTGGGCTATTACCGAATGGCGGGATGGCTTTGCTCACGGGCATGGTATTGTTATTGGTTAATTACCAAGGCTCAGAAATCATCGGACTTGCCGCTGGCGAATCGACAAATCCCCAAAAAATGATTCCCCATGCAATACGCGCTGTGACCTTCCGAATTCTTTTTATCTACATTGTCCCTGTGTTTTGTCTAGTGCTGATTTTCCCTTGGCAGAAAGCCAATTTAGATAATTCTGTTTTTGCCGATGCGTTGAATTTTTATGGCTTAAAATGGGCCGGTGCTATCACCAGCTTCGTGACGTTGACAGCGACACTTTCTTGTGCGAATTCTGGGCTTTATGGAACAGTACGATCGTTAAATGCGCTTGGCCGAGAAGGCATGGCGCCGGAATGGGTTGCTAAATTTGATCATTTAGGGATTCCACGAAATGCTGTATTTGTTACCTTGTCAGCCATATGGGCAACATTAGCGTTTGCTTATTTTTTCGGGCAAAGTAAGTTATATATCGCTTTGCTGCTAGTGTCGGGTTTTACTGGCATGCTATGCTGGATCTCGCTGTGTTGGGCACAAATTAATTTCCGAAAGCGCCTGAAAGCACAAGGCTATTCAGTCAGTGATCTTGCATTTGTGACACCCGGCTCACCGCATACAGGAATGATTGCTATCGGTTTAATGGTTGTGTCATTAATACTGTTAGTGTTTAATAAAGATCCCATCTTCAAATTATCTTTTGCAATAGGGACAGTCAGCTTTTTTGTGCCTTATTTTATCTTTAAAAAATTCCATCTTACAAGGCATCGAAAAGAAGTGATGAAACGAGAGCATATGATTAAATTTGATGACCTTTTCCCCAGCAAAGATCCACCACAACCCCTAATTGATAAAGCTGGACGTTCTCTTTCACAAAGTAAGGAAAATCCAGTTGGATAATTAAATAATTAAACCGATTTTTCTTTCTCCTTAACTTGGGTATATTACCCAGCAAGTCCAATAAATGTCAGAATTCTCAGCCTGTGGATAACTTTGAAAGGCGGATAATTTTGCACATCCAAGCAATTAGTGACCTGGCTATCAATAGCGCCCATGAAATATAAGGGTTTTATAAATGTCAACCCCTCATCAACACTAAATTTTATCCCCAAAATCTGTGTATAACCCTGTGGATGACTCTGTGGATATTCGGGTTTTGCTCGCTTGGCGGAGGTGTCCTCGATTCAAACAAAGTGTCATCGACTTTAAAACAACAATTCCCGGATATGTTTGACGACCTCGTCGATAGTTGCAATTTGTCTGGGGGCGACAAAAAGGGTGTCATCACCGGCAATGGTTCCTAAAATATCAAGTTTGTTTTTGTGATAATCGAGAATGCGAGCAATCAGTTGTGCGGATCCCGGACTCGTGGTGATAATGATGGTTGTTTCATTGGCAATGACATCGATTAATAGAGACGACAATTGGCTATCGAGGGTTGGGGGAGCCGGCTCCATGGGTAAGCGATAGACAATTTCTCCTAATTCATTTTTTGATTTTACTGCACCTACTTTACGTAACAATCGGGATATTTTCGATTGATTGACAGCATGACCTAATTTTTCTAATGCAAGGCAGATATCTTCTTGCGTTGTCACTTTTCCTTCGGATAGCAACGATCTTAAATCATCACTTATCGATCCCGAATGGGAAGGTTGTTGTATATGGGGCATAAACTCTCCTAGTTTTACAGCATGATATGAATAATTATGTATTTTTGTGATTAATTTATCAATATTTATGTAAATGTGTTGACAAAAAAAGCATAAATGTATTAATATTCAATACATCGCATAAATATGCATTATAGTATATAAAAGACGAGTATATATTCATGTCAGATCAGATTCAATGTTGTGTCGCCGGTATTAATGGCTATGTTGGCCAAGTCTTGTTGAAGCTTATTGCTAGTCACCCTAATCTTGCGGTAAGTGCGATTTTGGCAAAAGAGCCACTCTCGTTGAATAACCCTGCATGCCAAGGTGTTCCCGTTTATTCGTTAAATCAATTCAAAGAAGTGGCCGATTCGATGGATGTGTTGTTATTGGCCACACCTGCCGATGTTTCTATCGAGGTCGTTGACCAGTTGAAAGACAGCAATTTATCGATTATTGATTTGAGTGGCGCGTTTCGACTATCAACAGACCAACTGCAGCAATGGTATGGGCTTTCGCATCAACTCAGTCACCTCAACAAGGGTGCACCCTATGGTCTGTCACCCTATTTAAAACCTCAATTGGGTCAGACTAAGTTAATAGCGAATCCAGGATGTTATGCAACGGGCGCTTTACTCACTTTGTTACCCTTACTACAAAATAATATTATCGATCCACAATCGATTATTATCGATGCTAAATCAGGGGTCTCCGGCGCAGGAAGAAAAGCCAAATCCGATTTGATGTTCTGTGAAATCGCGGACAATTTTATGCCATATAAAGTGGGTAAGCATCAGCATCTTCCCGAGATGAAAAAATGCCTATCCGATTTAACGGGCAACGATTGTCAAATGACATTTGTGACTCAGCTTCTTCCTATCAAATCAGGCATCGCCATGACCATTTACTGTCAAGCTAACCAGAAATGGATCAAGGATACCTTAATCGCACAGGTTATTAATGAGGTTTTTCAGCAAGCCTATCAGGATTATCCACTTTTGCAATTTGGTCAGCTTAACCAAGGGGACGATACGTTTGATAAGTCGTTACTGTCCCTTAACTCAGTGGTCAATTCTCCAAACATCCAAATCGGGTTTTATATCGAAAAAGGCACCCTTTGCTTTTTTACCTGTTTGGATAATTTATGGAAAGGCGCTGCGAGTCAGGCCATTGAGAATATCAATACACTTTATCAGTTACCAGTCAATACTGGCTTGCACTACTACCAGGGGGGATTATGAATCTAGGGGCAGGTATTTATCGAACCAAACTACCCACAGGGTTTAGTGCCGGTGGGGTCAATTGCGGTGTGAGACGATTTCGCCCGGATTTGGGAATGATTATTTCTGAAAAGGATTGTGTGACAACAGCGGTGTTTACCCAAAATGCCTGTCAAGCAGCACCCATTCAATATTGTAAAGCGCTATTACCGGCTAACAACATCAGGGCCATTATCACCAATAGTGGCCAAGCGAATGCTGCGACGGGAGACATTGGCATTATTAATAACCAGTTAATGGCGGATGTCACGGCCAGTGCACTTTCATGCGCTTCCAATCAAGTGCTGACAGCATCCACTGGGGTCATCGGTGCGCAACTTGAAATCGATAAAATTGTTGATTCCATCGCGCTATTGGTAAAAGGGGTGTCAAACGTGGCAGAGAAATTTGCATTGGCAATTCTAACCACCGATTTGGTGCCTAAAACGGTTTATAAGGAAATTACGATTGGTGGCAAACCGGTTCATATTACGGGTATTTGCAAAGGATCGGGCATGATTCACCCGAACATGGCAACCATGTTGGGTTATATTTTAACCGATGCGGCAATTAGCATGGAAAAGTCCACGCAAATTCTCAAGCATGCCTGTGATAAGAGCTTCAATATGATAAGTGTTGACGCAGACCCATCGACTAACGACTGTGTGTTTATGATGGCGAATGGGTGCAGTGGCGTAGCGATTAGTCACAAACAGGATTTGGCATTATTTGCTAACGCGGTTGAGGAAATTATGGTTGAGCTGGCAAAAAGCATTGCCAGAGATGGCGAAGGTGCTAGCAAATTAATTGAAGTCACCGTTCAAGGCTTAGACGATGAAACATTGGCAAAAAAAATTGCCAGAAGCGTGACCACAAGCTCTTTGGTCAAAACAGCCATTTATGGCGAAAGCCCTAATTGGGGAAGGATCTTAGCCAAACTAGGCAATGAAGGGGTGACATCCGAGCAACTTCATCAATGCGATATTGGGATTCAAAGCGTCTGGGTATTTAAACAAGGCGCCCCAGTGCTGGATGAACAATTGGATAGTTTAAAAGTAAAAATGAAAGAAGACACCGTTTGCATTACCATCGATTTTAATCAGGGAGGTAAGTCTGCCACGGCGTGGGGATGTGACTTGACGGAGAAGTACGTCAAAATTAATGCAGAGTATTTGTCATGAATCATCCGCATGTCTCTCAAATCATCGATGCTATTACTTATGTGAATCAGTTTCGCGGCAAGACTTTTTTAATTAAGCTGGGAGGTTCCATTTTGGAGGAAAATGGCAATCTCGAACAAATTTGCCTGGATTTAAAATTATTAACGCAAGCAGGTATTCATGTTGTGATTGTGCATGGTGGTAGCAAGGCTATCAATCAAACCTTACAAGCCCATGGCGTTGAAACGACATTTCTGGATGGTTTAAGAGTGACATCGTTTGAGGCGGTCCACCTCATTGAAATGGTGTTATGCGGCCACGTCAATAAACAACTCGTTAGGCAGTTAAATCATATTGGCCTGCATGCAACAGGCTTATCCGGCAGCGATAATAACATGCTCCTATGTGATCCTTATAGTCAGGAACACGGTTATGTGGGAATGATTAAATCGGTCAATGTGTTGCCTATTCTTAGCTTACTGAAAGAGCAATCCAGTGTATCTAGTGTGATTCCGGTGATTGCGCCCATGGGTGTTAATCAGCAAGGTAACCCCATGAATATTAATGCCGATTATGCTGCTTGCCAATTAGCCATTGCTTTAAACGTGGATAAATTGATTTATTTAACTGATCAAGCGGGAATTTATGATAAACAGGGTTGTTTGATATCTGACGTATCGTTAGATGAACTTGAAACCTTGATTATCAATCATACAGTTCAAGGTGGGATGTTAGTCAAATGCAAAGCCATTATTGCTGCATTAAAATCCCATCTTAACCATGTTCACATTCTCAATGGTAACCACAAGCATGTGCTGCTTGAAGAGCTTTTTACCGCCAAAGGTGTTGGTACCTTATGTCATTCGCAAATCAGTCATATGTTGGAGGTGGCTCTATGACAAAATTATCCACAAAACATGTGTTAACTGGCCATGAGTTGAGTAAACACGATATTGAAATGCTTTTAACCCTGGCATGCCAGATGAAGAGCAACCCCTTACTTCATGCCAATGCATTTCCGAATCAATGCGTGGCCCTGATTTTCGAAAAACCTTCCTTACGAACCCGATTTAGTTTCACCGCCGCTATCAGTCAACTGGGTGCACAAGCGATAGAAAGCGTCACTGCTTCGCGTAAATCCGAGTTGCCACAAGATTTTATTCGTGTGATTCAAGGGTATTGTCAAGCGATGATGATTCGTACTTTTGACGACGAGGACTTGGCAGTGATGAAAGCCTATGCCAAGATACCAATCATCAATGGGTTGACGGATAAGTTTCATCCCTGCCAGTCACTGGCAGATTTAATGACACTCTATGAAGTATTCGGCCAGTTGGACGGGTTGAAAATTGCTTACCTAGGCGATGGGAATAACGTTTTACATAGCTTGATGCTATTAGCGAATAAAATGGGGGTGACGGTTCATTATTGTTGCCCACCGGGTTTTGAACCGGACCAATCGGTCATTGAGATGCTTGAGGATCCCGCCATGGTCAAGGCTTTTAGTCATCCCCAAGAGGCAGTGATGAATTGTCATGCGGTGTATACCGATGTTTGGACGAGTATGGGATTTGCACAAAAAAATGAGCAGGATTTTCAAGGATATCAAGTCAATGAGGCTTTGATGGCTAACGCTCAAGAAAATGCTGTCTTTATGCATTGTATGCCGATGGAGCGAGGCAAAGAAGTGAGTGAAACCTTACCCGATGCCCCCAATTCGGTGATATTCCAACAAAGTGAAAATCGAATGCATGTGCAAAAAGCATTGTTATATTTATTAATGAATTACGGGGAATGAACATGACCAATCAAAAAATTGTACTCGCCTATTCTGGCGGCTTAGACACATCGGTGGCGATTAAATGGCTCCAAGATACTTACCATTATGATGTGATCGCTGTTTCGGCTGATGTGGGTGAGGGAAAGGATTTACAAACGATCAAAGATAAGGCCTTGAAAGTCGGGGCTATTCAATCGCATGTCGTCGATTTAAAGGCAGAATTTGCCCAACAGTATTTAAGCAAAGCACTCAAGGCGAATGCCTTGTATGAAGGGGTCTATCCGTTAGTCTCAGCGCTTTCAAGACCGCTGATTGCTAAAAAGTTAGTGGAAATTGCCCACCAAGAAGGGGCTGTGGCCGTCGCACACGGATGCACTGGAAAAGGCAACGATCAAGTCAGGTTTGATGTGTCGATCAACACATTGGATCCAAACTTAAAAATCGTCGCACCGGTTCGTGAGTCTCCCATGAGTCGTGAACAAGCAATTATGTATGCCGAAAAGCATGGTATTCCATTACCAATCAACTTGAAAAATCCGTTTAGCATAGATTTAAATTTATGGGGGCGAAGCTGCGAATGCGGTGTGTTGGAAGACCCTTGGGCAGCGCCGCCTGAAGAGGCCTACGCCTGGACACAAGCTATCGATAAGACGCCTGATAGCGAACTCATCATCGATATTTCCTTTGAGAAAGGGATCCCGACCCAGCTCAATGGGGTAAGTAAGCCATTTGAGCAAATCATTGTGGAACTCAATGAAATGGCAGGGGCCCACGGTGTTGGCCGAATCGATCATGTGGAAAATCGATTAGTCGGCATCAAATCAAGAGAAATCTATGAGGCTCCCGCCGCATTAACATTAATTAAAGCACACCAAGCACTGGAATCGCTCTGCTTAACCCGCGATATGATGCACTTCAAAGCCATTATTGAGCAAAAGTTTGCAAATCTTGTCTATGACGGCCTGTGGTTTTCACCGTTATTTGAAGCAATCAATGCCTTTATCGATGAAACACAAAAAACAGTCAATGGCGTTGTCAGGATGAAATTACACAAAGGAAACGCAGTTGTGATTGGCAGAAAATCCGCTCAATCGTTATATCAACTGGACCTAGCCACGTATCAAGCGGGTGATAAATTTGATCATCAGGCGGCTACCGGATTTATTAAAATTTGGGGATTACCTTCTCAGGTTAACGCCATTGTTAATCACCAAGGGGTAGAGTCATGAAATTATGGGGCGGCCGATTTAATCAAGAAACCCATGCGTTAGTTGATGAGTATTGCGCTTCGATTCAATTTGACCAAGCATTAGCGGAATTTGATATTCAAGGCAGTCTTGCCCATGTGACTATGCTGGGAAAATGTCATTTAATCAGTGAAGAATCAGCTAACAAGATTCGTCATGGCTTAGTCACCATTCACGATAGGATTAAACGACAAGAAGTCAGTTTTTCGGTGGCTGATGAGGATATTCATATGAATATCGAACGATTGTTGTTTGAGCTCATTGGCGAGGAGGCAGGAAAGCTACACACTGGAAGAAGTCGAAATGATCAAGTGGCGCTCGATTTACATTTATATATGCGTTATCACCTCCTGCAAAACATCGGATTACTGCATCAATTAGCGATGGCATTCATGGAGTTGGCAAACACCCATATCGATGTGATTATGCCGGGTTATACCCATTTGCAACGCGCAGAACCCGTTCGGTTTGCCCACCATATGATGGCCTATTGCTTTATGTTTATTCGAGACATCCAGCGTTTAAAAAATTTATTTGCCAGTGTTAATATCAGTCCCTTGGGAGCGGGGGCTTTAGCTGGCAGCGGGGTGGCTGTGGATAGGGCGTATGTCGCATCGTTACTCAATTTCGATGGTGTGTATGAAAACAGCTTGGATGCGGTGAGTAATCGCGATTTCATCGCCGAATTTTTATTCGATGCCTCCTTGATTATGATGCATTTATCCAAGTTAAGTGAAGAGATAATCTTGTGGTCTAGTCAAGAATTTTCGTTTATCACCTTAGATGATGCTTTTTGCACCGGTAGTAGCATGATGCAGCAGAAAAAAAACCCGGATGTGGCAGAATTAGCAAGAGGAAAAGTGGGAAGGGTCTATGGATCCTTGATGGGGTTATTAACAACCCTGAAAGGTTTGCCATTAGCGTACAATAAAGATCTGCAGGAAGATAAAGAAGGGTTGTTTGATGTGGTAAAAACACTCACCAATACCCTGACCATTTATCCTGAGATGCTAAAATCCATGGCCATTCAGCAAGAAACCATGTTATCTGCGGTCGAAAATGACTTCTCCAATGCGACACAATTGGCGAATTACCTAACTCAAAAAGGACTAACCTTTAGACAAGCCCATGAAGTGACGGGGCAGTTAGTTCGTCATTGTTTGGAGCAAAATCAAACGTTACTCACATTACCGCTCTCAACATTAATGTCTTTTTGTTCCGCTTTCGAAGAGGACGTGTATGCTTGCCTAGCTTGCGAGCAAGTCGTTGAAGCCCATTCAGCGCATGGGGGAACTGCCAAAGCGTCTGTATTAGCTCAAATAAACCAGGCAGGTCATGATTTGCAACACGTAGCTGACTGGTTAGCTAAGAAATCTGAGGTTTTGCAAGTGAAGGTATCCTAAGAAATGTTCCCGAGTAAGCTGATGCTTACTCGGGGGAGCGATTAATTGTAGCCAACGGGGCTTTGGCAAAGCAACTCGCTGCTGTTACTTTTAATATTTTTGGTGATGGTTTCGGATTTTCCGGTATCTTTATTTTTTAACATTAAGGTAATGGTTTTGTCACTTCCGCTGCAGTTGACGGTTGCATTCATCACCACAAATTTCCCCGTGATTTTATTATTCTGACCGATCATTTTCACATGTTGGCCAATCAGATTTTTGGGCTGGATATATAAACTAAAACCATCGTCAAACACTTTTCCAATATCAAAAGCATCCACTTGACCTGCATTGGCAGCACTTGCCATCGTGCAGCCTAAAATCGCTGCTAGAGCGAGTTGAGTACCTTTTTTCATCATGATCTCCATTGTCGTTTGAAAAAGATAAGTTTGTTACCTTAACAAGTGTAGCAGGGAATTTTAAAAAGTGAGGGGAAGGAACACATTTATCGTTGGGCTAAAGCCCAACCTACGAGCTATGAGCCGAGGAAAACAAAAATTGTAGGTCGGGCCTTGGCCCGACAGCTTGATATTACATTGAGTGGGTGTTCGATTGAGTGAAGTTTTGTATGTCAACAGGGCCTTCGATAATCGAATTTAATAATATTTGCCTTTCCTGTTTCCAAAATTTAGCGATTTGTTTAGAATCAACACCACTATCTTGCTTATCTTCTGTCAATGACGTCAAAAGATGTTCAAGTCCCGCTTTGCGCTTTAGTAAGGTTAAGGTCGCATTGGAGCGTTCTTGATTGCTCAGTGAATACTGCTTGATATCCTCAATTAATGACATTATGTTTGCTCGCACTGGTGCTCTGTCGTCTTCATCACAACGAGTGAGATACGAATCTAAACAGTTTTTAATCCCCGATTCGATTCCATTTATTTGTTCTATCAAATGCATCCGATGGCTAACACGGGCCTGGCTAACCTTAGCGTGGGTAAGGAAAAAGCCCGCTAATACACCGGCGGTGATAGAGAGTGCTGTGGCATAAGGACTGCCTTCTTCTTGGAGTTGTTGTTTCAAGAAGTAGCCCGCTGCGCCACCAACAATAATGCCCCCCCAAATGAAAGCCCTATCCAATAATTGTTGAGTGGAATAATTCGACGGGGACAACCCTTTTTCTTGAGTGGAGCGACCAAAATTGGAGAAGTCGATACGGTTTCCAAAAAAATTGGTTAAGGGATTGGCAATCCAATAAGGTAGAAATCCAGCCATGGTATCCTCGGGCAAAAAAAAACCATTATCTCAAAATAGACTAAAATGTAAAGCACTCCTTCCTTGCTAAGAGAAGTCGAACTATTAAAACGCATGGTGACTTAACCTGACGTTTGCGCGCCCTCACCGTTTCCGAAATACAACATTTGTCATTTTAGGCTAAATTTATCATAATGCAGGTCTTTCGAATTTTTGAATTTGTGCGTTATGTCTCAATTATCGATGTTACATGGGTTAAATGATAAGCAATACGAAGCGGTCACCGCGCCATTAGGCAATATGTTGGTTTTAGCCGGTGCGGGCAGTGGTAAAACACGGGTGTTGGTGAGCCGGATTGCCTGGCTGATTGCTGAAATGGAATTATCTCCCCAATCCATCCTTGCGGTGACTTTCACCAACAAAGCCGCAGGTGAGATGAAGGCGCGCTTACAAGAATTGCTTGATATTCCAATGATGGGATTTTGGGTGGGAACGTTTCATGGGCTATGCCACCGCTTGTTGCGTCGTCATTTTAAAGAAGCAAACTTACCTGAGCAGTTTCATATTCTCGATAGTGATGATCAATTGCGTATGGTGAAACGAGTCATTGCTTCGTTAAACCTGGATCCTGACCAATGGCCTCCCAAAAAAGCACAAGCCTATATTAACAACAAAAAAGATGAAGGCATTCGTGCTAAGCACATTCAAACGCTCTCGTATGGTCCTGAGAAAACGCTCCAGCGAATTTATTTGGCTTATGAGCAAGCTTGCCAAATTGCTGGGGTTGTCGATTTTGCTGAATTGATGCTTAGAGCACATGAACTATTGCGAGATAACCCAACGATTCTTGCCCACTATCGTCAGCGATTTCAAGCGATTTTAGTGGATGAATTTCAAGATACCAATACCATTCAATATGCATGGATAAGGCTTATAGCCGGCGATGAGATGGCGGTGATGGCCGTGGGTGATGATGACCAATCCATTTATGGCTGGCGCGGGGCGAAAGTTGAAAATATCGAGCAATTTGTTCGTGATTTTTCTCACGTCGATACCATTCGCTTGGAACAGAATTACCGTTCCACAGCAACTATATTACAGGCAGCCAACCATTTAATTAGCAATAATCAAGGCCGCATGGGAAAGAACTTATGGACCGAAGGCAGTGATGGCGAAAAAATCATGTTGTTCTCAGCCTTCAATGAAATTGAGGAAGCGCGATTTGTTGCTGAAAAAATACAACAGATTTTAGATAAAGGCACGCGTCCCGACGAAATTGCGGTTTTATACCGCTCGAATGCGTTATCCCGGGTAATGGAAGAATCATTAATCAGAGCAGGGATTTCGTATCGAATTTATGGCGGCATGCGCTTTTTTGAGCGCGCTGAAATTAAAGATGCCCTTGCTTATTTGCGCTTAATGTTGAATGAACACGATGATACAGCCTTTGAACGTGTGGTCAATTTACCCACACGGGGAATTGGTGAGAAAACGGTGGATAGTTTGCGAGTTGAAGCCAGAGAAAATGATATGTCATTATGGCAGGCGGCCGAGATACACCTCGATGAAAACCGACTACCCACCCGGGCTGCCAATGCCTTAGCTGGGTTTTTAACCCTGATTAAACAAATGCGTCATGATTTATCGTCTGACACCCTTGAAACACAAGTTCAAACCGTGATTCAACTCAGTGGCTTGGAAACGCTTTATGAAAATATGAAAGGGGATAAAGGCGAAGCGAAGCTAGAAAACTTAAAAGAATTAGTCAGCGCAGCCAGGCAGTTTCGATTCGAAGAAGGCGGCGATGTTGATGAAACCCTGACGATACTAGGGGGATTTCTCGCCCACGCATCACTGGAATCGGGGGAGATGCAAGCCGATGCGCATGAACTTTCTGTCCACCTGATGACATTGCATGCTGCCAAAGGTCTTGAGTTTCCTTATGTCTTTATCATCGGCTTAGAAGAGGGGGTATTTCCGAGCCAGCAATCGCATGAGGAAGCCGGTCGATTAGAAGAGGAACGGCGGTTATGTTATGTGGGAATGACAAGGGCCATGGAGCAGTTAATTTTAACCTACGCGGAAATCCGAAGGCAGTATGGTCGCGAAGAGTACCATCGCCCTTCGCGCTTTCTCCATGAATTACCATCGGCGCTCATTGACTCGTTGCGAAGTCAAAAAGCCTTCACACCGACAACCTCTGGCAATTCCTTTTCAAGCGCCATGCATCCGGATTGTGGTTTTCGTTTGGGAGAGACGGTCTATCATGCCAAGTTCGGCGCTGGAACCATTTTGGCGTTTGAAGGCAGCGGTGCCCATCAGCGCGTGCAAGTGAATTTTGATTTGCATGGCACCAAGTGGTTGGTGCTTTCCTATGCTAATTTATCGAAGCAAGAGGATGTGCCATTCTAAGAGTTGTTAAAAATGGGTGACTTTTCCCCGTAATTTAATTGAGCAGGTGAATAGAGACAAAAATGGAAGGTCCCAATCGATGAATGACCAAACGACGCTGGATACGGGTTGGTGTGAGGTAAGCGTTAAGCGCAGAAAGCAGCGTAAAAGTATCACCATTTTGGTAAAAGAAGGTCGCGTTCAGGTAAATGCACCTTTGAGAATGCCTGCCGTTGATGTGCAGCTTCTTATAGAAAATAAAAGGGCTTGGATTGAGCGGGCGTTAGCGAAGCAACAAACTGCTATCCAAGAAACGTCTAAACGGATTGAGCCTGGCGAATTATTTCTCTATCAAGGAAAGCGATACCCACTGCGTATTGAGACGGGTAACTCGGATGCGATTTATCTCTCCGATGATCAGCATCTCACGATGCGAAGTACGAAATTGTACAGCCCTGAACACTTATTTGAACGACTCAGTGACTGGTACCGTCAACAAGCAACCGCCTATTTAATGGAGAAAACCCATTTTTATGCTCAAAAGCTGGGTCATTTTCCCAGTTCAATCGAAATTAAGTCGTATCGTGCCCGTTGGGGAAGTTGTTCTGCCAAAGGAGCGATTCACTATAATTGGCGCATTATCATGGCACCCCTCGATGTCATTGATTATGTTGTCGTTCATGAACTTTGCCACCTGGTTGAGCATAATCACTCGTCACGATTCTGGCAAATAGTGGCCCGTTTTGATAAAGCCTACCAATCACATCGCCAATGGTTAAAGCAATATGGCGATTATCTTCATATCCACCACGTGAAATCTTAGACATTTAGGCAGGGAATATGCTATAAAGAGTGCGTTATTTATTTTTCATAAAGGGGATTGACGTGAAATTAACAAATATTGTTACATCTGCCGCTTTAATTAGTGCTTTATCCATATCGCCCATGGCAATGGCTGCTGAAAAGCCGATGACCAGTGAACAGAAAAAACAAATTGAGAAAGTAGTCCATGATTATTTGGTGAGTAATCCAGAAGTTCTCATTGAAGCATCACAAGCTTTGCAAAAAAAGCAACAAGATAATATGCGTCAACAAGCACGCGCTGCCATTGAGAATAATGCCTCCCAATTATTTAGTGGTCAATTAACCACCTTAGGCAATGCGAAAGGCAATGTCACGTTAGTTGAATTTTTTGACTATCAATGCGTGCATTGCAAAAAAATGGCACCGGTCATTGATTCCCTCCTTGAAAAGGATAAAAACCTAAGGGTTATATATAAAGAATTCCCCATATTCGGCAAAACATCCGAAGTGGCATCTCGCGCTGCATTGGCTGCTGCCATGCAAGGAAAATACAAACCATTTCATGAGGCTTTAATTAATCAGCAAAAGCGTCTCACCGATAAAGAAATTTTTGCCGAAGCCAAAAAAGTGGGCTTGGATATGAGTAAGTTGAAAAAAGACATGCAAAGTAAACAGGTCACTGAAACACTTGCTCAAAACAAAGCCCTAGCTGAAAAAATGATGCTAATGGGTACGCCAGCCTTCGTAATCGCCAAAACACCGAATGGCACGTATATGAAAGGCTCTGAGCCAGCATTCATTCCAGGTGCGGCTAGCGAAGACACCTTGCAAGACTTGATTGTTAGAATGTCTAAGTAACATCAATTGGGGGTCGTTTCCTTGAAACGGCCCCTTGCTATCGACGTTTTTTTTAAACTGTCCGGTAAAAAGGGAACGTAAGGATATGAACTTTCTCAAACGAAGCTGGCCTGTGCTTCTCATTCTTTCGTTACTTGCGCTCGCGTTTTATTTTAATTTACCAAACTATTTAAGTTGGTCTACCTTCCAAACCTATCATGATCAAATCAAAACCTGGTCTGACAGTCATTTCGCCTTAAGCGTTTTCCTTTATATGACGATATATGCTTTGTCTGTTGCGATTTCCATTCCGGGTGCGGTGATTTTAACGTTAATCGGTGGTTTTTTGTTTGGTCCTATCTTGGGAACATTGATTGTGGTGGTGAGTGCAACGCTTGGTGCTATATTGGTCTTTTTAGCGGTGAAATATTTCATCGGTGAATGGGCAAGCAAACATGCGCATGGATGGATAAAGAAAATGCAAGCCGGGTTTGCGAAAAATGCCCTCTCTTATTTGCTAATACTGAGATTGATTCCCTTATTTCCATTCTGGGTTGTGAATATCGTCCCTGCTATCTTAAACGTGGATGGAAAGCTATTTGCTTTAGCAACATTGGTTGGCATTATCCCAGGAACGTTTGTCTACGTTTCTTTGGGAAATGGGGTGAATCATTTATTTGAAATAGGACAAAAACCTGACTTTTCTGTCATTTTTACCTTACCCATCTTATTGCCATTATTCGGGCTTGCTGTCTTATCGTTATTACCCATTCTATATCAACGATTACGAAGGAAAGAGGGAAATGAGCCAAAAAGAAAAATATGATCTAGCCATTATTGGAGCGGGGTCGGGTGGCTTAAGTTTGGCTTCTGTCAGCGCCCAAGCTGGATTAAAAACCGTTTTATTTGAAGGGCATAAAATGGGAGGGGATTGTTTGAATTATGGGTGTGTCCCTTCTAAGTCATTGTTAGCGGTGGCCAAACAATGCTGGCAAGCACGGCAAACTGAAAAATTAGGTTGCCAGTTTAACCAGAAGTCATTGGATATGGTTGCCGTGATGAAAACGGTTCAGCAAAAAATTGACCATATTGCTGTCCATGATTCCGTAGAACGGTTTGAAGGTCTCGGGGTGACAGTGATAAGCGAATATGCGTCTTTTCTCGATGAGCATACCTTAAAAGCAGGCGACAAAGCCTATCAAGCAAAAACCATCGTCATAGCTACCGGCTCGTCACCGTTTGTTCCACCCATCCATGGATTAGACAGTGTTCCTTATCTAACCAATGAAACGGTATTTTCTTTGCGAGAAAAGCCAAAACATATGCTGATTATTGGTGGCGGACCGATTGGGTGTGAAATGGCACAAGCGTTCGCGATGTTGGGTGTGCCTGTGAGCTTATTTGAAGCAGATCAAATGCTTCGCTTTGATGACAGGCAAGCTGTGGGCTCACTCCAAGATGTGATGAAAGAACATGGTGTGTCATTCTACTTGCAATCGAAGGTGGAGCAAATAGCCCAAAAAGGTAAGGCGATTGAGGTGACTTATAGCCTAAATGGCCAGCAACACACGGAATTAGGTTCCCATGTGTTGGTGGCTGTCGGAAGAAAGCCCAATATCGATAGGCTGAACTTGAATAACGCAGGGGTTATAACTGAGCGAGGTAGCATTCAGGTCGATAAACGATTACGCACAGCTCAAAAACATATTTATGCCATCGGGGATGTCATTGGACAGCAACAGTTTACCCATGTGGCCAATGCCCACGCGGGTGTGGTTTTCCGACAGATTGCCTTTAAATTACCAGCCAAATGGGACAGCACCTACTTACCCAGCGTGACCTACACGCATCCTGAATTAGCCCAAATTGGCTTAACTGAACAGCAATGCCAAGCGAAAGGTATCGCTTGTTCTGTGATTCAATCGGCTTTTGTTGATAATGACAGAGCCGTCGCTGAAGGGGCAACAGAGGGGATAATTAAAGTGGTGATCAATGATAAAGGCCAAGCGTTGGGTGTCACTATTCTCGGCCTTCATGCGGGTGAATTAGTGTTGCCCTGGGTTCAATTAATGCGAGAAAAACGCAGCCTACGGTCGATGACAGATGCAATATTTCCCTATCCGACGCTCAATGAAATTAGCAAACGGGTTGCAGGCCAATACTACGCTCCGAAGCTTTTTTCACCATTTGCCAAACGAGTTATCCGCATTTTAAGCCGATTTTGACGATGCATCTTTGATGGGCGTTAGGCGAACAACCATGCCAACGACGGGATGATCGAAGTAATACGTTTCTTTGAGCTTTAATGGCTGGTTATGTCTTAGGGCAATGGTTTTCCTGCCATTGGATAACAACAGGTTGGTGCTAAAGAATGGAAATCGACTTGGGGTGATTTTTATACGCCCGCTAATGTCCCATTGGTTATTCCCGATGGTAGGGAGATCAATTTCACGGCGACTACCCATGGGTTGGCGCCACGTGAATCGGGCAAGCACATGATAATTTTGGTTGCGACTTAACGCATAATAGGTGTTTTGTAAGGCAGATTGTGAGAGGGGTAAATTATGATAGTTGGGTTGTGTTGTATAATCCCCTAATTCAAGTGGAATACTGTGGGCAGAAGGAGGCAACACGGCAGGAACCAGTGATTGTTCAGCAGCATCTGCTAATAACGTTTTGTTTTCAAAAACAATGACATCCACTAAATATCGATCAGTCGACTCCGCACGACCTAGGCAGGCAATGCAAATTAGGAATAATGCAGCAAGTAACCGTCTCATCATCGCTCTCTTAAAAAAAGAACGATTATACCTTACCTGTGTTATGGTTGCTAGTTGACGTTAGTGTCGTTTAAGGCCTATGCTAAGAGCTAGCTCTGGGGGTATATTTCGATACATTGTTAAGTAAGGATATTCATACATGTCCCATCTAAGGGTCGATGGCTTATCCGTTCAATTTGAACAAGTCAGTCATTTTTTACCGGCTACCAATGAGGTTCGCTTTGAACTTGAGCCAGGGCAGACGGTTGCGTTATTGGGTGAATCGGGCTGTGGGAAATCCATCACGGCCTCGGCGTTGATGCGGTTGCTCCCGGAAAATGCCTATTTTGGCCAACAAAGTAAAGTCTTGTTAGAAGGCCAAGACTTATTAACGCTACCAGAAAGGGACATGCGCGACATTCGTGGTAAAAGGGTGGCGATGATTTTCCAAGAGCCAATGACAGCATTAAATCCTGTATTGACCATTGGCCAACAGCTAGCCGAAGCAATCAAAGCACATCAACCCCTTCGCAATAACGCGTTAAACAAACGGATGTTACAACTCCTTGAAGAAGTGGATATGTCCGAAGCGGCACATCGTTTAAATCAATACCCACACCAGCTATCAGGGGGGCAAAAGCAACGAGTTGTCATCGCCATGGCCCTTGCTTGTGAGCCGGATGTTTTAATTGCAGACGAGCCCACCACCGCATTGGATGTTACCGTACAAGCCCAGATTCTCAAATTGCTTAAACGGATTCAACAGCAGCACCACATGAGTCTACTGTTGATAACCCATGATTTAGGCGTCGTCCGGTTTATGGCCTCACAGGTGTGTGTGATGTATGCAGGACAAATAGTCGAAATGGCCTCTGCAGAGGATTTTTTCACTGAGGTCAAACATCCCTATTCGCAACAACTATTAGCCGCAATCCCTTCATTACACAATCGACAAAAGCGTCTGGCAGCGATTCCTGGGAGTGTTCCTACCTTAGATGACATGCCAAAAGGGTGCCGATTTCACCCGCGATGCTCCTATCAATTTCCACCGTGCTTGGGTGTTGAGCCAGCTTTGCAGCCAATCAACGATGGGGAAGTGCGCTGCCATTTGTATCCGGATACCCTATCCTTG
Source organism: Pseudomonadota bacterium (assembly GCA_020051095.1). Taxonomy (GTDB): domain Bacteria; phylum Pseudomonadota; class Gammaproteobacteria; order Legionellales; family Legionellaceae; genus JAFIFT01. Next base: position 30,664 of record JAGVJN010000018.1, on the reverse strand, counting down.
CCGCCGCTTAAAATAAGCGATGTTGATATTGCAGCTAGCCGTGAGGATCATACAAAAGTGCTGAGTGTTCAAAATTTAAGTGTGACGTTTCCACTACAAAAATCGTGGCTTAAAAGCCGACGTCGATGGTTACAGGCAGTGGACAATGTATCGTTTGATTTGTATCGTGGTAAAACGTTGGCATTAGTGGGTGAGTCAGGTTGTGGTAAAACCACGATAAGTCGCGCTATTATGATGCTGCTGACTCATTGGCAAGGGGATATTGATTTCGATGGCCAATCCATAAAAAAAATGACTCGAAAGCAGTTACGCCAATTCCGTCAACAGGCACAAATTATTTTCCAAGACCCATTTTCCTCCATGAATCCTCGCATGAGTGTTAGCGATATCATCAGTGAAGGCATGCGCGCACAAGGGTATTCCTCTGCAAAAATTAAAAAGCGGTTGTTTGAATTAATTGAGCAAGTCAATTTACCTAAAAGTTGTTTAAATCGGTTTCCACACCAATTTTCAGGCGGACAGCGGCAGCGCATTTCCATTGCAAGGGCACTCGCTTGTCGCCCCCATTTATTGATTTGTGATGAACCGACCAGTGCCTTGGATGTGTCTGTGCAGGCACAGATTTTGAATTTATTGAAAGATTTACAGGCAGAATATAACATGGCTTACTTATTCATCACCCACAATATGAGCGTGGTATCTTACCTCGCTGATGATGTGATGGTGATGAAAAAGGGCAGCTTAGTTGAGCAGGGGCCTGTCACCCAAATCATGACTAAGCCTCAACAGCCTTACACCCAACGGCTATTAAAGGCCGTGTTATAGTTATTTTACATGCCTTTGACATAATTAGTTGACGGTGGCAAAGCATGTCCTTCAAGCGCTGCTAACTTAAAGCAGTTCAGCAAGTGATCGATGAGTGAATCGGGTTGGTCAATTAGGCTTAATTTAACCGGTGATAATGATGGATTTGGGGCGATAAATGACTTTGCCGATGATTTGGGTATTTCAGTCGGCGCTACCCATTTGCTGGCTAAGCATTTTTGGTAAAAATAGTCATCCACGTAGAGCATATCTTGGGACTTAATATCTTGCTGAATGATGCTTCCTTCGAGAGACGATGGCGAATATTCCAATACGATTTTTATCAAATTGTCTTGGATCCGATTAATAACCTCCTTGCTCGGTTTTCCTAATTTAGCCTCTTCAAACATCTTTGTCACTAAATCAGCAAACGGGATATATTTCATCTCAGGGATAGGCTTTAACAGGGTATCACCCAGTAACCCCTTCGACTGAAGTTGCTTATACAGCACGTCAAGCATCTCATTTCCTGTCAAACGCTCACGAATCGCCTTTTTGTGAGCGGCTAAATCAACGGTTTCAGAACCATTTAATATAGCAAATACCATACTATCATATTGCTGAGAATAGATTCCTGAATACAAGGTTAATAATGCGAGTTGGTCTAATTTCTCTTTCATTTTTGGTTTTTGATCTAAAAGCGCAGCTTTCATTTTAAATAATAGAAGGGCTTGCTTTTCGGATAGATTCATCGACAAGCTTTCAACTGGCATCTCGTTGATAAAGAAATTAAAGAAAGTCATCATTAACGCTAGCCGGTTCTTGCGATGCTGTATCACCAACTCAGGCGACGGGTTAGTTTCAACGGTTTCATAAACCGTTTTTTGTTTATTAAATGCAAAATTCATCACATTTAAGATGGCCGATTGAAAAAACTCTTCCAATTCTTTGTTATCTTTTTGATCATTGGTGGCTTTTCTTAAAGCAGGGGATAAAAATTCATCAAATAGGGAATGAATGATTTGCATTTGTGATTGACGAATATGGCCAAGGATAAGGGTATAGGACTCAGCCCTTAAACTATAGAGTTTATTCGAATTGAGTAAATGCAATTTTTGTATGTCATGGAGAAACTTGATACGGTTTTCTTGTAGTTTGAGGTAGGCTATTGTATTGCCATGATGCCCCATTAGAATCACTTCCAGATGCGGGTCTGGGAGCTTGGGTAGATCTTTTCTCATCGTCTCTGATAATTTCAATGGGTTACTATTTCGTTTAAATAACAAAGGCGCGTCTGTCATAGTTGATGTTGGTTTCGTTTGTAGAAGAGAGATGGGTTGAAATTTGAATGAGCTTAGGCTGTTGATATAGGCAATATTATCGTCAATGAAAATGCCAGGAAATGTTGCTAAATAGCCATTTAATTGAGACCTATCCAGATCTAAGTTGTTCGCTAACGTATTATAATCACAACTGGCAAACATGCTATCCGGCTCTGTATTCCAAATAACCGGTGAATCATTCCAAGTAATTTCATTAAAATAATATTTCATTGCATTAACTCTCTCGATAAAAATTCAAAATCCACTTGGATGAAATCAAATAAAAAGGTATTTAGATAATCCAAGATGGATAAAAAAGAACCAAATGGTATCAAGATAATAAATTAAATGCAAACAATATTTCAATATGTTAATAACATAGACATATAGAGCATTGGTGGAGCTGTTGCCGGGCGATTTCTTAAAAGCACTGTCATTGCGAGCGTCAGCGAAGCAATCCAGAACAGATTTCTGTTCAGAGATCGAACTGGATTGCTTCGCTGACGCTCGCAATGACTGGTTGCCTTCAGTCTTTTTCCTGAACTAGGTGCCATTAGGTTTGGGCTCGACCTACAAGAGATTAGGGCTATTTCTCAATTAGTTTCTCAAGGATAAATGATTCAATACGGTCTAGGTCAATCATTTCGCTTTCGTCAGCTACTCGCGCTTTATATTCTGCTTTGCCTTCTGCTAATGTCCTATCGCCGATGACGATGCGATGGGGTATGCCAATCAAGTCATGGTCGGCAAATAGCACACCAGGACGTTCTTTACGGTCTTCGAGTAACACTTCCACCCCTTGTTGCATGAAGCGCTGGTATAAATTATCACATGCTTCTCGAACCGGGTCTGAGCGGTGACCGTTGATGGGGACAATCACGACTTGATAAGGTGCAAGTGCTTGTGGCCAAACAATTCCTTTGTCGTCATGGTGCTGCTCAATCGCTGCGGCAACCACGCGACTAATACCCAGACCATAACAGCCCATCTTCAACGGAATTAACTTGCCACTTTCATCTAATACTTCTGCTTTCATCGCATTGGAATACTTATCGCCCAATTGGAACACATGTCCCACTTCGATGCCACGGCAGGTTTTAAGGGACCCTTTTCCATCGGGACTTTTATCGCCAATTTTGACGTTACGTAGGTCGGCGATATGGTGGTATTTCGCATCTCGTTGCCAGCAAGCGTGTATATGGTGATAGCCGCATTCATTGGCACCGCTAATAAATTCATCCATCGCTGCCACAAAATGATCGACGATAATTGGCATGGATAAGCCAACAGGGCCCAGCGAACCAACTGGCAAGTTGAGCGCTTTCATGTCGGCGTCAGTGGCCATTTGTAAGGGGGATGCAACGGTCGCAAGTTTCATCGCCTTGACTTCGTTAAGCGTGTCATCACCGCGGATAATTAAGGCGACCCAAGGGGATTCTGTGCCTTTGACAATTAATGTCTTGATGGTTTCCGCTGGTTGGCAGGCGAGATGTTGACATAATTGCTCAATGGTTCGGACATTGGGCGTTTCAACTTTGGTCAGTGCTTGATTCGTGCCTTGCGAACTCGGATTGGGTAACACACACGTTGCTTGCTCTAGGTTAGCGGCATATTCACTGCTATCGCTATAGACAATAATGTCTTCGCCACTGTCTGCCAAGACTTGAAATTCATGCGACTTAGAGCCACCAATGGCGCCGGTATCGGCTTCCACGGCACGGAAGGTTAATCCCATCCGTTCAAAGATACGACAGTAAGCATTGTACATGCTTTGATAACTTTCTTCTAACGAAGCATCATCTAGGTTAAAAGAATAAGCATCTTTCATGATGAATTCTCGGGCGCGCATCACCCCAAACCGTGGTCGAATTTCATCTCGGAACTTGGTTTGTATTTGATATAAATTGAGCGGAAGCTGCTTATACGATCGCAACTCATGGCGCATAATATCAGTAATCACTTCTTCATGGGTTGGACCAAAACAATAAAGTCGTTCACTATTATCTTGCATTTTTAATAATTGGTTGCCAAAGGTGTCCCAACGCTTCGTTTCTTGCCATAATTCAGCGGGTTGCACAGCAGGCATCAATGTTTCTAAAGCACCCGCTTTGTCCATTTCTTCACGCACAATGTTTTCGACTTTTCGTAAAACACGTAAACCCAGCGGCAGCCAAGTATATAAGCCTGCACCAAGCTTATGGATTAAGCCCGCTCGCAACATTAATTGATGCGATACGATTTCCGCATCATTAGGGGTTTCTTTTAACGTAGGAACAAACCATTCAGAGGTGCGCATTATATCTCCGCTATTCTTAATAAAGGCATTATTGTAATGGATAAGGCTGTTGAAATCACCCCCGCTTTCCTAAAACAATCGACAATCAACAACCACATCCTCTTGGTGTTATGTCAGTATCATGGCTGCCCCCTTTTTGCGTGGGTTGCGGGCAGGCAGGCTGCATTGTTTCAACCACCTCGCTAACAAGCGTTTCATGGGGGCTTTTCGGATGATCCAAATTATAAACCGGTGCTTCTTGTAATTGCGATAGCGTGCGATTCGAACTGACGCTTTCCACGACGGCAGGATGTGGAGAGGGAAGCTTTTGATAGGTTAATCGGTAAGTATTTAGCAGAATCATGCTGGTTTGTAGGACCATTAAGCCTGCACCGACTGCTGGATTCATCGCAAAACCAATAGCAGTCAACACCCCACCCGTGAGTAGCAAGGCCGCAACGTTATAGGCCAAGCTAAAGCCTAGATTTTGTTTTAATGTGGACATGGTTTGATGGGCAATTTGGAAGAGATGGCCGATGGGTAGAACCGAATAGTCGCTAATGAGGACTTTCGCTTGTTGATTCGTCATTGCATCACTCAAATGGGAGTGCATTGCAATGCCTAAATCACTTTGGCCCAATGCCACGGCATCATTTGCCCCATCACCGACCATTGCCACAGGACCTGTTTGTTGCAATCGTTGTATAAGCAATTGCTTTTCTTCCGGTGATTGGTTGGCGAATAGGTTGCTTTTGCTAATGCCTAACAAGCCACCATAGAAATGAGCGGTTGCATCATCGGCACCGGTTAAAAGGTAAACTGATTTACCACTTTTTTGTAACTGGTTGACTACTTGCAAAGCGCCTTTGCGCAGTGGGTCGATGACAACAAACTGAGCGATGATTCGTTGATTCTCGGCGAGATAGATACGTGGTTGGTGGTCGCTTTCGTTGAGTTCTATCCCTTGTTCGCGCATACATTGGGCATTGCCAATACAGTATTCCTGGGACTGTTCATTGATGGTAATCCTAAGCTTGCGCCCATTATGCAAATCATCTACTTCAGCCATGTTGAATATGGGATTGTCGAGTCCTTGCCATTGTGTTTTTGCATAGGCTGCCAAGCATTTGCCGACGGGGTGTCTTGCCTTTTCTTCCAGTTTGAGCAGGATTTGAAATAGGAAATTGTTTGGAAAAGAAGGGCTTATTTCACATTGTTTTACTTGAGGAGTGCCCTGGGTTAGTGTGCCGTTTAAGTCAAAGACCACTTGATTAATATGAGTGGCTTGCTCAATGGCTTCCCGAGTTTGAAACGCCACGCCATGATTCAGTCCTTTTTGCATGCCAATTTTCATGGTCATGGGGACAATCATGCCAAGGGTGCAAGGGCAGGCTGTGACTAAAACAGTTGCAGCGCATTGCACAGCCATGATGGGGGATATCCAAAAGCCAATGACAAGGCCTGATAACAGGGCAATCGCTAAGACACCCGGTATGAAATAGTTGAGCAATTTATCGGTATACTGTTCAATGGGCGCTTTGTTTTGTTGGGCAGAAAGTAATAAATTATCCAGTTTAGCCAAATAGGAATTGCCAACCGATTGATGGGCTTTGAAAATGAAAGTTTGATTGGCATCCTCGATAACAGCACCTGCATTAATGACTTGATTGGGTGTTGTTTTGTAGGGGTGATCGTGGCCAGTCAGGATATCATTTCGAATGTTAGGTGTCGCATTGATAAAAGAACCGTCGACGGGCAACACCTGTCCATTAGCGAGAAATATTTCGTCATTCACTTGAATCTGACTTGTCTCAATAGTCTGGCCAGTGGTTAACTTTATTTTTTTTGCAATGCGATCGGTAAAGTTTTGTTGTACTCCGGTTTTGTGGTTGATTGCTTCTTCGATTGCTAAGCCAATATGGCGAAAACCAAATAACATGAGCCCGGCTTCAAACATTATGGGCAACCCAGGAATAAAGATAGACGTGAGTGATACCGCCAATACCGTTAGGGTACTGATGGTAAATAAGGTATCCATGGTCATGGTTCGACTATAGCGAGCATGAACGTAGGCATTGATAAAGCTGTTATACCCTAATAAGACAGTGAGTGCCGAGCTACCAATTCCTATAGCGAGCATCCAAGGGAGTGTTAATCCGCCTGTGAAAAAGGTCAACATCATCAACGCAAGGCCTGCTGATAAGCCGATAGCACCCAGTAGCCAGTGATAAGAGCGTTTTGGTTTTTCGATAGCATGCATTTGGCACTCAATACCATAGCTATCTATGGTATCAATAATTTTTTGCTGGACTGCCTTGATGTCGAATTGGGTTTGGGTTGGATCGTAGTCGATAAATAGTTTTTTTTGAGTAAGATCAATGCGTTGGTTGCTTAAGCCATGCTCTAAAAAATTTAACTCTCTTAAGGCAATATTGACTGTGCCAACACAGTTTTGGCAGGTTATGCCAAGCGTAAATACTAATTGGTGTGGCATACAACTCCTCTTAGGACAACTGAGTTTGCCGTATCATTCCCATCACGTGTAGCTGCCTTGCTAAATCAACTTGTTCTTTTTCTGCTTCTGTTTTGCGTTTGAATGGTCCAACCACGAGACGATAAATGGTACGGTTGTCGCTTTTATGCTCTTGAATACTAGCTTGGCGACCTTGTAAGATTAACTCGGCTTTCATTCGCTCAGCATCTTCTTTTTTAAAGTACGAGGCGAGCTGAAGTATGTAAGTATGATTGTCTTGTCGGATAGGCGCTAATGGGTTTGCTTCACGTACTTCAATCGTGGATTGCTTTTTATCACTATGATTGCTTGGATTATTGGCAGCCCCTTCTTTTTGCAAGAGGGCATAATATTCAAATTTTGGTTTGGGTAATGTTACTTTTGTCTGGGCTTGTTGAATGGCCGGTTGTTTATTCTCAATCATCACATGATCGAGTTGTCGACCAATAAAATTGATATCAAAAACATGAGCAACAGCATAACCAATCAGGAAGGCTAATACTAAAGATAGCGTGCCTGAGGGTGGCGTTTTTGTTGATGTGCGTTGTGATGTTCTTTTTTTTGCAACCATTTACATGCTCTTAGGTGCACTAACACCCAATAATTGTAACCCATTCGCGAGACAATGCCTAACGGCTAATAATAGGCACATTCTGGCATTGCGTAAATTGATATCCTCACACAAGAGTATGATGGCATTATAATAGCTATGGAGTGCTGTTGCCAATTCTTTCAAATAATAGGCTACCAAGTGTGGTTCACGTAAAACTGCCGCACGCTCAACCACTTCCGGGAAACGGGAAATGGTTTGAATGAGGGTTTGTTCATAATCGCTGTCTAACAGCTGCAAATGATCAAGGCCAAGGTTTTGGTCGACTTGATAACCGCGCTTTTCTAGTTGCGCAAAGACACTGCAGATTCGTGCGTGCGCATATTGGATATAGTAAACCGGGTTCTCATTGGATTTTGACTTCGCGAGTTCTAAATCAAAGTCCATGTGTTGTTCTGCTTTGCGTATGACATAAAAAAAGCGCGCCGCATCGTTACCAACTTCTTCTCGTAGTTCACGAAGGGTCACAAAGGAACCGCTGCGTGTTGACATTTGCACACGTTCTTGCCCTCGGTAGAGGATTGCAAATTGCACCAATAACACATCCATGGATTTCGGATCATGGCCGAGTGCTTCAACCGCTGCACGAATACGACTAACATAGCCATGGTGGTCTGCGCCAAATAAATCAATAATCCGTTGAAAACCACGCTGGTATTTATCCCAATGATAGGCTGCGTCGGATGCAAAATAGGTCACTTGGCCATTAGCACGACGCATGACTCTGTCTTTTTCATCGCCAAAATCCATCGCACGAAACCAGAGCGCACCATCCTGCTCGTAGGTCAGATCTTTGGCTTTAAAATCTGCGATGCAATCATCAATTTTACCCTTGCTCATCAACGATTTTTCTGAGTACCAATGGTCAAAATGAACGCCAAATTCTGAGAGGTCTTCTTTAATGTCGTCTAAAACGTCGGTGAGCGCCTTGTGATGGAAATAGCCAAAGCCTTCCTCGCCAATGGCCTGTTGAGCCGCGTGAATTAACGCATCGATATATTGCTCTTTATCACCACCTTCGGATTCGTCAGCAGGGAGGCTTGGCTTGATTTTAGCCCACTCAACAACATATTGGTCATTGACTTCATCCAGGCATTGTTTAGCAATATCAACGACATAGTCGCCTTGATACCCGTTTCTGGGAAAAGGGAGGGATTCATCAAACATCAGCAGATAACGCATCCATACGCTAACGGCTAAAATATTCATTTGCCGACCGCCATCGTTCACATAGTATTCGCGGGTTACCTCATAACCAGCAAAATTCAAAAGGTTACATAACGATGCGCCGATCGCTGCCCCTCGACCGTGGCCCACATGCAAAGGCCCTGTGGGGTTGGCAGACACGAATTCAACCAGCACACGCTCAGCTTGGCCGACTGTGCTTTCCCCGAAATGTTCCTTTTTATCTAAAACGGTCGCGATAACAGTATTTAAAGAGTCTGCTTTGAGATGAAAATTTATAAATCCTGGCCCAGCAATTTCAACTTTGTGTATTTGTGGGTGATTTGCTAGACGATTAACAATGGTTTGGGCAACCTGCTTGGGTGCTTTTTGGCAGGGCTTTGCCAGCATCATCGCGATATTGGATGCAAAATCACCATGAGAGCTATCACGGCAACGCTCCAATTTAATGGATAACTGTGTTTCGGCCGGAATAAAGCCTTCCACTTTTAATTGATCAATGGTTTGTTCTAACAAGGCAATAAGCTGATCTTTCATGATGATGGCAAACCGGCAAAAGGGTTATTATGCGCTTTTTTTAACCGCATTGCAAAGAAAAAAAAGCCCGGCAATGCCGGGCAAAAGGGAGAACAACAAATTTCAAATTTTCCTAATAGCATCTCAAGTACAATGTGCTACCCATCAAAATAACCAGTTCGATTCGGTAACCCCTCATCCGCCCTGCGGGCACCTTCTCCCCATGTCTGGGGAGAAGGAAAAATGAAGGAAGTTATATGAAAGAACGGGCGATCTGATAGGATTATTTTTTCAAGTAAAGGGCGTGCATTTCGCCTACAAAAATATTGAAGTGGTCATAAGTAATGTAGAAATCACCTTGATCACCAATGTAGGGAGACCAGGAGTTTCTGACTTTAAAGACCCCTTTATTGTAATAGCCATTATCATCATAAACGATGACATTATCATCATAGCCTGTGACCACAAGCTCATGACCAGCATAGATATCACCGCTTATTGCGTCCATGATAATTTCAGGCGTGATCATCCAAGTGTCATAGTACGCTTTATGCGTTCCTACCGCCCCTGCAATGCCATAATTGACATCTAAAAGCATGCCAATGCTTAATCGGTGACCTTTGGCTAATTCTTCTTTGGCCATCCAAGCTGGATCAAACATGCCATCTTGATTGGTTAAGCGAATGCCAAAGTCACTCATCAACATATCCCATTGGACCACATCTTTAATGGGAATACTGGCTTTCATATACTCGGCCTTATCCATTGGTCGGCCTTCGCTCATTTCATCATCTTCGGGATAGGTGAACACGCCTGCACAACCATGATATTTTTGATGGTTTTTACTAACAACACCGTATGTCATCATCTGGCTCAACACGATATCACCATAAGAACCATTCCAACCACTGAAAGGAATTTCATCATTGATGGCCAGTGTTGCGCCCAACTCAAGGCTGCAAAGGGGACTAACATAGTCACCAGCACCTAAAGTGGCATTGATAGCACCTGATACCGCAAATGTGACGCAGCTACCATGTGCCCCTTGGTCTAGCACGGGTGTTCCTTCCATCCCTAAATCAACTTTAGGTGGAAGTTCCATGGCAAACTTAGGCACTTTTTGTTGGTAAACGTTAGAAGGGTAGTGCTTTAGTTTCATTTTGATTTTATTGCGTACTTCGGGTGTTAGATTGTATTTGGGTAACTTAAATTTATAGGTTTTTTGCTCTCCATTCTTATCTTTGGCTGGAATCTTGACATCAACTTGTCCAGTAATTTCAAGATGTGACGCAAAAGCAATAGACGTGGAAAGTGTTAAAACAGAAAGGGAAAGAAATTTATTCATAATTACATCCTTTTAAATAGAGCCACATGCATCATATCAACTTTAAATCAATATGCAAGAAAAAAATGACATTTAAATAGTAATACCAATCAGTTAGGCTGACAGGGATTGCTCGCGGGTGGGTATATGCACTTAACGATTAACTAGGTAAAAATAAGGATTGCAAATCATTGGTGAAGCGACGTCCCAATTCAGTGATTTGCCAGTGGTCGTCTTGAAAGTGAATCAGCCCTTTACTGCTTGCACTGTCAAGACCTTCTTTCAGTAAGGATATTTCCAACCCAGTTCGCTCTGCAAATAATGCCAAGGGAATCGGTTGCTGTAATCGAGAGGTATTAAGCATAAACTCAAATAAAATATCGGCTTGTTCCAGCGAATGGGATTGTGCTAGGGTTTCAACCGCCGCTTTTAAATAATCGTTTGGTTGTCGTTTTTTTTGAGTGCGGACAATGGTGGTGCCATCCAGAGAGGTCAACTTGCCATGTGCCCCTGCGCCAATGCCGAAATAATCCCCGAAAGTCCAGTAATTAAGATTGTGTTGCGAGGGGCGTCCTGGCTTGGAAAAGGCGGATATCTCATAGCGATGGTAACCCTGCTGGCTAAGGAGATGAAAGCCCATTTCTTCGATCACAGCACAGGCATCGTCACTGGGGAGGTTGGGGGGCTTTTTATAGAAGAGGGTATTTGGTTCTAACGTGAGTTGGTACCATGAAATATGATTGGGCTGAAAGGCGATGGCTTTTTTTAAATCATCCAACCCTTGTTCAAGGGTCTGATTGGGTAACCCATGCATGATGTCTAAATTAAGGTTGTCAAATCCAGCACTTCTGGCCATATCAATGGCTTTATAGGCTTCTTCGGCATTATGGATTCTTCCTAAATTTTTTAATTGTTGTGGGCAAAAGCTTTGGATGCCTAAGGATAGGCGATTGACACCTGCTTGGCGATACATTAAAAAGCGTTGTTGCTCAGCTGTACCCGGGTTTGCTTCCATGGTAATTTCTAAATTTTGTGTTAAGGGCAACTGTTGGGCGACACCTTTTAGTAATCGGTGAATGGCTTGACCAGACAATAAACTGGGTGTGCCTCCACCCAAAAAAATGGCATCTATTTGCCGAACCCCAAAGCGTAAAATATCTTGTTTTAAATCAGCAAGTAACTTATCGATATACGGATCTTCTTGCCATGTTTCGGGTTTGCGATGAGAATTAAAATCACAATAGGGGCATTTCTGGATGCACCAAGGAATATGAATATAGAGCGTTGTTGGTATCATTGGATCGTTCGTTATAGCATTTGCTAAATTTTATCATATACCCGTGATCATTCAAAACGCGAGGATTTATGTCAGTGCTGGTGGTAATTTTGGCAGAATTAATTATAATGATTAAGACTTAAATCAGGATAAATTTATGTCCAGAAAAAAACCGGTTTGTCACCAATCTCGAGTGATTGCCCGGTCAAAGCTTTTTAAAATTGAAGCATTGGACTTACAGTTCAGTAACGGCGCTGTTCGACAATTTGAGCGAATCAGCGGCAATGGTCCGGGCATGGGCGCTGTTATTATTATCGCCATAAATGACAATAATGCGTTCTATTTGATTCGGGAATATGCTGCTGGAACCGAAAAATATGAATTAGCCTTTCCGAAGGGATTGATCGATCCAGGCGAAACGATGCTTGAGGCGGCAAATCGAGAGTTACAAGAGGAAGTGGGTTTTGCCGCGCGTGAGTTGAAACTACTTCGCTCAATGAGCTTGGCACCAGGTTATTTTGGTGCGCACATGGATGTTGTGTTGGCCACGGATCTCTACCCCTCCGTGTTACCAGGTGATGAACCTGAACCAATTGAGGTAATTGAGTGGCCAATTGAAACGTCAGAGCAGTTATTGCATGAAGCTGACTTTTCTGAATCCCGCAGCATTGCTGCGTTATATATTGTACAACATTGGTTAAAACAACAATCAGAATAGAAGGAAACATCATGAACCATAAACGCGTTCGAGTCGCAGTCACTGGGGCAGCAGGTCAAATCGGTTATGCTTTATTATTCCGAATCGCCTCTGGGCAAATGTTTGGCCCTAAAGTGGATGTGGAATTGAATTTATTAGAGCTTGAGCAAGCGATGCCAGCCTTAGAAGGCGTCGTCATGGAGCTAGAAGATTGTGCTTTCCCCTTGCTAAAAGCAATTCGCTATACCTCCGATATCAATCAAGCCATGGAAGGTGTGAACTGGGCTTTATTAGTTGGCTCTGTTCCCCGTAAACAAGGCATGGAGCGTTCCGATTTGTTAGAAATTAATGGTGGCATATTTACCAAACAAGGTCGTGCGATTAATGACAATGCCTCTCAGAATGTACGCACATTTGTGGTGGGTAACCCTTGTAACACCAATGCGTTGATTGCTATGAACGCTGCCCCAGATGTTCCAAATGATCGTTTCTATGCCATGACCATGTTAGATGAGTTTCGCGCTCGTATGCAGTTGGCGAAGAAAGCGGATGTTGATATTACTGAAGTCACAAAAATGGTGATCTGGGGTAACCACTCTCCTACGATGTACCCGGATTTCTCCAATGCGATGATTGATGGACAACCGGCTGCAAGAGTGATTGGCGATCAGAAATGGTTAGAAAATGACTTTTTAACCACGGTTCAACAGCGAGGGGCTGCCATTATTAAAGCACGCGGCGCATCATCTGCTGCTTCTGCTGCCAATGCCATTGTTCAAGGGGTCAGTCATCTGATTAATGAAACAACGGCCAATGAAATGTTTTCGATGGCCAAATGTTCACAAGGGGAATATGGCGTGGATGAAGGGTTAATCTTTTCATTCCCCTGTGTGACCACCCATGATAGTTTTACCGATTATTATCACACGAAAGTGGTGGAAGGTCTCACCCTTAATGCGTTTGCTATGGCAAAATTTAACAACACATTAAACGAATTACGTGAAGAACGTGATACAGTTAAAAAGTTAGGACTATTGGGATAATCTTTCCTCCACCGGAATAGAAAAATCATTGGAAATCGTCGAAATCGTTGCCCGCATTAGCGCTGCATAATGCGGGAACACCATTTCGTGCGGATTTAATTGAATCCCAACAAGACTACGTTTTGGCAAATTTTTATGATACCATTGCCGTCAAATTTTCATTGTTTTGTCATTATGGCCCGTTTTTCATCAAGACTATGGATTTTTTTCTCTTTGACAGTCGTTGCGATCATCAGTTGTGTTCGTTTGGGTTTTTGGCAAATGCATCGAGCGGATCAAAAAAGGGAAATGGTTCGACAGCATCAGCAATTAGCGAATGAAAAACCAACGTTTTTATCTAAAAACAGCAAACCTGCACAGTATCAGCCAATCAAACTAACAGGTCGATATCTGTCGCCGTTGTTATATCTGGATAATCAACATTATCATCATCAGTTTGGTTATGATATTATCTCGCCATTCGAGACCATTGAGGGTTTGATTGTCTTGGTTAATCGTGGTTGGGTAGCTGGTGATGTGACGCGTCAACGATTACCCAAAATTGTAACGCCAACGCAGTCAACAACCCTCAATGGCTATGTGTATTACCCTAAAAACAATTCATGGCGCCTAGGACCGCAGCTTGAGATTCGCCAAGGTGAACGTTATTTATTAGAACAAATCGATATGGATGATCTTAGTAATTTATTGCCCCAACCGCTGGCTAATTACACGTTGCGGCTAAAACCGGAGGGTGACATTTTCATTCGGGCTTGGCCCATTGTAGCCATGTCACCAAACCGGCATATTGGCTACGCCATTCAATGGTTCGTTATGGCCTTTGGTTTGGGTGTTATGTTGAGTTATTTTATAAAGAAGCAGTATGACGCAAAATCTGAATAGAACCAAGTCAACGGAATTAGCATTGCTATTCCTATTGTTTATTTTGCCAGGGTGCTTAGCCGCATTGCTATATCAACATCCCCAGTGGCTCGTTGGTCAAACTAGCAATAAGGGTCAACTCGTCTCTCCCTTGATTAAATTAGATAGCCTTACCCAAAAAAAATGGCATTTGTTGCTCGTTTCTGATCAACAGTGCAGCGGGCGATGTTTAGCCATGCTTGATAAATTAGCACGCGTCCGCCTGGCATTAGGGCGACTGTCTCGCGAGGTTGATTTGCGCTTAATGGTCACGGATCCTTCACTGCTTCCAGATAAAATCATACAAAACCAAATGAAAGACATGGCGATGACGAGTCAAATCCTATCTTCGACCGACAGGGAGAATTTATCCATCCGTAATTACCTCAAAGGCTTATTTATTGTTGATCCACACAATTTTATGGTTTTATATTACCCGCTAAATGCCCAACAAAAGTCGATATTCAAAGACTTAAAGCATTTAATCAAACTAGCTGAACAGTAGAGCACCTTATGGTTCAAGATAAGTGGTTAAAATATTGTGTATTTAGCGCCATGCTTTTGGCATTGGTTGTGGTGACGCTAGGGGCTTATACACGATTAACAGATGCGGGTTTAGGATGCCCCGACTGGCCAGGGTGCTATGGGCATATGGTCTTGCCTCATAAAGCAAGTGCCTTGCAAGTCGCTCAGGCTAACTTCCCAGACGTGCCGGTGGAACAAGTGAAAGCATGGACTGAAATGGTCCATCGCTATGTCGCGGGTAGTTTAGCTTTCTTATTATTATTGATCGCAATCCGTGCACTGTACCTTCGCATTCGTGATCGCTTTGCTTATTGGCGAATGCCAGCTATCATCGTTTGTTTGGTTATTTTACAAGCAGCCCTTGGCATGTGGACTGTGACGATGAAATTATTACCTGTGGTTGTTATGAGTCATTTGCTGGGTGGCATGACCATTTTTTCCTTGCTTTGTTACTACAACGTCAAGATTACCAACCCTTCTGATACCCAATTGACGCGGCAATTATATTGGGTATTAGGTGGCATTTTTGTGGTATTTTGCCAAATTGCACTGGGCGGTTGGGTGAGTGCTAATTATGCTGGTATTGCTTGTGTTGGCTTTCCAAAGTGCAACGGATTATGGCTGCCTTCATTGCATCTTGGCCAAGGGTTTAATTTATTTACGTCAATTGGGGAAAATTATCAAGGCGGCCTGTTAGATAGCGAAATACGTGTTACCATCCAGATGATTCATCGTATTGGGGCAATGGTGACAGCGATATATCTGTTTGGCTTGTCAATTATTATTTATCGAACAAGCCATAATGAGTTGCAACGATTTTGCGCCATCTTTATAGGATTGCTTTTAGTGATGCAAATATGCTTAGGTATCGCCAATGTCATGTATCGACTACCGCTGCCCGTGGCAGTGGCTCATAATGGTGTCGCTGCCATGTTGTTAGCTTCCTTAATGGCTATGCTCGCTATCGTGATGCAAAGGAGGACGGATGATCGTTGATTCGATGCCCAAACTGACAGACTGGCGTGATTATATTGAGTTATGCAAGCCTAAAGTGGTGGCGTTGATGCTGTTAACCATGGTGGTTGGCATGTTCCTCGCCGTACCGGGGGGCATCGCGCCATCCTTATTTTTCAATGCACTTATTGGCGTTGCCTTATGTGCAAGTAGCGCTGCTGCGATCAACCATATGTTAGATCGCCACATCGACACCATCATGGCACGTACTAAAAAGCGGCCGGTTGCTCAAGGCCGAGTCACCGTGAAGCAAGCGCTAATCTTTGCCATTGCTATTGGCGCAATCGGTTTATTTATTTTGACGGTCTACGTGAATCAACTGACCGCAATATTAACGTTTGTGACCTTGATAGGCTATGCGTTGGTATACACGGGTTATCTCAAACGTGCTACCCCACAAAATATCGTTATCGGTGGACTAGCAGGCGCGGCTCCTCCTTTATTGGGATGGACTGCTGTTACCAACCACCTTGATGGCCAAGCCCTTTTGTTAGTTCTCATTATTTTTACCTGGACACCGCCGCATTTCTGGGCGCTCGCCATTTATCGGTTTGACGATTATAAAGATGCCAAAATACCCATGCTGCCTGTGACACATGGCATTGCCTTTACTCGTTTATCCATATTATTATACAGCCTGTTATTGTTTTCAGTGACATTATTACCGTATGCTGTTGGTATGAGCGGTTTGGTCTACGCTGTTGGCGCGACCCTGTTAAGTGGTCGCTTCTTGCAATGGGCTTGGCGGCTGTATCGTCACCATCAACCTCGCATAGCAATGCAGACTTTTCGCTTCTCCATTGTTTATTTAATGATATTATTTGTTCTATTGCTGGTTGATCATTATCTATAGGAATTTGTTATGTCTCTCAATTCAACACGTAAAACGGCGACCGTTGTTGCCTTAATCGGATTGGCAGCCTTATTTGCAGGCGTGTTTCTCTTTCAACATATTCAATTCAAAAAAGAAATTGATCCTAACACCTTTCATGGCACCTATTTAAAGCAGCCTCGGCCAGTTAGCACGTTTGAGCTGACTGGAACCGATGGTCAGACGTTTGATAATGAGCATTTGAAGGGGCAGTGGACCATGGTGTTTTTTGGTTTTACCAATTGTGGTTATGTTTGTCCTACTACCATGGCAGAACTCGGAAAAACGTATCGATTAATCCTGGAAAAGAAAATTCATCCCGCTCCGCGAGTGGTGATGATAAGCATTGACCCTGCCCGGGATAACTTAGAAAAACTAAAGAACTATGTGCTATCTTTTGATAAGCGGTTTTATGGGGCACGGGGCAGCCAAGCTAAAATTAAACACATGACTCGTGAGATGGGCGTGGTTTATACCAAAGTATTGCCCAAGCAAGGGAAACCTGCTGAAAACTATGATATTCAGCATAGCGGGGCAATCATTGTCTTTAATCCCAAAGGTGAATTAAACGCATTTTTCACAGCACCGCACGATGCAGAAGCGATTGCCGAAGATTATCGCAAATTGGTGTCGTAAGTATTGTATTGAGAGACCTAAGAATCGAAGCCCGGATGAAGGCGTAGCCGAAATCCGGGGATCAATCACTCGGCAAAGCCGACTCACTATGGACTATCCGCTTAACCAAATCATCCGCGCCCAACGCTTTGGAAAAATACCATCCTTGAATGTAATCAACTTGGCGCTCTTTGAGGTAGTTAAACTGTTCCTCTGTTTCAACGCCTTCGGCGATTATCTTTAAGTTTAACTGGTTGGCAATTAAAATAATGGGTGGTAGCAAGGCTTCGGTGACAGCACCCGTTCCAATGGCGTGGACATACATCATGTCGATTTTTAGGTAGTCAAGGGGAAAATGGCGTAGATAACTGATGCTTGCATGGCTGGTACCAAAATCATCAATAGCTAATTGAAAGCCCTTGTCCTTCATCGCTTTCATGTGTTGAGAAAGATTCAGCTCCCCACTATCCATAATCGTTCGTTCCGTTACTTCCAGCATGATTTGGCTGGGTTCGATGTCATGCTGCTGGCATAGGGCAATCAACGTTTGTAGCCAAGTTTCATCGGCAAAATGGGCATGACATAGATTAATGCCTAAATGAAATGAACGATTTTCCTGCAGGTAATTGCCTAACATTTGAAACGCGCTCTCAATTAATTGGATCGTTAAGGGCACAATTTGACCGCTGTGCTCTGCTTCCTCGATAAACTGATTGGGCATGATGTGTTCGCCATGCTTATCTTGCCAACGGATTAACAGCTCCGCACCCATGATTTGTCGGGTGTTTGCATCAATGACGGGTTGGAAAACCGGGTAAAACTCCTCGTTGCGCAGTGCCTGTTTAATGATGCTTTCTAAGGAAAAACTACGATTGATATGAAGTAATAGAGCTAATAGAAACAGCCCTGCAACGGCAATGCTTAAAAGTCGCAATGACCACAATTTTTTACTATTGCCACTTTGAATATATGCTTCATCGGCGTCAAGATGGATAAGAATATTGGGTAAGAGTTTTGACGGTTCGGAGCTTTCTAGCGAAGCATGCTGATTTGCATCATTGACCGAGGGGTTTGTTTCGAGGAGGATGCGTTCATCTTTGGTTATTAAAGCGGTACTGTTAATCAAAGGGCTTGGGAGATTAATGGCATTTAATAGCACGGATTTTAGGATATATAATTGATAGGTAATGTCATCATTTCCCGGATATTGGAGGATAAAGAAAGTTTCCTTTGTCTTGGTGTGGGTGACTGGGCCAATTAATTTGGTTGTGTTACCCCTTAATTTGGGCTGAATTAACGTTCGAAATTCGGGGCTAATACACCAGCTCGAAAGGCTTTTGCTTTTTACCGCAATGGTGGACAATTGCGGATTGGCAAAGGCATAATTGCCTAACGCTTCTAGTGTTTTCTTTGAGCATTGATTTAAAGGAGCGATGGTGTTAGTAAGGGTTGGCAATTTATCAACCAGGGATTGTATCTGTGAGTCAAACGATTGGCGGATTTCAGTGTTCAGTTGGTGTAATTCACCGATATAATCGGCATGTCCTTTTTTATGATCGATATATAACAGGACAATAAAGAATATAAAAGAGAGGCTTATTGCGGCTATTTGCCAGGCTTTCTTGCTGCGTTTTACCATGGGTGACATACCTTGCCATGTTTTCATCAATTATCAATTATATACCTGTGATCATTGAAAATGCGAGTTTTCTACTTTTTCTCTTTCGCCCTGCAAAACGTTAACGGCGCATAAATCCTCGCGTTTTGGATGATCATGGGTATAGTTAAAATTTCACACGGTGTTATAGTTTTTTCAGTAAGAAAACATTGACAGTTAACCCTTGATTGGCTTGTTTACGTCCAAAAACGGATTGAAGATCGAGCACTTTAAAGGCTTGGCTAATCTGTTCGATATAGGATTGGCTATGGGCAAACCGTCCGGTTTTTTGAAGATACCAAGGCCTTGTTTCTGAAACTTCAGTATTAAACAGCAGAAAACCGTTATCGTTTAACCTATCAGCCATTAAATTCATCAGTGGTTCGAGCTCGCCAAAATATGGTAGCACATCGGCCGCAAAGATGATCTGGTATTTTTGGGAATGGCTCTGCAGATGATGAATCATCTCATCGCAGTAGAGGGTATGATAGTATTGTTTTGCTTTTGCCAATTCAATCATGTTTTCAGAAATGTCCACCCCGTCTATTTCCGAGCAAAAAGGGTGAATTGCCTCAGCCAATAAACCACTGCCACACCCTAAATCTAAAGCACGGTCGAAGTGGGTCAGATGATGGGTTTGTAACAGTGTTTTAAATACGTGGGGAACTTGATAGTCAAGTTGATTTTGCACGTGTTTATCATAATAAAGCGCGTAATTGTTAAATAAATTTTTGGCATACTCCACGCATGTCGGCTGGGGTTTATTTTCATCGCTAATGGCGGCCAGCATGTGTTTTGAAATGACATCATCCGGATGAATTTCTAGTACCCGGTTTAATAATGCTTTTGCCTCGTCAATTTTATCAAGACGCATGCATATCGCGGCTAAATTATTGATCGAAGCCGCATGGTTCGCATCGAGCCTTAGGCATTGCTGAAAATGCTTCTCCGCGTTGCTAAGTTGCCCTAAGGCCATTTCAGCAACCGCCGTATTATAGAGATACTCGAGGTTGTTTGGATGGTCGTTAATCAACTCCAAATAGTGGATTAATGCATTCTCATAGCGGTGATGATGGATAAAGGTGGCCGCTAAATTACTTTTAGCTTCTTCTTTACGGTTATCAATAGCCAGTGCTTTGGTAAAATAATCAACGGCATGTTGTTCTTGTTTCATCTTTAAGGCGATAACCCCCAGATTTATTAACGCATCAATATGCTCCGGGTTGTCTTTGATGACCTGCAACAAGTGATTTTTTGCTAGCGGTAAATCCTCGTTTCGTAAGGCCAGTACGCCTGCATAAAAATGGGCTTTTAGGTTGTTTTGGTTTAATGCTAAGACGTTATTAAATTGGCGCCTTGCTGCGTCCCAGTTTTGTTGCTTTAAGAATAATAAGCCTAAATTAAAATGCGCATCATGGAAATCGGGTCTAAGTTGTAATGCTTTATGAAAATGCTGCAGGGCACTTTGATACTGGTCATAGTGCATCAATAATCCGGCATAATTATGGTGTGCTTCCACATAGTCAGGGTTTAGAGACAAGGCAATTTGATAATGTTTGTCGGCTTCTGCAAAGTGATGTTGGATCTTATAAGCATTGGCAAGATGATGGTGGGCGTTGGGGTTATCCGTATCGAGCGCTACTGTTTTTTCAAATACCTCAACGGCTTTGGCGATATCATCCGTTTGAATATATACTAAACCGAGTTGATGAAGGGCTTCAACCTGATTGGGGTCGATTGATAGAAGGCGTTTTAGGCAGTCAATCGCTTGGTTAAATTGTTGTTGATGTTGCCAATGTTGCGCTTTATGCAGCAGTGTTTCAATGCTATCCCCCATAGAGTTTCTCACGAAGAATCGCTAAGGCTTTGCCGCGATGACTAATGGCATTTTTAAGCTTGGGGGCTATTTCTGCAGCAGTGCATTGGTACTCAGGTAGAAAAAAAATGGGGTCATAACCAAAGCCGCCTTGGCCTTGTGGGTGGTGGTGTATCCGACCTTGCATTTCACCGACGGCAATCAGTGGCATAGGGTCATGGGCATGTTGTAGATAGACCAACACGCAGACAAAATACGCTTGTCGCTTTTCAGGCGGGAAGTTATCCATTTTCTCCAATAACTTCGCCATATTGGCAGCGTGATTCCCATCTTCGCCGGCATAGCGAGCTGAATAGATGCCGGGCTCTCCCTGTAGCGCGGGCACCACTAACCCTGAATCATCGGCTAAAGCGGGAAGCTTCGTTTGTTCGCTGGCAAAGCGTGCTTTGATGAGCGCGTTTTCAATGAAGGTTAACCCCGTTTCTTCTGGCGATGGGAAATTAGTGTCGACAAAGCTAACAATGGTTTTATCGGTTAACATTTGTTGAAATTCGGCGATTTTGCCTCGATTTGCAGTGGCAATAAAAATAGTTTCTGACATAATGAATAGATAAGTGGGTTGAGTAAAGCCTAGGAACGCCCCTAGATCCTGATTATTTTAAGTTTAGCAGCTAGAGGGCATGATAGACAAGGACAAGCGATGACTTCATACCAACGTTGGGGATATACCTCATTTATAGTATTGGCAATCATTTATTTAAGTAGTTTTGGGACATGGCCTTTCCCCATTAACACCCTCATAAAGCCGTTACCTATTGTTGCATTGTTATTCATCGTTGCTTTGTCAACATTGCCCTCTAACGGTAAGTATTTACTGATGGCCGCTTTGTGTTTATCCGCTTTAGGGGATATTGCTTTAACCTTGCCACTTGCGAAACAACTTGAATTAGGGTTAGGGTCTTTTTTATTCGCCCATGTTAGCTACATCATGCTCTATCAACGGATTCTCAAATGGCCAAGACATGCTCAGATAAAGCAAGTATCCACACGCTTGTGGACGAGTGTTGCCCTAATCGGTGCCGCACTATTCATTGTCTATCTATGGCCGTTTCTCGGTGATAAATTAATCCCCGTGTTAGTTTACATGGCGGTTATATTAACCATGACACTCTTGGCGATGCGTGTTCATCGATTATGCGCAATCGGGGCGGGATTATTTGTCATTTCGGATTGCCTTGTTGCTATGGATGAATTTTTTTATCATGCTCAAATGCACTTTTTTGCCATTATGCTTACCTATTATGCGGCACAATGCTGTTTAGTGGTTGGTTTGCTGCGAACACTGGCGACTGTTCAATGGCCGCAGTCATCAGAAGATGAAATGGACTCTGCTTTAAAGTCTGCTTAATGCGAAGGCTTTGGCTGCTCAGACCATCGTTGTTTGGGTATGAGGAGCCACCATCGACCCGGGTTTTTCATATGGCCGGCTGTGTAGGTGGCCTTTTCGCCGGCACCCCAGTAAACATCCCCACGAATAGGACCTTTAATCGCACCGCCGGTATCTTGGGCGATCATTAACCGGTGGAACGGTTGGTGGTGATCATTGACATTATCGGGGTAAGAGGTACTTAACCAAACTGGAAGTCCCATGGGAACATAGCGTCTATCAACCGCTAGTGAGTAACCAGCAGTTAAGGCAATGCCTTGTGCCCCAAGCGCTGCTTTTTGCTTTAAGTCTTTAAAGAAGACAAACGATTGGTTTTGGTTTAAATAGCCATCTATGTTTTCAGGGTGTTCTTCAAAATAGCGACGAATCGCTTGCATGGAAGCATTATCTTTGGTCATCACCCCTTCACGGATTAACACGCCCGCAAGGGCGGTGTAGGGTTGGCCATTTTGACCCGCATAGCCAACATACATGCGCTTGCCATTATCAAACTGAATAATACCCGAACCTTGAATTTCTAAGAATAATCGGTCGACCCGGTTTTCGACCCAGACAAGCACCGGTACATGTTTTAATGCGCCCTTGTTGATGGCTTCTCGGTCATGGTAGGGAAGAAACTCATTATTTTGGATACGGCCTACCAACGTCTTTTTGTCAAGATTCGCATCAAACTTGCTTAGGTCCAATCGAATTAACGATTTGGGTAGCGTATAAATAGGGACTGTGTACTTGTCTGTTTTTTTCAAGCTTCCTGATAAAAGAGGCGCGTAATAGCCTGTGAATAAGCCGGTTGGGCTGTTGTCGGGTTGCTTGACTTCAATGGGCTGGAACCAGGTTTTAAAAAAGTTAGCAGCTTGTTTGGCCGTGATTTTCTTTTGAGATAAGGCTTTTTTACAGGCTGGCAACATGTCTTTGACAGAAAGATTGATAATCTCGGTATCTAATGACTTGTTAGGATCTTGTTTGATGAATACGGCACAGCTGTTGCGAAACACCTGAAACGATTGTTTGAAAGATTTTCCACCCCAGTTCGGTAAATCGTTGAAGGAAACGGGTGTCACTATCGGTTTGTCCGATTTTGGCGTTTGTGGGTGAAAGAAATAAAGCCCCGTGATGGTAGCGATTAATAGGAGGAGGGGAATGAAAATCTTTTTCATGGACTTACCGATTAATTGACCTCGAAGCATTATAAGTCAATTGGTCAAAAAAAACAACAAAGGCTTGGGTTGTTGTTAAATGGTCAGGACTTATGAAAAACCTCAAGATCGAGGCATAAACATTTTTCGATGAGGGAGTTTAGACTAACTAAATGACCGAATTGAAAAATGTTTATAACGAAGAGATTGGGGTTTTTCGTAAGTCCTGATGGTAAGCGCGTTGCTTACCATGACAACCGGTTGTTAACATGGTACACTTCCGGCCATTACATGAATGCTGGGGGATTTATGAAACGTGTTGTCGCACTTGTATTATCGCTGGTTTCCGGGATGTGTTTGGCCGCAGGATTTGTTGCTGGCAAGGATTATGAGGTATTGTCGGATGCCCCAAAAATTCAGCCAGGAAAGCCTGTTTTAGTGGCGGAATTTTTTAGCTACGGTTGTCCGTGGTGTTATCAATTAAATAAACCATTGCACGAATTTATCAATAAACAGGGTAAGCAGGTTGAATTCCAACAAGTGCCAGTTGTCTTCCAACCTGGATGGAATGTGTATGCAAAAGCCTATTATGCTGCCAAGCGATTAAATAAATTGGATACCTTAGGGCCTGCTATTTTTAAAGCGGTTCAAGAAGATAAAAAGAAGCTGGATAACGATAAAGCCATGGTTGATTTTTTTGTTGAGCAAGGCGTGGATAAAGAAACCGCTGAAAGTGCTTTCTTTCGCAGTCCTACCATTGATTCGGATGTGAATCAGGGCAATTTAGCCATGGCTAAATATCGTATTCGCGGGGTGCCTGCGGTGGTTGTTAACGGCCGCTACAAAGTGGATTTATCCATGGCTGGCAAAGTCGACCGCTTCTTTGCAATTTTAGATTTCTTAATTCATCAGGTTGATAGCAAACCATCGGGTAATAACCCATAGTAATCGCATCGGCTATCAGTCATTCTGCGCTACAAGCCTGCGTGGAAAAGGGGGAATCTCGGGTGTATCAAGATGACTAAAAAATATGTCCCCTGGGTCAACTACTTCATCGTCACAGGCTTTGTGGTGTTTCAATTTCTGTTGCAAACCGTTGCGGGCATCATGGCGAAAGCGTGGATGGTTGATTTTCAACTTGACCGTGCGCAAGTTGGTTATTTATCCAGTGTCTTCTTTATTTCCTACGTGCTATTACAAATTCCGGTAGGATTATTGTATGACCGTTATGGCGTTAGAAAAGTCTTAAATATCGCCGCACTGTTGCTTGTTTGTGGGATTTGGGGATTGGCATATAGCGCCAATTATAGCCAGGCGTTGGCGTCTCGGGTGTTGATGGGCGCAGGCAGTGCCTTTGGCTTTGTGGGGATGCTCTACGTCACGGCTGCCTGGTTTCGGCCAAAATACTTTGCGTTACTCATCGGCATTGCTGAAACCATTGCCCTATTAGGGGTTGCACTGGGTGAAGTGATGATGGCCTATCTGGTGCAATGCTACGGGTGGCAAATAACCCTCAAGATAGCAGGCGTATTTGCATTACTACTTTGCATGTTGGTGTTTTGTTTTATAAAAGACCGACCACGCCGAAAAAAGAACATTATCAAACAACCCACGTATGGTAAACATAAGCTTCGGTTAATTTTAGGTAATGGGCGGTTATGGTTAGCGGCGTTATATGGGTTTGCCACGGTTTCCATTGTTAATGTTTTTGCGACAATGTGGTCTATACCGTATTTATTACAAAAATACCCTGCTATCAGTTTGCGCATGAGCGGTTTCGTATCATCAATGGTGTTTATTGGCATAGCGATTGGCGGCCCAACGAATGCATGGTTGAGTCAGCGGTACGCGATTCGTAGGCAAGTATTAATTCTATTCGCCGCAATCACCGCTATCTTATTCTCTATTATGTTGTTTCTTCCGTTGAGTTATGGTTGGATGATAATCGTTTGCATTTTCCTAGGCTTTTTTTCATCAACGTACATTCAAATATTTGCGGTGGTGAAAGAAGGTGCCACCAAAGAAACGCAAGGGGCTTCTTTGGCAACAGCCAACATGATATTAATGAGCAGCGCCCCTATCCTCCAATCCTTAACCGGATGGATTTTATCCAAGCAAATTTCGTATGAACATACCTTTCTAATCATTAACGTTTTGTTGTATATGGCGATTTTATTTGCTTGGCGGTTGGGGGATAAGTCGGTCAGGCCATGAGGGGTAGGTACTTTTTTTAATACATAAGCTTCTTACTAAACGCCGAGGTACCGCGGCTTGCCCCCCGAGAGATCCACACGAAATTAAAACTTCCGACGTACCGCGCTTTATGCGCGGTATCCAGCACGATATTCCGTTTTAACCAGAACTATTGGTTCCCTAATAAGCATCTCCTGGATGCCGCGAACGAGTCGCGGCACGTCGGGACGCATTGGAAATTCTTTTAAAAAACATTAAATTACATAAAAAATTCGTGTCGATCCCTCAGGGACAAGCCGCAGTATGTCTTCAGGGCTTGACCGCCCAAGAAGAACTACACCGTTCTCAACGACCGCTTCAACGCTATGGACCATATGCTTAATGAGCGCTTTAAGTCTCGGCGTGCTTGTTTGATGGTTTGCTTAATTTCTTGTTTTTTGCGGCGGTATAAGGCTTTTTGCTCGCGAATGAACTCGTCCTTTTTATCCTTTAAATTGGAATATGCTCGTTCTAGCTCCTCTAATTTACCCAACGAGTTTAGGACGGATTCTTTAGTTCGGGTTAACATAGGCAGTAGATTGGCTAAATTACCTGTTTTTGCTTTAGCGTTCAAACGTAGCTCATCCATGCGCAATCGACTTTCAACGATTCGTTTGGTACTGACCATGCGTAAATTAGAGGCAAGTCCCAGATAATACAGGGTTTTTATCACCCATTTCGACGGATCAAAATGATAAGCGCGAATGCCATTACGATAGTCTAAAGGAAATTTGTGGTGAAAATTGTGAAAGCCTTCACCATAAGTGAAGAAGGCTGTAAACCAATTATCAACTGCTGTCACATGGTCAGAATAGGTTTGCTTGCCAAAGATGTGGCAAACCGAATTCACACAAAAGGTGATATGTTGATTTAGCGCGATGCGTAAGGCACTGGCAATGATGAGTCCACCAAGCACGTCACCCCACAGGCCAGCTATGAGCATGGGAACAAAGTAGCCCATGACAATGGCAACGGGGATGTAATAGCGATCCTGAAAACGCAAAAAGGGATCGGCCTGTAGCTCTTTGACGTTACTGAAATCGCGTTTTTTGGGATTTAATGTAAATAGCCAGCCAATGTGCGAATACCAAAAACCTCGTTTGGCATTATAGGGATCTTTATCGGTGTCAGTGTACTTATGATGATTGCGATGATCGGTGCACCATTCCAGCACACTGCCTTCAAATGCAGCGGCGCCAAAAAGAGCGAAGAAGACCCTCACTGGAAGTTTCGCCTGATACGCTCGGTGGGAAAATAGACGATGATATCCACAGGTGATACTTAGGCCAGTGGCAATGCCATAAACCAAGCCAAGAACAATCGTAGGCCAGGTAATCGCATGGTAATAGCCTAATACGATGGTGCCGATAATGGCAACCATTGGATTGATGGTTAAAAATAAGGTGGTGACCCAATTGAGGGTGGTTTTTTCTTTGTGCTGAGTTGGCTTCATTTCAAACCTCTGTTTTTAAATACTTCTATGTGAATCATATACCTTTTTTGGCCAGAATACAAAAAAACCCGGCGTGTCGGAGGGACAACACCGGGTTTTATTAGGTTTCCTAGCTTTCAGCTTATATATCGTCAAATTTTGGTAAAGCCAAAATCGTTTTCTTCCTCTTCATCTTTAGCCGCTTTTGACGGAGCAGATGGGAAGAAGCTGTATAACGTAGGCACGGTCAGTGCGGCTGCCCCAGTTCCGGCAACCAAACCCGCGGCAATACCAGCAGCCGGTGTTGCAACGGCAGACACCGCTAACCCAACTGCGGTACCCACCAGGCCACCAATCACGAGTGCTGCAAGGGCAATGCTCACGTGCTTCATGACTTGGAAAAAACCAAGTAGGAAGGAGGAGGAGACGGGCGGTTGTTCAACGGTATTTTTAGTAGGTGAAGCTAGTAAATCTTCCAGTTCAACAGGTGATTTCTTCACTTCTTCTTGAACAGGTGATTTCTTCACTTCTTCTTGAACAGGTGATTTCTTCACTTCTTCTTGAACAGGTGATTTCTTCACTTCTTCTTGAACAGGTGATGTCTTCGCTTCTTCTTGAACAGGTGATGTCTTCGCTGCTTCTTGAACAGGTGATGTCTTCGCTGCTTCTTCAACAGGTGATTTTTTTACAGCAGCAACCTTATGTGAATTGCCCATTTCTTCAAGTAACTCACCCATCCCAGGTTGGCCAACATTTGCTAAATACAGAAAGCCATTTTTAAGCGTTGTTGCTAAGCCACTCAACAAATTACCTGCAGTTACCCATTTGCTTTCACTAGTGTTTTCACTAGGCTGAGCAACTTTTATTTTTTTGACGTTGATAGCTGGTCGAAGTTTAGCAAGCAATTGACCCATTTTCCAGTCATTGTCTTCTTCCCCATTGTCATGTAAAACAACTTCTTCAAGAGTTTCAGGGAGTGCAGTAACCAGGTTTAGCAGCTTTTCCTCGCTGTAATCATCAAGGGCGCTAGCTAAAGAAATGACTTTTAATTTTTTAGAAGCAAGTGCTTGATTGAATTTCAATTGATCCACTTCATCTAAGTTACAGGCAGCTAAATTTAAATGGGTTGCAGTTTCTGGTAAGCCAGCCAAAAAGGGAATCATTGCTTCAGAATTGATACCATCAATGTCTTCCACATGGAATTGGGTAAAGCCTTCTGGAAGAACGCTCATCAGTTTTGCCATGAAAGCTTGCACAGATTGACTATCTAAGACCGGCAACTCATATGCCTCTTCATCTTTACCAAGTTGCTTCATCGTGCCAACTTTTTCACCTTCGCCTAGGCAAAGATAAAAGCAATCTAATAACAATCCGTCTTTGCCATTGGGTTCAACGTTTTTAATTACGTCAGCAAGGGTTTCAAGGCTTTCTGGAGAAGGACTGTCATCAAAGTCTAAGATTAGACGAACGAAGGGAGTTTTTTCGGAGATCTCTTCAGCATTAAGGGTGAAGCCATCGGCGTTGGTATAATTTAGGGTGTAATTTGTTGCCATAATACGTCTCAATAAATGAACCAAGGACTTGCATGGTAGCATATTTTATTATATTTGTACAGTGTGATTAAAATAAAAATACAATTTGTCGACAGATTCGGGTAAAATATGGTTCATAATCCATTACCATTGCCTAAGGAAATTTGATGCCTGTTGATGATAAGAATAATGAGATTGATGTTTGTTTGTTTGAAAGTTACATGGCTAAGTATTTTCTAGAGCATGTGGAACTATTTAAGCCGTTAATGGATAACATAATCACCGCCGTTGACCAATTTTGCAAGCTCAACTCAAAACACCTATTATTTGATAGAACGATGTTTTCCGTATTCTCAGCGCTGCAAGAGTATGATAAACGCATCAAGGATTTAGAACAGTTAAAAACGTGTGATTCACTGATAGTATTCGAAACGTTTTTGAAAATGTTTACCGAACTGGCCATGGGGCTTGGATCACTTACCTTTCCAAAATATCAGGGTTTATCAAATAGAAAAGACCTTTCTTTAGCCCAAAAATGCCAGCTTTCGCTTTTTAAAGACCCAGGTTTGAGCATGGATTTAATTGGAAAAACCTTAAGACCAGGATGGCTGTTTTGCCCAAAAAATCGAGGTGTGATTGAATTGGATGAAGGCGATAATTCTGAAGAAAAGACTCATTCTCTCGGTATTTTATCAGGGGAAGATACGCCAGTGGATTTAAAGCAATATTTTAAAAGGGCAAATGAATCGCCTGCACGCGGATTCTATAAACCTAACGAAACCAGTGAGATGGCGATATGGTTGCGAAAACATCATTTGCCGGTGATTTCAGGTGCTTCGGGTGGAATAGGGATTGCTATCGCCAAGCTTTTGCCGATTATGTCATTTTCAAAATTCGATTATCAAATCTTGGGTATTTTGATTGCGGCATCGACGATAGCTTTGGGGCATCATTCTTATTTTGAAGTTATGAGGCCATTGAGCTTTTTATTGGGCGGTTTAGAAGAAAAAGATTCGTTAGTGGATTTTTATGAGCAAACGATCCCTGAAGCTATTCGAAAATTACCAAGTTATCAGGCTCATATGCAAAGCCAATATGGGGCTAAGCTGATTGAAAAATTCACACAGCCAACCGCTACTTGTCATTATTAACCGTGAGTTGCTCAAATGGTAGGTCGGGCCTTGGCCCGACAATTATTTGAACAATGGAATCATTCATGGATCGTCGGGCCAAGGCCCGACCTACGACTGAGGTGTTTATAACGATGGACTTTTGTGCAATTCCTTTACATCTTCGTCGTTAGCATTTTTAGTCGATGAAAAGAAGCGGTACATTGATGGAAGGGTCACCGATGTTGCCAACATGCCGGCAGCGACACCGACTGCGGTAGCAACCACAGGGGCGGCAATAGTAGAAACCGCTAAACCAACAGCCGCACCGATTAAACCACCAACCACGACAGTAGCAAGCACGATACTCACATTTTTCATCACATTGAAAAAGCCGAATACGAGGGAGGATGAAACGGGTGATTTCTTCACGTCGGTTTCAACGGGTGATTTCTTCACGTCAGTTTCAACGGGTGATTTCTTCACGTCAGTTTCAACGGGTGATTTTTTCGCTTCTTCTTGAACAGGTGATTTTTTCACTTCTTCTTGAACAGGCGATTTTTTCACTTCTTCTTGAACAGGTGATTTTTTCACTTCTTCTTCAACGGGTGATTTTTTCACTTCTTCTTGAACGGGTGATTTTTTCACTTCTTCTTGAACGGGTGATTTTTTCACTTCTTCTTGAACAGGTGATTTTTTCACTTCTTCTTCAACGGGTGATTTTTTCACTTCTTCTTGAACAGGTGATTTTTTCACTTCTTCTTGAACAGGCGATTTTTTCACTTCTTCTTGAACAGGCGATTTTTTCACTTCT